>PKWA01000162.1 GCA_003131665.1 Acidimicrobiaceae bacterium
CTCGAACCGGTGAAGCTCACCGCGCTGGTCGTGGTGCCCGCGGCGGTGACTGAAATTGCCGAGGCAGGTGATTCGGGTGTCGTGTCGTTAGTCGTGTGTATTAGAAAGTCTGCGGCCGGATACGAAGCTGCGGGTCCGTTGGTGACGACAATGGTCAGGGTAAGCGCATGAGCTGACGTTGCGCTGCATGCTCCACCACTATTCGACATCGTGATGCTGACAACCTGACCCGAACCGGTATGGGCGTTGAGGGCACATTTTTCAGTGCCAAACTCAGCACCAAGTGCGACGGTGGGCGACGCCGAGACTACAAAATTAGTGGGGAAGGTGACCGAAATGGTTGAGGCATTCGTCATCGTGGTGGACGGCGTGAAGCCCACCGTCCACGTTGATGAAGCATGAGCGACGGCAGTGGAGGGGGAGAACGTGACCGCGGTGACTCCAGTAGCAGCAAACGCCAGGGAGACAAAAAGCGTTAGGCCGCCGAGGACTGCGACCGCAATCAAGGCGGCCTTTATCCACACGTGTCTCATCCAACGGAACGGAGTCGTGAAGAACCGTTCCTGCTTATTTTTTGACAACCATCCTCAATCAGCTGATTAAGCACCCCTGACAATCTCTAGACGCAACACAAATCATCTAGAAACTGCAACCAATATTCTACGGGAAAAATCAAGAAATCACAACCTCGGGGGGCCAATTTCGCTTCTCAATTTCATGACAATTTTGGGACAATTACTGGTCTGTAGCGGATGATGCAACACTTTGCTGGTGTAGTTAATACAGTTTAGATACCGGCTGAAAACTTTCCGAGAAGTTTGGGCCCTTACGAATCAGTTCTTTGGGACCCGCGGGACCGGATTTCCACAATCTGGGACCCTGCTTCGCACGCACGAAGCGGTGCTGGCCACTATCTTGAGTCGCTCTCTCGCCGGACAATTGCGGCGTCAGATCCTCGCGAACATCGAACACCTTGTTACCCCCAAGCCACGAGGTCCGCTCAACATCCTCGTTCGTGCGATGAGGTGCGCTGAACTCTTCGACTCACCTCGCGCGGTCGTAGTTTGTTATCTTGCGCTGATGCAAACAATTCAATTCTCGGTCACCGCCATCGACTGTCCCGAACCACTAGAACTCGCAAAGTTTTACTCTCAACTCTGTGGACTCGAGGTCGAGCCTCTCGGTGACTTTCTGCCCGAAGACGTGACGTGGATCGAGTTAGTGAACAGTGGTCACCCCACCATCGGGTTTCAGAAAGTCGCGTACGTCGTTCCTCCGACGTGGCCCGAAGGTCCCCAGCCCCAACGCCTTCATCTCGATTTTCTCGTGGACGATCTCGACGAGGGTGAGGCCTTCGCGCTGGAGCTCGGCGCGACGAAGGCCGAGTTTCAGCCGGGCACGACTTTTCGGGTCTTCCTCGACCCCATTGGCCATCCCTTCTGCCTTGTTAAGAGAGTTGAGGAATAGAGTCGCCGTCTCTTCGCGCAACGCCGACATCGATCCGGCGTTTCGTTATGGCGCGGCTCTCATTCGGTAACGTCGGGTGTCAAGAATCTCTCTTCAAAGTGCTCAGGGCTAACGGATAGACTGGCACTTCGCGTCTCAGCGTTTCGGCTCTGAGAACACCGAGGACCTGTGGTGCAGCTCGGAGTGCACGCCGCCCTGTCAAGGCGGAGGTCGCGGGTTCAAATCCNNAGAGCGCGCGCCTGAAAAGCGTGAGGTCACCGGATCGACGCCGGTCTCGACCACCATTCACTTGAATCGATGGCTCGTTTCAATGACCATCGAATGATTGACGACATTGATCGAAACGACGCCGTCTCGTCGTACCCGAACTCGCTAGTGCGCCACTCCCATCGAGCAAGCTCTCTTGACTTCAATACCGTCCAAAGGGCCTGACTCCGCCAAGCTCGACAAAGGGCTCGCCTGAGCCACGACGAGTGCGCTCACAAGGTTGGAACGTGCCAAAATGCACCCATCGTGACCGAGTCCACTCTCCCGCTGATCACTCCACGCTTCGTCGCCCAGGCAAAGGATGTCGCGTGGCCCTCCGACGTCTGGCCCCGCGGCACTCACCCTCACCAGCTCGATCTCGACGCCGTGGTTGATGAGATGTTCTCGCGTGACGAGCTCGCTCTGACCAACGCGGTCGTGGTCATCCAAAAGGGCCGAGTGCTCGTTGAGCGCTACGCCGGCGTGATGGAGTTCTTCGATCGGCCGGCCGAAGCCATCACGGCCTCGAGTGCACTGCTGTCGTGGTCCATGGCGAAGTCGATGCTGCACCTGATCATCGGCACGCTCGTCGACGAGGGTCGACTCGACCCCGACCAGTTCGCCCCGGTACCCGAATGGCACGACGACGACGATCCCCGTCACCGGATTCGAATGCGCGATCTTCTGGCCATGCGCGACGGCTTGGGCTTTGTCGAAGAGTACGAGATCGGCCAGACCAGCGACGTCATAGAAATGCTCTTTGGCGAGGGGAAACAAGACGTGGCCGCCTACACCGCGCGCGTGGCGCTCGCCCACGAACCGGGCACCTTTTTCAACTACTCCAGTGGCACCACGAACCTGCTCAGTCGGATCGTGGCCGACGTCGTGGGCCACGCCGACGCCTACCGCGAGTACCTCACGCGTCGACTGTTTTCACCGCTCGGGATGAAGAGCGCCGAGCCGACGTTTGATGACACCGGGGTGTGGGTGGCGTCGAGTTACGTGCACGCGAGCGCGCTTGACTTCGCCAAGTTCGGACTGCTCTACTTGCGCGGTGGCGAGTGGAACGGATCTCAACTCGTCTCTCGAGAGTGGGCCGCGTCGGCCCAAACACCGCTCAGCGTCGAAGAAGAAAGCGGATCGTTCTACTCCTGGCAGTGGTGGGTAACCGGCGACCAATACGGCACCTACTGGGCCAGCGGCTACGAGGGTCAGATGATCAGCGTCGTACCCGCGCTCGATGCGCTCGTCCTGCGCTTTGGCCACACCGCGGCAGAGAACTACCCCGCGCTCTACGCGTGGCGCTCACGTGTCCTCGACGTCCTCGCCCGGGACTACGCGCCCTCGTAGGGAAAGCCCAGATCGGGGGCGCTAAAGAGTGCCGCGAAACGTAGCCCCTCTTTCGCCGCCACGGCGCCGGCCGTCCCCCCACGATCGACGACGGCCAGGATCAAGACAACTTCCGCACCCAGGTCTTGTACGACGCGCGCGGCCTCGAGTTGACTCGCGCCGCGCGTAACGGTGTCTTCGGTGATGACCACGCGGTCGCCGGGCTCGAGCACCCCGGCGATGCGCCCTCCCGCACCGTGATCCTTCACTTCCTTTCGAACGCTGAAGGCCCGGAGCGCCCGACCCTTGGTCGAGGCCACACCGGCGGTGATGAAACTCACCCCGTCAGCACCCATGGTCAGTCCGCCAATCGCCGTCGCATCTTCTGGGATCACGGCCAACACCAAGGTCGCAAGATCCTCCATCACGTCGGGGGCGCAAATCGTCTTCTTGGAATCAATGAACCACGACGAGGTCGCGCCAGACTTCAGGATGAACTCGCCTTGCTTCACCGAGTGCGCGAGCAAGTGCGCACGAACTCGTTCTCGGGCGTCACTCACGACAGAACGACCTTGCCCACGCCCGAGCGCACGTCGCCCACCACCGAGGCCCCGAAGCCGTTGGCGCGCGCCAACGTCACCGCCGCTTCGGCCGCACTCGCGTCAAGGGCGATCACCATGCCCAGCCCGCAGTTAAAGACCCGGACCATCTCCTCGGCTCCGACCGGGCCACGGCGCTGAATCTCGTAAAAGATCTCCGGCGTGGGAAAGCTCTCCATCTCGATCACGGCGTTCATTGCCCCGCCAAGCAGTCGTCCGACGTTGCCAATAATCCCCCCGCCGGTGACGTGGGCGACCCCGTGCACCCCGGCCCCGAGTTCGTTGCGTAGCGCCAAGACGCACGGAGTGTAAATGACCGACGGCATCAATAACTCATCACCGAGCGTGCAGGTCGCCCCAGAAAAGGCCGGCTCTAACAACGAGGCGGCACCACTCATCAAGACCTGGCGTGCGAGCGAGTAGCCATTCGAACGCAGTCCTGGCGAGTGCAGACCCACCAGCACGTCGCCAACGCGCACGCGCTCGGGCCCGAGCATGTCGCGCCGCTCGACCACGCCCAGTGCGAAGCCGGCGACGTCGAGTTCGTCGGGCTTCATGACGCCGCCGTGCTCGGCCGTCTCACCGCCCAGCAGTGCGACATTCGCCTGGCGACAACCTTGCGCGATACCCGCGATCAGCCCTTCGAGCAGGGTGGGATCGATCGATCCGACGGCGACGTAGTCGAGCATGAAGAGGGGTTCCGCGCCAACACAGACCACGTCGTCCACGAGCATCGCCACCAAGTCGATCCCGATCGAGTCGTAGCGCCCGACGAGACGCGCGACCTCAAGCTTCGTGCCGACGCCGTCGGTCGACGCGACGAGCACGGGCTCTTTGTACTTCGACGTCTCGAGCGAGAACAGACCGGCGAAGCCGCCCAGGGCGCCGAGCACTTCCGGGCGCTGCGTGCTTTCAACGGCCGAGCGAATGCGAGCCACGACGTCCTCGCCAGCGTCGATCGACACGCCCGCGTCGGCATAGGTCCTTGCGCCCACGACCTCGAGCAGTCGGCTCACCAGCGACTTCCGGCGGCGCTGATCACGACCGGTATCGGCGCCGGGTACGCGCCGGTGAGACAGGCGTCACAACACTCACCACTCAACTGGATGGCGTCGCGCAGGTTGGCGAGGGTGATGAACTCTAAGGAGTCCGAGCCGATGAACGAATTCATCTCGGAGATCGAATGGTTCGCCGCCAAGAGTTCGTCCCGATTCGGCGTATCGATGCCGTAGTAGCAGGGCCACATAAAGGGCGGCGACGAAATGCGCAGGTGCACCTCCTTCGCCCCAGCGTCGCGGAGCATCCCCACCAACGCCTTGGTCGTGGTGCCGCGCACGATGGAATCGTCCACCAGCACCACGCNNCGATGTAGCGGTTCTTCACCAGTCCGTAGCCAAAAGGGATCCCCGACGCCTTGGCGTACCCCTCCGCGGCGGGCACCCCCGAGTCGGGCACGCCCATGACGAGGTCGGCCTCCACGGTCGACTGCGAGGCGAGTAGTTCGCCCATGCGCCGTCTCGTGGTGTGCACTTGATGGCCCATGAGATACGCGTCGGGACGTGCAAAGTAGACGANNAACTCGAAGATGCACAGGCGCTGCTTCTCACCGACCGGTTCGAGTAGTTGGCGTGACGTCAGACCCTCTTTGGTGATCGAGACCATCTCGCCGGGCGCGATCTCTCTCACGAACGTGGCGCCCACCACGTCCAAGGCCGGCGACTCCGAGGCGACGACCCACCCTTCGACCGCGTCATCGGTGCCAAGACGCCCCAAACAGAGCGGTCGAAAGCCGTAAGGGTCACGAACGGCGTGCACCTGATCGGCTTCGAGGATCACCATTGAAAAGGCCC
>PKWA01000139.1 GCA_003131665.1 Acidimicrobiaceae bacterium
TCGCCGATGATCAACTCGCGCTGACCGCGGCCAATGGGGGTCATGGCGTCAATGGCCTTTATCCCTGTCTGCAGAGGTTGGCTCACGGGCTGACGTCCGGTGATGCCAGGGGCCTGGACTTCCATCCGTCGACGCTTGGGGTTGACGAGCGGCCCTTTGCCGTCAATCGGCTCACCCAGGGCGTTGACCACTCGTCCAAGCAGGGCGTCGCCCACGGGCATCGAAAGGATTCTTCCCGTCGAACGCACCACCTGTTCTTCTTCGATCGTGTCGACCGAGCCGAGGACCACCGCGCCGATGGTCTCCTCGTCGAGGTTCATCGCGAGCCCCACGGTGCCGTCTTCAAACTCGAGCAACTCGTTCACCCTCGCCGAGGGCAGTCCCGACACGCGCGCGATACCGTCACCAACTTCCACGACACGTCCCACCTGCTCCGCCTCGACGGCCGGATTGAAGTCGGTCACGTTCTTGCGCAGTGCCTCGGTAATTTCGGCAGCGCTGATGGTGAGTTCAGTCATCACAGTTTCCTTTTCTTAGTCACTTCGATTGAGGGCCGATTCGTAGGCCCGCCCCGACGTCAAGGCCTCTCGCAGTGAGCCGAGACGTCCTCGCGTGCTGGCGTCCAGGCGCAGGTCGCCGATCTCCACGAGCACGCCACCGAGCAGCGCGGGCTCGTCGGCCACTTGTAGTTCCACGTTCTTGCCGGTGAGGGCGCTCAACGTGGCGACGAGCTGATGCTGACTCGTGGCGTTGAGTGCACGAGCGGTGTGCACTCGAGCGACGCGCCAGTCACGTGCGTGCGCGACGTAGTCCACCAGGTAGTCAAGTGTGCCCACGACGTCGCGGGGTCGTCCGCCGACGATCGTAAAGCGCGCGAGCGACAGCGATACGGGGTTGACCTTGCCCTCGAGGAGTTGAAACGTCAAGCCCAGTCGCGCGCCGAGCGGCGCGTCTCGGTCCAATAAGAGGTGACGTAGTTCGACGTTCGCCTCCACCGTTCGTGCCCAACGAAAGAGGTCGTCCTCGATAGAGGAGAAGTTCTCCGTGTCGATCTCGTCGAGCAACGCGTCCGCGAAGCCTCCGACGCGACGACGCGCGTCCAGTAGTCCCAGGTTGGCGTGGTGAAACTCACCGGTCTCGTGAAGGGTGCGCGCGACCTGATACAACTCCTCAAAGGCGTGGGGCACTTCTTGGGCCGGCACCGTCGTGGCCGCGTAGACGCTGAGGCGAAGGGCCACCGAGCTCACCTTCGTGCTGAGCAGATCGTGAACGATCTGTCCGCGTGCGACGTTGGAAATGGANNTGGACGTATCCGTCATGATGGCGCTTAAGTTCTGTCGCGCGAGGACCGTCTCATTGACGGCATTCAGGTCACCCACAACGGCCTCGAGCGCGCTCGAATCGAGTCGACCCAAAAGTGCGGCGGCGTAACCTTCGAGTTTGGGAAGCATGGTTAGCGGTTCGTTCCCTTGGCGGCTTCCGCGTTCAAGGCGGCGACGGCCTCGCGCACCAGGTCGTCGTGGGCACTTTGATCGACTTCGCGCTCGACGATCTTGCTCACGAGGTCAAAGACGATATCGCCGATTCGCGCCGACGCCTCGTCGATAGCGTGCACCCGGGCCGCGGCGACCTCTCCCTGTGCGGCGGCGACGATCCGCTCGTACTCAAGTTGCGCGCGACCTCCCGACTCGGCCTTTAACTGGTCCGAGGTCGCCTGCGCACTGGCGACGATGAGATGGGCTTGCGCGCGGGCGTCCGCCAAGACCTTGGCGCGCTCGTCGCCGGCCGCGGCCGCTTCGGCGCGCGCCGCGTCGGCCGCCTCGAGGGCGGTACGAATCTTCTCTTGACGCCCCTCCATCGCTCGATTGAGCGGCGGCAAGATGTACTTCGTCATGAGAAACAAAATGACCGCTACGACCACCAGTTCCACGAAGAACGTGCCGTTGGGTAGCAGGAAGACTGACGTCGCCATCATCTCGAAAGACCTTCTTTCTTAGGGAACAACACAGGTGACGCTCCACCAGGGGAGCCTCACGCGAGAGTTAGTGCTTTTCAAAGACGTAGACGAACACGACCATGAACAACAAGTTGATGAAGTACATCGCCTCCACCAAGCCCACCGTCAAGAAGAAGTACTGACGGGCCTTGTTCTCAATCTCGGGCTGACGCGCGATCGCCGCGATGGTCTGGCTACCGGCCAAACCGTCACCGATCGCCGCACCGATGGCGCCGCCGCCGAGGGCGAGGCCGCCACCGACCAGCGCGCCCGCGATGCGAACCGCGCCGGCGATGTCATCTGTATTGGTTGCCATTATTCATTTCCTCCTGGTTGGTTAGTGCGAAGTCTCAAGAACTAGTTCGGTTTGGGGTTCGTCGTGGCTCGTCGCGAAGGCGAAGTACAACATCGTCAACAACATGAAGATGTACGCCTGAATGAGGCCAATAAATAGATCGAAGGGCTTCCAGACGAGTTCGCCCAGCGGCGAGACCGATATGGGCAGCAGCGTCACCATCACCGCGATCATGAGTCCGCCGGAAAAGAGATTGCCAAAGAGACGGAAGGTCAAGGTGATGGGCTTGGTGATCTCTTCAATGACGTTGATGGGCGTCAGGGCGACGTAGGGCTGGCGGTAGTGACGAAAGTAGCCCCGAATGCCGCGCGCGCGAAAGGACTCCGCGTGCACCCAGGCGATGACAAAGAGCGCCATCGCCAGGGGCAGGTTCACGTCGCTCGTCGGTGCGGGCAAGATCTCGCCCGAGACCCCCGGGTGCAGCGCCGAGGGAATGAAGCCGATCCAGTTACAGATCAAGATGAACAAGAAGAGCGTGACGCCGATGGGGACAAAGCGCCGACCCTTGGGCCCAATGGCCGTGTCGGCCAGATCGTTGACCTGTTCGACCAGTATTTCCCAAATGAGTTGGAGTTTGCCGGGCACGCCGTCAGTGACTTTAGAGCGCATGCGAAAGCCCAAAAAGAGAAGAATCGCCGCGGCGAGCAACGTGGAGGTGACGATATCGGCGTCGACGGTGAGACCCAGAAGGTGAACTTCGGGGTGCACACCGACGCTGATGTTCCCCGCGGCTTCCAGGGTCCTCACTCCATGCCTCCTTGGTTTGCCACGACGCGCAGGACGTTCAGGACAAAGACGATTTGATAAAGAACAAGCCCTGCCACAATACCGATTCCCAAGGGGGCGTTGAGCCAGACAAAGCCCAGGGTCACGAGGGTCACGACCAACAGGCGCCCCGTGGTCTTGCCGCCCAGCTGGCGGCGCACGGCCTTGGTGCTCTGCTCACCTCGCAGCTCAACCGTGGCCGCCTGATGGTCCATGAAACGCAAGTTGAGAAGAGCCAGTCCGACGCCCAGAGCCACCCCGAGCGCCGCCAGGGGCGGAGCCAGAAGTAGGGCGAGCACGAAGCCCACGAAGCCCACCAAGATGGCCGAAAGGGTGGTTCGGCGCAAGAGACGTGGGAGGGTGTTGGCGGGCAGGTTTTCTAACACGGAGAGTCAATTTTAGAGGAAACGCCGAACGAGTTTGACGACACTCGCGACCGCCGCGACCGTTCCTAACACTATCCCGATTAAGAGACCGGTCGGCCCGCTGTGCCACAGGTGGTCAGCGTACAGACCCCCCACGACACCGACCGCGAGACACGAGGCGATTGTCGTGCCCATCGCCGCAAAGGCCGCCAGGCCCGGCAGATCTTTGAGGGTTGATTTCTCCTGGTCCGCGTGGCCCGAGGGACGTTCCGATGAAGGGTCGCTCACGTCATGACGCTTTCGTCGAGCGCGTCGGCCTCTTCACGACGACGGCGACGGCGCCACAGCAAGGGGCTAAACCAGGTAAAGAGGGCGATCACCAGCACCGCGACCCCGAGGGGAATAAAGACGTTGGCCTTGGTATCAAACAGGGGCAACAAGACAAAACCACAGAGCAACGCGGTCCAGGACCACAGGATGATGACGGTGCGCCGGTGTCCGTGGCCCAGACGCATCAGGCGATGGTGGATGTGGTTCTTGTCGGGAGTGTGAAAGCCCTGTCCCGAGGCCGTTCGACGTATGAAGGCCCATACGGCGTCGATGAGCGGCACTCCGAGAATGAACACGGGAATCAAGAGTGGCGCGAAGAAGAAGAAGGTCACTCCGCTGGCCGGAGGCGTGCGCCCACCGATCACCATGGTCGAGGCGCTCATCAAGAGTCCCAACATCAAGGCGCCCGCGTCGCCCATGAAGAGCTTGGCGGGATGAAAGTTGTCCCGCAGGAAGCCAAAACAGATCCCACAGGTCAGCGCCGCCACGAGCGGCCCGATGTTCGTGACCGGCAAGAGCCCCAGGGTCTCGAGACGTAGTCCGTACACGCACAGCGTCCCCGAGGCGATAGCGACGATGCCGGCCGCCAGTCCGTCCAGTCCGTCAATCAAATTCACGGCGTTGCACAGCGCCACGACCCACACCGCGGTGATGATC
>PKWA01000068.1 GCA_003131665.1 Acidimicrobiaceae bacterium
CCCCAGCGCGACGTTACGACGACCTTGGTAACTCGACGAGCTGACACGTCACGTTGGCGCGCCATATCGCCGAGCGCCACGGTCACGGGACTCGTGCCCAATGCGCGCGCCGCGCGACTGACTTACGAAGCGTTGATATTGGGAACGAGCGCCGCGGCGCGCGGCGTCGATCTGTGGCACGGGCCGCACTACACGATGCCCCATCGCGGTTCGACGCCCACCGCCGTCACGATTCACGACCTGACCTTCTTCACGAATCCCGAGTGGCACGAACGGGCCAAGGTCGCCTACTTTCGTCGAGCCATCACGTACTCCGCTCAACACGCGCGCGTCTTGATGACCATCAGTGAATTCAGCGCTCGACTGCTAGACGAGATCGTGCCCACGCACGTTCCGGTCGTGGTCACGCCTCTGGGTGTCGATCTCGAGAAGTTCCAACTCTCGGGTGACGACGACGCGTCGTTGTTCGACGCCCATCAGTTGAGCCTGGAGTTTCCGTACATTCTTTTCGTGGGCACTTTCGAGCCGCGAAAGGGTCTCGATGTGTTGCTGAGTGCCTTCGCGCAGATCGCGCAACACGATGACGAGATCGAGTTGTGGCTCGCCGGACAACCCGGATGGGGCGTTGGTCCCATTGAGGCTCAACTGGCAGCGCATCCCTTTCGCGAGCGCATCCGTCGCCTGGGCTTCGTCGAAGAGGCTCTGTTGCCGGCCCTCTTTCGTCACGCTCGCGCGGTTGGTTACCCGTCACGAGGCGAAGGATTCGGACTGCCCGTGATTGAGGCGATGGCCTGTGGCGCTTCAGTCGTGACGACCGAGGGCACGGTCATGGCCGAAGTCGCGGGCGACGGCGCACGACTGGTGCCCGTCGGCGACGCGAACGCACTCGCGGCGTCACTCGTCGACGTGATCGACTCCAGCGAGACCGATCGGGCGTCGTGGGCGACTCGTGCGCGATTGCGCGCCGAACTTTTCACGTGGGAGGCCTGCGTTGATCAACATCTCGTCGCGTACGCCCAGGCGCTGGACGTGAGCTGACGTGCGGGTCCTCGTCACGGGATCTGAAGGGTTCGTGGGTGCTCATTTGATCGCGCACTTAGAACAGAGTGGTGACGAGGTTCGCGGCATTGACCGCGAACACGACGTCACGAGCGCGGCCAGCATGCGCGAAGTCTTTGACGAGTTCCGCCCGGAGGTCACGTACCATCTTGCGGCACTGACCCACGTCGGCGATTCCTGGCAGCACGCCAGTGAGTTCACGCGGGTGAACGTAGTCGGCACCCAGCGGGTGCTCGACGCGGCGCACGCCGCCGTTCCAGCTTCGCTCACCGTGATTGTGAGTTCGGCCGAGGTCTACGGCAAGGTCTTGGAAGAGGACCAGCCGCTGCGTGAGAGCTTTCGCGTCGCGCCGGCGAATCCTTACTCTGCGAGCAAAGTCGAAGCGGAACTGGTTGCTCATGAGGCGGCGCGCGTGCGGGGTCAGCGCGTGATCATCGCGCGACCTTTCAACCATTTAGGACCCGGTCAAGCTCTGACGTTCGTCGTCCCGGCGCTCGTGAGTCGACTGCTCGACGCCCGCGAACGTGGAGAGGACGAGATAGTCGTCGGCGACCTCTCCACTCGGCGCGACTTCAGCGACGTGCGCGACGTGGTGCGTGCGTATCACTTGTTGGCGACGTTGGGAACGGCGGGCGAGATCTACAACGTGGCTTCGGGCCACGACGTCGCCATACGTGAGATCGCGACACAATTGGTGAGTCGACTCGCGCCTGAGGTGCGCCTCCTCGTCGACTCGACGCTGCTGCGACCCAGCGAGGTTCCCGTCGCCAGAGGCAGCTACGAGAAGTTGAACAATGCGACGGGATGGTCGCCGTTGATTCCGCTACACGTGTCGCTCGAGGACGTCATCGACGACGTCGTGGCGCGCCGGCTCGAAGGATAGATATTTCGCGTCAAGT
This sequence comes from Acidimicrobiaceae bacterium, assembly GCA_003131665.1. Taxonomy (GTDB): domain Bacteria; phylum Actinomycetota; class Acidimicrobiia; order Acidimicrobiales; family RAAP-2; genus RAAP-2. The sequence continues at coordinate 1,959 of PKWA01000068.1, forward strand.
GGGCAATATGAACAAATCGCCGGCCAAATACATACTTCTCGGCCCACTAGCCTTGAACTACTGATGGACTCTCGTGCTCCGGCCGTTGTTGCCGTCATCGTTACCACTGGTTCTGGGCCGGGCCTCGAGGCTGCGGCGGCTTCCTTGGCGGCTCAGAATTATGAGGAGCTGAGCCTGCTCGTCGTGGCGAACGGGGATGCGCTGCAGGTCCCCGAACGCGTGGCCGCCGTCGCGCCCAACGCCTTCGTTCGTCTGCTCGACGAAAACCGAGGGTTTGGCGCGGCCTGCAATGAGGCAGCCCTGATGGTCGACGGGTCGGCCTTTTTCCTCTTCTGTCACGACGACGTATTGCTCGAGCCAGACGCCGTGCAACTGATGGTCGAGGCGGCCTATCGTGCGAACGCCGGCGTCGTTACACCAAAAGTCGTCGCCTACGAGGACCCGCTCGTGCTCTTGCACGCCGGTCAGACCAGTGACCGTTTTGGCGTCGTTCGTGAGCGCGTCGTTTTTGGCGAGATCGATCACGGTCAGCAGGACCTCGAGCGCGACGTGTTCGTCGCGCCCGGCGGCGTCACGTTGGTGCGCGCCGACCTTTTCACGACGCTGCGTGGATTCGACCCACTCATCACCTTGTTCGGTGAGGATCTCGATCTCTGTTGGCGCGCTCAGGTAGCGGGCGCGCGCATTGTCGTGGCGCCTTTGGCCAAAGTCGCTCACCGCGAGACCCTCGCGACGGGCGAGCGGCCCGTCACGGCAGTTGGCACGCGCCGCGCGAGTCGCCAAGACCTCCACCGTCGCCACCAACTACTGGTCGTGGCGACTGGTTGGGGCCGACGCACCACCGTATGGACCTTGATGATGCTGGCCGTACTCGACGTCTTTGAGATTGGGCTGGCCCTCGTGGGACGAGATACGGACCGAGCGGGCGCCATCGTCAACTCGTGGCGATGGTTGATCAAGCAGCGAAAGCGCGTTCGTCAACGTCGTCGCCAACTGCACGCTCTTCGCGTGCTTTCCGACAGCGAACTGCGTCGACTCCAGGTGGGCGGCGCCAGCCGTCTTAAGCAGTTTCTCTTGACGTTGCTGCGCGAGGGTTACGACCGGGCGAGGGGCATCCTGCCGGACGAGGAGTTCGCGGAGCCCTTCGACGAACCTGAGGAGGCCGGCGTCGGATTTGCCGCCGCCTTCTCCGAGGACGAAGAGTTCGACGAGATCGCCGAAAGCGAGTTGCTGGAACTGCGCGCGCGGCCCTCGCGTCTGATGACCTCGTTTCGCGCTCAGGCCGCGGTCGTGGCGGTGGTGGGGATCTTGTGGCTGATCGGATCTCGCAACCTCGTTGCGACACACTTGCCACTAATCGGGCGCCTGGCACCGCTCGACTCATGGTGGACGACGTGGCGCCACTTCTTCGCGTCGTGGTCGTCCAACGGCGTCGGTACGGGTACCCCGGGCATGCCCGGATACGGCGTGCTGGCCTTCGCGGGCACGTTCGTCTTTGGACGCATGGGAATCTTGCCCAGAGTGGTGCTCATTTTCGCGGTGCCCCTCGGCGCGTACGGGATGGGCCGACTGCTCAAAGACCGCGTGTCCAATCGCGCGCGCATTATCGGTGCTATCGCGTATGCGGCCATGCCGCTCGGCTTCAACATGATCAGCCAAGGACGCGTCGACGTGTTGATCGTCGTGGCGAGTCTGCCCTTCATCGTGCGTCGGATCTTTGAGTTGATGGAAGTACCCGGTTTTCGGCTTCGCCCGTACGGTGAGCCGGTGCCCTTTGGCCATCGGGGCTGGCGCGCGACCGAAGCCGGCGAGCGCATGGAGCTCATCATGTTGATCGCGATCGTCACGGCAATGGCGCCCGCCACGCTGGTCGCGGTGGCACTGGTGATTGCGGGCGTGGTGTTAGCGCGCCTGTTCGAACCGGACCGAGATCACACCTTTCGAAGCCCTTGGCGATTCCTCGGATCACTCGTGGTCAACGTCGCCATCTTCCTTCTCCCGTTGACCATTGACGTCTTCTTAGCCGGTCGAAGGGCTCTGGAGGTCTTTGGACTCGCGCGCGGACCGTGGTCGGTGCCCTCGTTTAGTCTGCTGCTGCGTGACGTCGACGGCAGTTTCGGCGTGTCGTGGTGGGGCTGGCTGTTGCCGGTGGCGGCACTCTTCGCCCTGGTCCTTTGTAAGGGTGAGCGTCGCCTCGTCGCCTCCAAGGCGCTCGCCATCGCCGCGCTCACTCTGGTGTTGACCGCGCTGGTCTCGCGTCACTGGTTGGGCTCGTTCTCGCCCGACTTAGACGTGATGTTGGCGCTCTACGCGGTGATGCTCGCGTTACTGATCGGGCTCGGCATCGGCGCGTTGGAACACGATCTTCGAGACGCGGGCTTTGGCTGGCGTCAGATCGCGGCCGGACTTTCGGTGGTGACCCTCTTATTGGCGAGCCTGCCCTTCCTGGCCAGTTTTGCCAGTGGGCGCTTTGACTTACCCACCACGAGTGTCGCGGAGTCGCTCAGCGCGTTGGCGCCCACGACCGCCGGCGGGTATCGCGTGCTGTGGTTGGGCGACCCTTCGGTCCTACCCCTGCCGGGCTGGTCGGTAGCGCCGGGACTCGAGGCCGCCACGTCGATGAACGGTCTGCCCGGAGGCGCCACACTCTTTTCTCCGCCCGACTCGGGCACGAGCGACGTGATCATGGAAGCTCTACAGAGCGCCATGGCTGGGCGCACCGTTCGTCTCGGACAACTCCTCGCGCCCGCGGGCATCTCCACGATCGTGGTGATGAACTCCTCGGCGCCGGAACTGCAAGGCGTGCAGACCGTGCCCTTGCTNNCGAACTTTCTGGGGTTCAGCACGTGCCGCTGCACCGCGCCCCGGACGTCTTACTCAGTGCGCTCAATAACCAGAGTGACTTGGCGCTGGAGCTAGACACCGAGTCGGTCGATGTCTTTTCGAACTCGCTCTTTCACGGCATCGTCGCGGCGACCAGCCCGGGTTCGACCAAGTTGATGCCGATCTTTAGCTCGTCGTCATTCACCGGGCCGCTCACGTCGGGTTCCACGGTGGTCGCGGGGCTGGCTCCCGCAGGGGCGTTCGCTCTGACGGTGAACGGCAAGGCCGCGCCGCGCACCACCTTTGACACTTGGACGCCGTTCTACCAAGTCGCCGCGACGAGCACGCCGCCAACGGGCACCATCGTGTTGCACCAGTTCCCCTTCAATGGACTCATCGCACTGTTCACCCTGGGCTTGTGGGGGATTGTCTGGCTCGGCTTTGGCTGGATTCATCGACTCGAGTGGCTCTTTACCGGGCGACGCCGTCGTGTCAAGGCGCCGGCGCCCGTCGAGGAGACGACCGATGTCTAGAGCCCGCCGTCTCCCACTGCTCCTAGTGGTGGTCGTGGCCCTCGTGGCAACGGGCGTTGTCACCACGTTGCAAACTGCGACGAATCCCTCCCAACTCCCGAGCGGCCTCTCGGTTCTGCTTAACGCCGAGTCCACGGCGCTGTACTGCACGGGCACCTTCACCCAGTCCGCTCGGCCGGGAAGGGTCGCGTTCTACAACTCCTCGAGCGCCACTCGACGACTGAGTGTGAGCGTCGTGTCGGATACGGGCCACGTCTTTACTACCTCGATCGAACTTGCCGGACACGCCAATCAGGCGATTGATCCCTCCGCCGTCGATCACGGTCACAACTTCGCGGTCGCCGTGCAGGTGAGCGGCGGCGGGGTGGTCGGCGAGGAGATCTCGGGTTCGCTGCGCACCGAGGTGCCCTGCGCCGCGGCGGGGGTAACCCAGTGGTACGGCGCGGGATTCGACACGCTGGTCGGTTCGAGCGCGTACCTATCGGTCTACAACCCCACCGCGACGTCGGCGGTGCTCAATGCCTCGATCTACACCTCTTCGGGCTTCTCGGCGCCGCAGTCGTTTCAAGGAATCTCCATTCCGGCGCACGCCCAGAGCAAGATCAACCTCGGCACCGAAGTCGTCAATACGGCCAACGTGGGCGTCGGGATCAAGGTGGTTCGCGGCTCGATCGTCGTGGTGGGGGTGCAAAATGCCAACGGCGTCATCACGTTCAACCCCGGCGTGACGGGCGCGACGAACGAGTCGTGGTTTCCCTTGGTGACGACGGACCAGGGCGCGACCGCCCAGATACGAGTGGCCAACCCCAACAACCAATCGGCCAACGTCGTGCTCGACGTCGGGCTCGGCTCTTACCACGTGGTGCCCCAGACCTTGACGTTGGCGCCCTTTAGCTCGGGCTTGCTCAAAGTCACGCCGAACCCGGCGATCCCGGCCGCTGGCTACGCCGCACTGACGCTGCACTCGAGTGAACCGGTCGTCAGCCAACTCGCCACTGGCACCCGGAACTGGTTCTCGCTCTCATCGCCGGTCACCCCAGGCGACGCGTTTTTGGTGAACGACTTTACCGACGTGGGCTTTGGCGCCGCGACCGTGACCAATATCTCCTCGCGACCGATCACGGTGGACGTCTCTTCGTATCTGAGTTCGTCGTTGACCGTCGTGCACGACGACGGGGCGATCAAGTTGTCGGGTGGCCAGACCCAGAGTCTCTTTATGACGATTCCCTCGTTCTCGAGCACGCCGAGCGCGACCTATCTGGTGTCCTCGTCGAAACCCTCGCTGGTAGTGACCTTGACGCTGCCGACCAGCCCGCCCGGGGTGTACGTGGTGGCGCCCTTAGACGGCCGGTAGTTTTGGCGGCTGCCAGTTCGGAGCCGGCGCCGGGATGTTCGAGGGCGACGCCGCGGCCGGAGCCACCGGTGAGGCTTCCTTCGAGGGCGCGGACTTGCCGATGTGACTCAACGCGCTGACCGTCTTGGTTCCTTCTGGGTGCACGGGCTCGCCGTTCGCCTCGTCGATCAGTCGGGCCGCTTCCGCGCCGTCGACGGTCTCGTGTTCGAGCAACGCGCGGGTCAGTGATTCAAGTCCGCGACGGTGCAGCGTCAGTACTTCGATCGCGCGTGACTCTTGTTCACGCAAAATGCGCTCGATCTCGTCGTCGATGACCTTGGAGGTGTGATCGGAGTAGTCGCGCGTGTGCATGAGGTCTTCGCCCAAGAACACTTGGTTGTTCGAGCCCCAGGCCATGGGACCGATCTCCTTGGACATGCCCCACTCGCGCACCATGCGTCGTGCCAGTTCGGTATTGCGCTGCAGGTCGTCCGCGGCGCCGGTCGAGAGATCGCCGTAGACGAGCAGCTCGGC
>PKWA01000155.1 GCA_003131665.1 Acidimicrobiaceae bacterium
GGTCGTCTTCCCGGCCCCATTGGCGCCCAACACCGCAGTGATCTGGCCCGACGGTGCGTCAAAACTGACGTCGCGCAGCGCCCTCACCGCGCCGTAGTTGACCGAAAGGCCCTCGACGCGGATCACTCGTCAATGCCTAAGTACGCGGCGAGCACGTCGGGATCGTTGCTGATCTCACTCGGAGAACCCTGAGCGATCACCTGACCAAAGTTCAAGACGACGAGTTGATGAACAAGTTGCATCACGAAATCCATGTTGTGCTCGACCAACAAGACGCTCATTGACGTGTGAAGCTCCGTGATGAGTTCGATGAAATCATCGAGTTCCCTCTCGTCGAGTCCCGACGCCGGTTCGTCCAACATCAGCAAGACGGGACGTTCCATCAACGCTCGCGCGATAGAAACCTTTTTGGCAATGCCGTAGGGGATACCGCTGGGCAACGCGCCAGCGAACTTGGCGACGCCAAGTCGTTCGAGTTGAACCATGGCCTCTTCGCGCAGTGAGCGTTCGTGTCGAGCACCCGAGGGCGGGCCCAGAAGGGAACTCCAGAGTCCTCCGCCAGGTCGACCCTGCGCTCCGGCCATGACGTTTTCCAGAACGCTCATATGACTAAAGAGTCCAACCCCTTGAAGGGTGCGCGCCACGCCGGCCTTGGCCAGTTGGTATGGCTTGAGATGACTGCGGCCCAACTGGGGAAACGTGACCAATCCCGAGTTCGGCTTTTGAAAGCCGCAGGCCACGTTAAAGGCGGTGGTCTTGCCGGCGCCGTTCGGACCAATGAGGCCCACGATCTCGTTTTCGCAGACGTGAAAGGAGACATCGCTCAAGGCGAGCAGTCCGCCAAAGCTCACGGACACGTGTTCGAACTCGAGAGTGAATGGGCGTGTGTCCGTGTCGCTCATAGCGCGCTCCAAACTAGCCCGAAGTCAACCGGCTCATCGGGTGCGTCCAAACGGCCCTCGACGCCGCATTCGAAGTCGAGGGTTGGTCTGTTCATTCCTGGGCTACGAGACGACGCAGGCGCAGTAGCGACACCGGGTGGCGGCAAGTGGCAGATCGGAGGAGAGACACTCTGGGCACGACTTCGTCGGCGGCGTCGCCTGAGGATCGCCAAAAACGGTGGTCCCCTGTCTGGCCATGTAGGAACGATACGGCACGACCAGCACGAAGTAGATGACGGTCATGAAGATGACGAAGTAGATGATGGCGGAGATAAAATTGCCCAAATTGATGAACTGTCCGTTCAGTGTCCATCCAATCCCCAGTCCGCTCGAGCTTCTTCCGGCGAGGGCGTTGATCAACGGCGAGACGATATCGAACGTAAACGATTGGATGAGGCTGTTGAAGGCGAGTGCCACGACGAGTCCCACCGCAATGACTATTAACTCTCCTCGCATGAGAAAGTTCCGGAATCCTCGCAACACGCATACTCCTTCTCGACGGTTGACACGACTCTAATGAACCCACGCATTCGCGTTCGAACTCAGGCGATGAAGAGAGCGCGGTCTTGTGAGAGCGACGGGCGCGTCGAGATTGGTTCGACGGGCCCTAGGAGGAAAGTGCGACGATGCCCGTTATCGTGCGGACAATCTCCTCGGCGCTCGCGCCCGGTCCAAAGACCGCCGCGATGCCGAGCTCTTGTAACTCGTCGAGGTCTTGCGGCGGCACGATGCCACCAAGAACTACGGGTATCTCTGAACCGCGCTCGCGCAGCGCCTGGACTACGAGGGGCGCCAGGGTCATGTGCGCGCCGGACAACATCGAGAGCCCGACGACGTCGACGTCCTCTTGGATGGCGGCGCTGGCGACGGTTTCGGGTGTTTGGAAGAGACCGGTGTAGACGACTTCCATGCCAGCGTCTCGCAGTAGCCTCGCGACCACTTTGATGCCCCGGTCGTGGCCGTCGAGTCCGACTTTGGCTACGAGCACGCGTACGTTCACAGCGAGGGAACCTCGACGTAGCGGCCAAAGACATCGGCGAGGGCCGACATCATCTCACCCACGGTGGCGTAGGACTTGGCGGCGTCGATCAGTGCGGGCATGAGGTTGAGGGTCGGATCGCTCGCTTCGTGGCTCAGTCGACGTAGTGCTGCACGTACTTGGTTCGCGTCGCGATCGAGGCGAACCTGCTCGAGACGTGATCGCTGTTTTCGCTCGTCTTCGTTCGTGATGCGCAACGTTGCCAACTCGTTGTCATCGTTTCCCTCAAGGAAGTCGCTCACGCCCACGATGATGCGCTCGCCGGAGTTAAAGGATCTCTCGAGTTCATAGGCCGAATCGGCGATACGTCCCTGGAACCAATTCTCTTCGATGCCGCGAATGCAGCCTTCGAGCATCGAGCCCTCACCCATCTTGCCAATGAGCGCAAAGATGATCTCGGCTTCTCGTTCCATTTCGTCGGTGAGCTCCTCGATGAACCACGAACCACCGAGAGGGTCGGCGACGTTGGCGACGTTCGTCTCGTGGGCGAGGATCTGTTGAGTGCGAAGGGCAATCCGAGCGGCCTTCTCCGAAGGTAGGGCTAGGGCTTCGTCCATGGAGTTGGTGTGCAGGGACTGCGTACCACCCAAGACGCCGGCTAACGCCTCGATGGCGGTACGCGCGATGTTGATCTCGGGCTGCTGTGCGGTGAGTGAGACGCCGGCCGTTTGGGTGTGAAAACGCAGTTGCCACGACCGCTCCTCTCGGGCGCCATAGCTTTCCTTCATCCACTTCGCCCAGAGTCGACGGGCCGCGCGATACTTGGCGATCTCCTCGAAGAAGTCGATNNTGTGGGCGTTAAAAAAGAAGGAGAGTCGGGGCGCTACCTCGTCGACGCCGAGCCCCGCCTCGCGGGCGAGTTCGACGTAGGCAAAACCGTTGGCGAGTGTAAAGGCGAGCTCTTCGGCGGCCGTGGAACCGGCTTCTCGGATGTGATACCCCGACACTGAAATCGAGTTCCACTTGGGCATCTCGGCGGCCGTGAAGGCGATGGTGTCGCGTACGAGACGCATGGACTGGCGCGGCGGAAAGACGAACTCCTTTTGTGCCTGGTACTCCTTCAAGATGTCGTTTTGCAGCGTGCCCCCGAGACGGGCTCGAACCACGCCGGTCTCTTCGGCCTGGGCGACGAAGAGCGCCAACATCACCGCCGCCGGTGAGTTGATGGTCATGGAGGTCGTGATGTTGCCCAGATCGATGCCGGCAAAGAGATCTCGCATGTCGGCCAGTGAGTCGATGGCGACTCCGCATCGTCCGACCTCTCCCAATGACATTGGATCGTCCGAGTCCAGCCCGAGCAGCGTGGGCATATCAAAGGCCGTCGAGAGACCGGTCCCGCCCGAGCGGATGATTTCGCGAAAGCGGGCATTGGTGTCGGTCGCGATGCCAAAGCCCGCGAACATCCTCATGGTCCAGAGTTTGGTGCGGTACATCGAAGCGTGAACCCCGCGGGTGTAGGGATAGAGCCCGGGAAACTCAGCGTCGCTCGGCCCGTAGACCGGGGCGAGGGGTATTCCCGACATCGTGGAGAACTTCCCAGGCCGTAGGGTTTCGGCGACGAAAAGTCGACGCCACCGCTCTTGGGCACTCTCGTTCGCCACCTGGTCACCTCCTCGCGTGAGACTCCGTTCACGATTCAGCATAGGGTGCGCCGCCTCGGTGAACTCTCGAAGAAGTGTGGGCGTCCGTGAAGATTTCACTGACGCCGAGTGCGTCAGTGAGGATGAAATCGAAGGTACGTCAGGGCGACGGCCAACACCACGGTGGCCCAGCACAGTGAGGTGAGTGCGCGTTCGAAGGGACGCAACATTGACTGATCGGTGATGGGCTCGACGGTGCCGTCAAGCATGACGTGCTGGCCCTCAATCGACGAGGTCCGTCGACGAATGGTGCGCGCGGGCGTTGACAGTTGTCGTTGGGTCTGAGAGATCAGCGCCGCGAAGGCCGCGGCCCCCAAAGCCGACACGCCGAGAGTGCCGTGCTGAGCGAAGTAGGCCGTCAAGACGGGAAAGGCTCCCCACCCCAGGGCGAACACGACGTCCGAATGCCATCTCGAGTGGAAGAGTTCGAGATTATAACTGAGGGCGATTGCCACGCCGACGACGATGAAGAATGCGAGATAGGCGCTGACGAGGAACAGACCGACGACACCGAGTACCACCGCACCCCCAAGGCCGAGCCACGCGGCGCTACGAAGTTGCCATGCGGGAATTGAAGTCGACAGGGGTCGCCCGTGCAGTTCGTCGAGTGCGTGAGCTCCCACCCCGACGGCGAGAAATGCATCAGCGAGTGAGCGTCGATCCCCCGCCCGCGGAGATCCTCCAACAGCGCCGGCAGGTGGCGGGCGAGCATCGCCAGCGGGCCGANNAGGCGTTGACCGGACCGACGAGGCACGCACCAATCACGACGAACGAGAGATGCATCGCGGTATAAGGCGGGTGCAGCAAGGTCCACCACTCCTGGGTCCTTGGGTGCGTGAGGAACTTCGGCCGGGCGTAAAAGGCCGGGCCGTCGGCCCCCGACCTCTTCGAAGATGGCCTGAACGTGGTCATGTCGAGCGATAGCCCCACATCACGAGACCTCCACCAAGGCTCATAGACCGGGACTCCACGTGCTGGATGCCGGCGTGCTCCCAGGCGTTGATGGTCCAGTCAACGGGATAGCTCTTGTAGTGAGTGGTGATGCTCGGACCAAGAAATCTCCCCACGTCCCACCAACCCTTCCCCCCGGTCACGTAGCCCGCGACCGGCAACACGGCGCGCGTGTAAAACCACCACGCGACGAGCCAGCCCTTCGACGTTGGCACGGCGAACTCAAGGTTCGCAATCGCCCCGCCGGGTTTGACGACCCGAGCGAGCTCTTTCATTGTCGCTTTGGGGTCTTCGACGTATCGAAGCAGGTACGTGAAGGTCAGCGCGTCGAAGGTCGCGTCGGCGAATGGCAGTTGCTCACCTCGACTCAACACCAGTGCGACTCGTCGTTCGAGCCCGGCTCCGCGCACGTTGGACTGGCCTTCTCGAAGCATCGCTTCGCTCAGGTCGAGTCCCACGATTCGCGCGGACGTCCTCTTGGCCAGCGCTTTGGTCACCGCACCCGGTCCGCAGGCCACGTCGAGCACCAACTGAGGATCAGAGCCGACCACGTGATCGAGCATTGCAGCACGCCAACGACGATCTTGACCTAAGGAGAGCAGCGCCNNCGGCGCGAAGAGGTGCTGGGCGAACACATTGGGCGTGGCCCGAGAGGCCGTGACGGTGCGAGATCGCACTCTCATGAGTCGACAGTCGAGTCGAAGGGGATGGAACGGTCAGAGTAATAGGGATCTGTCTCGGTACCAGTAAGAGTCATCGCCCTACCTCCTGTACCGATCTCCGGCCAGCGCAGGCCTAGAACATGGTTCACGCTGGCATTGTCAATTTTTATACCCTAATCGGCACTCATTTCTGGTCTGGGGCAATCGGTTGGCCGGTCCAGCCGCGACTGGGCGACGATGCTGAGTGCACTCGCCGAAATTCTCGGCAATGTGTAAGGAAAATCTCGGCGAACAAAGGATGAAACTTCCTAGAAGAGTGCCCGAACGAACTAGGCTTTGCCTACATTCTCGAATCTGAGATATTGAAACGCTGAATCCAGCCCTTGTTAAGCGTCGTTGCGTAGCGAGGAGAGCGTTCATGGTGTTCAGGGCGTTGCGATTTGGATTGATGACGCAGTTCGGCGTGGACCTTCACCATGACGACTGATCGATTGGTTGACATCTTTGCGCTGATGGCGCAGCACGAGCGCGAAGATCCACACGGAGTGTCGCTCTGCGCGGTTGCCGCGGAGATTACCAAATTGAGTGGCGCCGGAATAGCCCTTACCTCGAGCGATGAACAAGCATCGCGACTGTGCACCAGCAATCGCATTGCTGGAGACCTCATGAATTTAGAGATAACGGTGGGGGAAGGTCCGGGCACTGACGCCAGTAAGACCGGGCAGGCCGTTGACGAACAGAACTTGCTTGTGACCGAGAGCGCGAGGTGGGTGATCTACGCACCCCGGGCCCTGGCCGCGGGCGCTCGGGCGGTGTTCGGTTTTCCCATTCGGATCGGAGCGGTGCGATTTGGTTCACTCAGTCTCTTTCGTGACCAACCGGGCCCGTTGAGCGAACCTCAAGCGTCAGACGCCTATTTGATGGCCTCCGTGATAGGCCGGGCTATTTTGGCGATGCAGGCTGGCGCCCTTCGTGGCGGCTTGGCCGGCGAATTAGAGGGCACGTCGAACTTTGACTTTTCGGTGCACCAGGCCGCCGGGATGGTGGCCGTACAGGGCTCGATGACCGTGAAAGACGCCCTGGTCATGCTGCGCGCGCACGCCTTCGCAATCAACAAGGATCTCACGATGCTGGCGATAAGTGTCGTAGCCCGCCGAACCCATTTTGATCAGGAGGATGGCAACTGGGTTGACGTATTGAGTGCTCCTGACCAGTGAAGATACTAATATTTGAGAGAGCGGCCAAGGCGACTCCTGTGAGGCCGTCAATTGTGACCCAACGATGAAGGGACGGGTGCAGAAATGGCTAGAGAGTCTCTTTTGATCGCGACGCTCGTCGAGCTGGCCGACAATCTTGTTGATAATTACGACGTCATTGACGTGCTCACGGTTCTCAGTGATCGCTGCGTCGAAACCATCGATGTCGACGCGGCAGGGGTCATGTTGGGCTCACCTGCAGGAGAGTTGCAGTTCGTGGCGTCCTCGAGTGAGTCGATGCGAGTTTTGGAATTGTTTCAGATTCAAGCGGACGAAGGTCCGTGTGTGGACTGCTTTCGAAGCGGTGAAGCCATCGTCAACTACAACCTCAGAGAGGACGATAATCGATGGCCGAACTTTACGCCGCGAGCACTGGCCCAGGGTTTTCTTTCGGTACATAGTCTGCCGATGCGGCTACGCGGACGAGCGATCGGTGCGCTCAATCTCTTTCGAACACACCAAGGCCCCATGGGCGTTGACGACGTCGCCGCCGCTCAAGGTCTCGCCGACGTGGCCACGATTGCCATTCTTCAGCATCAGTCATCCTTGAACGCAACTGCGCTCAACGATCAACTGAGCAACGCTCTCAATAGTCGCATCATCATTGAACAGGCGAAGGGCATGATCAGCCAAGCGACGGTCGGTGACATGGATCAGGCCTTCGGGCGCCTTCGCGCTCACGCGCGTAACCACAACGAAGGACTTACCGGGGTCGCCACTCGGGTCGTCGAAGGCGAACTTCTCCCCAACGACCTCGATCACCCTCTCCCACCTCGGCCGAAGAAGTAGTGCCGCCGGGCGGGGCCGTTCGCTCCGCGGTGAAGATGGTTGGGACTTTCGCCTTGCCAAAATTTCTGCCACAAATCTCCACTGAGGTGGTACTGTCCCACTAGGACGTCAAGACCTCGCCTCCTACTCGCCCGACATTTTGTCGGTACGACTAGTTGAGGGAGTGAGATGGGTCTTCCAGCATCGTCGCACTTGTTTCGTACCGAGATGACGAGGGTGCCTTTGGTGTTTCACCTACGAAACTCCGCAAACCTGAGAGGAAACGTCCTCTCCCTAAGGGATTGGTGATCATCGTATGACTATGAAAGACAAGGCGAAGAATTTTGCCCAGATTTCTACGGGGAAGTTTAAGGATGCCGCGGGGAGTGCCACGGGAAATGAACATCTCGAAAGTGAAGGTGTCGTTGAGCAAGTGAAGGGCAATCTCAAGCAGGCGGGGGAGAAGGTCAGGGATGCTTTCAAGAAGCGATAATTCATACGGAGAATTTGAAGAGAACTCCGGCGTCAGGCTGGATTCACTCAACAGTCCTAATGAAAGTCTCCATCAGGAGTTCACGACAATTCAAGATGACGTTGAGCGGCTGATCGAGATAGCCGCGCAACTCTTCTCGGCTATCGAGCGGCAAATTCACGACATTGAAGCTGATCTGCAGCCCACTTTGGGCGAAGAGATTTGGATGAGCGAACGAACGATCTTTAAGGAGCGACTGATTCAATCCGCGCAGCACCTGGACCATTCATTACAGGAAATTACAAAGCACCTCGGCCAAAAGACGGTGGAATCGACGGAAAACGTTGAAAGTCCACTGGAGCTTGTTCGGTAGTGACCTTAGAAAAAGGACCACAACCATGAGACGGTTTGACCGACTTCATTCGCTGGAAGATCGTCAGTTGCGGTCCTTGGCCCGGTTCGATCAGTTGCAGGCCGACCTGCGCCGCGTCGACGCAGAGCCGTCGCGCGTGACAAGTGGTGCGGACTGGTGGCGAGTCACTTCTCGCTGGCGTTCGCGAATGGTCGGTGTCGAGCCGAGCTAGTACTTTTTGAAGTTTCGCCTTGAGATCACAACTGCGTCACCGAGTGACGCGACGTGGTGACGGAGCCCAAGCAGGGGACGGTTACTCCTCCTCGGGATCGGTCTCTCGCAGCGATTCGTGGTGGGCCAGTTGGCTCTCTTCACGTTCTATTAATTCGGCGTCCTCGGCCACTTCGAGGTGGACCAAGAGGTCGTCGGCGTTCGGTGAGCTTCGAATCAGCTCGTCGAGTTTTAGCTGCAAGACAGTTTGCTGGCGGCTTTGCGTGTGCTGGATGACGAACAACATCACCAGCGTGATCGATTCGGCCACCGTAGAAAAGCCCACTTGCCATCTTCCTGGGAAGTTGTTGATCGCCAAGATGAGCAGGTAGACGAGCAGGACAAAGGCGACCACGAGGGCCGAACTCGCTCGGGAGGTGATGTCGCCAAGCCAATGCAACACCCGACTTATGCGTTGGGGAATTGCCGAACGCTCCATGGGTTCTCCGTTCAGTCTCGATGCCGGGACGATTCGAGTCTACGATTTTCGCTCGATTTCGGAGTCTTTCTCACGGCGGCCCGGGGAGCCCGAGCGCTCGTCGGTGTCGAGGCCAGACGCGTAGGCGGAAAGTTGTCGTCCCCAGTTCGAGAATTGTTCTATAGTGTGTTCCAAGTGGAGGGAAGTCTCCTCCGGTTTTAAGACGCCAGGTTCGGGTCGGACGATCTAGACGATTGTCGCCCGTTCGGACACGACGACTTCATGCTCAGTGGAGGAATTGTGTGTCCATATATCAATTGACGGCTCAGAAAAGTTCGCTGCCCTCGCGTCGGGCGTCGGCGCCGAGACGTCGCGTGCGCGCTGTGTCGAAGGGGTTCTTCGCTCAAACCATGGTCGCCGCCGTCGCCCTCGTCACGGTGACTATCAACACGAAACCTCTAAGCCGATTCGTGCCTGAGCGAGGCGCGAGGTGAAAGACGCTCCAACGTGGATGAAGTTGTTCGCCGGTCGAACTCGAGACGGCGACGTCGCGTCCGAAGTTCAAGACAACGTCGCTCTTTCCGATGATCGACAAGTGGGTAGTGATACGGGCATAAGTGTCGCCACTCCATGGGCCGAAAGCACGATACGCGACAGCGTGCAAGAGGCGAGTGACTCACTCGCCGCACGACGGAAGGCTTTTTAGCCGTCGAAACTTCTCACACAGCCTCGGACGGTTCCCCCTCCGAGGCTGTGTGAAGTTCCTCCCGACATGCGATTTCGTGACGAGGTTGCCACCGAAGGGGTACTAGCGTTACCGATCGGCGATTTCCAGGGCCAATAAGGGCGCCGACGCCTTATTGAGGCATTCCTCGTACTCCAAGGCGCCGCGACTGTCCGCGACGACGCCCCCGCCCGCTTGGACCGTGGCGACGCCATCTCGAAGAGCGACCGTGCGGATGGTGATGGCAAAGTCGGCGTCGCCCGAGAGCGAAAAGTATCCGACGGCACCGCCGTACGGTCCTCGATAGACCGGCTCAAATTCATCGATGATCTCCATCGCGCGTACCTTGGGTGCCCCCGTCAAGGTCCCGGCCGGAAAGAGCGCGTTAAAGGCGTCAAAGGCGTCCAGTCCGTCTCTCAGCTCGCCGTCCACGTGGCTGACTAGATGCATGAGATGCGAAAACCGCTCGACGTGGGCGAGTCGTTCGACCCGTACCGTGCCCGGCGTCGCGACGCGGCCCACATCGTTTCGCCCGAGATCTACCAACATCACGTGCTCGGCGATTTCCTTCTCGTCCACAAGAATCTCGGCTTCGAGGATGAGGTCTTCGGCGTCGTTCGCGCCGCGCGGTCTCGTGCCGGCGATGGGCCGGGTGCTCACGACGCCTTCGTGCACGCGCAGCAACATCTCGGGCGACGCGCCCACGATCTGGTTGTCGCCCGAGTCGAGCAAGTACATGTAGGGCGAGGGATTGAGCGCTCGTAGCACTCGGTACAAGGTGAGGGGATCTACGTGGCTCGCACGTTGGAACTGCTGGCTCGGCACTACTTGAAAGACGTCGCCCGCGACGATGTACTCCTTAGCCCGCTCGACGATCTGTTCATACTCCGCGGGGCTGAAGTTGGAGAGACTTTGCGCGATTGCTCGTATCTCGATCGTCGAGCGCTGAAAAGGGGCGGTGGCGATCAGCCGCTCGGTCACGGGGTCACTGGGAGGGGGAGGCTCGAGCAAGGTCGCGACCAGGTGGTCGAGTCGCTCTCGGGCCAACCGGTAGACCTCGCTCGGTTTGTCCTGCTCGACGAGCGCGAGCACCACCACCGTGGTGGCGTGGCGCAGGTGGTCGCAGATAAGTACCACGTCGGGAAACGAGAAGTCGACGTCGGGCCAGGCGGGCTCACTCGCTCGACCGGGCAGTCGCTCGAGTCGACGGACGTAGTCGTAGGTCACAAAACCTACTGCGCCCCCAATGAAGTCGGGCAGTTCACTGGTGACGTAGGTACGGTAACTGCTTAGGAGCGCGCGCAACTCTTCCAGCGGCGCGAGTTCACTGACGCGGGTCTCGATTCCTTCGATCAACGTCTGGGCATTGCGAGTGCTCAGGCGCCAACGCCGATCGAGGCCGATGAAGGAGTAGCGACCCGTGGCCTCACCGAGAGCGGCACTCTCCAAAAGAAATATCGCGCGCGCGCCAAGTCGTTGGTAGAGCGAGACGGGGGTCTCACGGTCCAGCTGCAAGGTGACGTGCAGCGGCACCACGTTGAAGCCCTGCTCGACGAGTTCGAGAAACGATGTGAGCTCGAGGGGTTCCATGGAGAAAGAATAGTGACTGTGCGCCGTAGGATTGCTTTCAATGTCTGCGACACCAGCGATTCTCGTCATCGATAATTACGACTCGTTCGTCTACAACTTGGTGCAGTACCTATCGGAACTTGGCGCCACCGTGAGCGTGTACCGAAATGACGAGATCAGCACGAGTGAACTCGAGGCACTACACGTCGACGGTGTGCTCATCTCGCCCGGCCCCGGTCACCCGCGCGACGCCGGAAACTGTGTGGCGATTGTTCGCTGGTGTGCCGAGGTGGGTGTACCGATGCTGGGCGTCTGCCTTGGTCATCAGGCGCTCGCCGAGGCCTACGGCGCCAAGGTACTCGCCGCACCGGAGTTACTACACGGCCGAGCGAGCCTGGTTGAACACGACGGCGTGGGCGTGTTTCGGGGTGTCGCCAATCCGCTCGTCGTTGGCCGTTATCACTCACTCGTCGTCGTGGAGGAGAACCTACCCAAAGAACTCGTCGTCAGCGCGCGTTCGAACGGTCTCATTATGGGGATTCGACACCATACATTGGCGCTCGAAGGTGTGCAGTTTCATCCCGAGTCCGTGCTGACCCAAGACGGGTACTTGATGCTGGCGAACTGGCTGGAGGGTTGTGGAGCTACGGACGTCGTTTCGATAGCGCAGGTGTTGAGTCGTCGCGCCGATGAGGTTCGCTCCGCGCTACCGCGCCCGCACGCTTCGTAATGCTTGAGAGTTTCGTTAGTTGAATCGGTCGCCGACGCCCACGCGCGTTTCGACGATCTCGCCGTCTTGTAACTCGACTCGGTAGGCGGCCGGGCCCTCGGTGGCACTGACGACACTGTCGCACACGACACTCGTCGCTTCGACTCCTTCGTACCAGAGACCCACGTGATCGTCGGTGGCGTACGCCAGCGGCGCGAGCACGCCGTCCTTGATGAGTTGGTGTAGCAGGGGACGGCGTTGCTCTTCGGAGTCGTAGTGGACGCCATTGGCGTAGGGCAAGAAGCCGAGCCCGTTGGTGACCGGTCGCAGCGTCGGTCCAAAGGAGTCCGTCGTGCCGCCTAAATGCCAACAGAGACTGCCCGCTGAGACGCCGCCCAAGATCACGCCACGTTGCCAGGCTTCGCGCATCGCGTCGTCGACACCGTGCAGACGCCACAGCGCCAGCAGGTTAGCTACCGACCCGCCGCCGACCCATACAAAGTCACTGCCGCAGAGGCGCTCGGTGGGATCGGCCGACGGCTGCGGGAAGAGTTTGAGTTCGGTGACGTCACAGCCCGCCGCGTTAAAGGCCTCGTAGGACATCGCGTAGTAGAGGCTGGGGTCGCCACTCGCGGTCTCGACCAGACAGACTCGAGGGCGATCCTTCTTGGTCTTGGCCAAGGCGTCGAGCACCATCACGCCCAGTCGCACCGACATCTGTACCGGTCCGGCGACCCAGCCGCCCGACGTGGCGAGTATTCGTGGCGTCGTCATCACTCAGTTTTACTCGAACGTGAGGGAGCGTTCACGAGCTGAGAAGGACCTGCCTAGTATTCGTTGAACGCGTACTTCCTCAAAGGAGATCTATGGCAACCAGTGAAGTGGACCTCGACGCCCTCATCGATGAGTTCGTGGCGGCGTTTCCCCCGGCCACGACCGATCCCGTTATCTTCTTGGGTGAGCAGTTCGATCGGGGACTCGCCTGGGCGCAATTTCCCCGAGGCAATGGAGGACTCGGACTCTCGCCGAGTGACCAGTTGCAGGCCATGCGCCGTCTCGCTCGCCTCGGAGCCCCCAGCGCCATCGGACGCAACGTCATTGGCTATGGCATGGTGGCGCCCACCCTCGTCACGCACGGCACCGAGGAGCAAAAACTGCGTTTCTTGCGACCGCTCTTCACCGGCGAAGAGATCTGGTGTCAGCTTTTCTCGGAACCGGGTGCGGGCTCTGACGTGGCGACGCTGGCCACCCGAGCGCAGCTCGACGGTGACGAGTGGATTCTGACTGGTCAAAAGGTCTGGACCACGCTCGCGCACTTGGCGGCCTATGGACTCATCATCGCTCGGACGAATCCCGACGTCCCCAAGCACAAGGGCATCACCGCGTTCCTCGTAGATATGCACGCGCCGGGCGTGGAAGTGTTGCCGCTCTATCAGGCGACGGGCGAAGCCGAATTCAACGAGTGTTACTTCAACGAGGCCCGTATCCCCGACACGCGACGCCTGGGCGGCGTGGGCGAGGGTTGGGGCGTCTCGATCACGACCCTGATGAACGAGCGGGTGTCCATTGGCGGCACCGTGCCGCCGCGTAGTGCGGGTCTCATTGGCGAAGCCCTGAAGATCTGGCGCCAACATTGGTCGACGCGTCGCGACGCGCACGCGATCGCGGTGCGCAGTGACTTGATGCGTGCCTGGGTCCGCAATGAAGTAGGACGCCTCACTAACTGGCGCGCCAATGACCTTCGTCGGGCCGGCACGCCGGGACCGGAGGGCGCGGTCGCCAAACTGGCCTTCGCCGAAGAGAATCAGCGCACCAGTGAACTCTGTGTCAACCTGTTGGGCGCCGAGGGCATGCTGTACGGCTCGAACTACCCGCAGGTTCGCCCCACCGAGTCGGCTATGACCGGGGGCGACATGCGTAAGGCCTTTATTCGCATGCGCGCGAACTCCATCGAAGGCGGCACCAGCGAAGTGATGCGCAACATCATTGGCGAGCGCGTGCTGGGGCTGCCGGGCGAGCCGCGCAACGATAAGGACGTTCCCTGGAAGGACGTTCCTCGCAGTTAGCTACCGGTGAATCCGAGAGGCCGCTCAGTCGAAGCTTGGTCCGTCGGTTCTCGTTCGCTTGAGTTCATAAAATCCTGGAGTGCTTGCCACGAGCAACACGCCGTCGAAGAGTTTGCCGGCGGCCTCGCCCTTGGGGGCGGGGGTCACGACGGGACCGAAGAAGGCGACGTCGCCCACGTGGATGACTGGCGTGCCTACTTCGTAGCCCACGGGATCCATGCCTTGGTGGTGGCTCGCGCGCAACGCCTCGTCGAACTCGGTACTGGTCGCGGCGTCCGCGAGGTCGGCTTCGAGTCCGACGTCCTCGAGCGCATTGGCGATTAAAGGGCCGAGGTCTTTTTCCTCCAACACGTGATAGCGCTTGCCCATCGCGCCGTAAAGCGGCTCAATCACCTTGTCGCCGTGACGTTCTTTGGCGGCGATGAGCACGCGCACGGGTCCCCAGGCCTTTTGGAGAAGTTCGATGTACTTTTCGGGCAGGTCGCGTCCGTCGTTGAGCACGGCCACGCTCATCACGTGAAAGTTGACGTTAAAGTCACGAACCTTGGCGGCTTCTAAAAGCCAGCGTGAGGTCACCCACGCCCAGGGACACATCGGGTCCACCCAGAGATCTACCGTTTCAGTCATCTTGTCCTTACTTGTTGGCGTGGGCTTCCAACACAGTAATGACGGCGTTGGTGACTCCAACCGCCATGGGTAAATCCAGCATCTCGTCGATTGCGTGCGCGTTGGACTGCGGCCCACCGACGCCGGTCGCCACGAACTGCACTCCGGGATAACGCTTGGCGAGGGAGCCGAGAAAGGGAATCGAACCACCTTCGCCGGTAAATCCGACCGAGCGTCCAAAGGCGTCGAGCGACGCCTTTTCTAAGGCTGGCGCCAGCCAGGGTGCGAGTTCTGGCGCGACCCATCCGTCCGCAGGATGTAGGGTCACGCTCACTTTGGCGTGTGATGGTACGTCGCTCGTGAGGAGTCGCTCGACGGCCACGCCGGCCGCTACGGCGTCGGTGCTCGGCGGGAGTCGAAACGAGAGTACGGCCGTGGTGAAGGGGCGAAGTACGTTGCCGGCGATGTCGGGGGTCGGTATACCGCCCATGCCAATCACCGACAGTGTCGGGTACCACGTGCGACGTAACAGCCGCTCTTCGGCGCTCGCGCCCATGAGCGCCACACCGGGCAACGTCGGCAACTCGCGCGCGATAACGTCGCCGAACTCTTCGGCGATGTCGTGCGCCGACTGGATGTGGGCCGCGGGTATCTCGGCGTGCATCTCTTCGACGAGGATGTCGCCACTGCTGGCGTCTTCGAGTCGATCGAGCAGTTGGCGCAGTACGCGAAAGGACGACGGCACGATGCCACTCACTGAACCACTGTGTTGGCCCTGGGCTAGAACCTCGACGGTCACCTCGACGTTCAAGACGCCTCGCAGCGAACTTGTCACCCACAATCGGTCGTAGGTCAGTGCACCGGAGTCGAGACATATGAGAAGTTCCACCGCGCCAAGTTGTTCGGCCAAGGCGTCGAGGTAGGCCTCGAGGTCGGGGCTGCCGCTCTCTTCGCTGGCTTCGATCAAGACCACGCAGCGACCGTGCGCCAGACCATTGGCTTCCATCGTTTCGATGGCGCTCAGCGCGGAAAAGAGGGCGTAGCCGTCGTCGGAGACCCCCCTTGCGTAGAGACGGTCCCCGCGGCGAACCGGAACGAAGGGATCAAGTCCCTCGGACCAATCTCCCAAGGGTGGCTGCTTATCTAGATGGCCATAGAGCACGACCGTGCCACCGTCGCCAGCGGTGGATTCGACCGTCACGAGCAGCGTCGGAGTGCGTCCTTTGAGTCGGTGAATCTCGACGTCAAAGTTGGCGAACTGGCGCGCTCGGGCCCACGCCGCGAGAAGTTCCGCGGCCTGCTCTAAGTACCCGTGTTCTTCCCACTCGGCGTCGAACATCGGCGAAAGAGCGGGAATAGCTCCAAACTCGCTCAACGTTTCGAGAGCGTCGCGTTCAAAGTCAGCGAGAGAGAGGAGGGCCACCAGTGCGAGGTTACTTTGCGCGAGCGAGACCGACGGCCTCCCAGCAGTACCACGCCACGTCAGAGCGAACACCGGAAAACACGTCGCCTTCCTTTCGCAACTCGCCTTCACTAATGAGCTCGTCCAGATCGTGAACGATCGACCATCCGTTACGAACGCCAAAGTCGCCCGCCGGCCACACGTCGTGACGCGCCAAGGTGTGCATCAAGTACATCTGCGCGGTCCAGGGCCCGACGCCGCGTACGGCGACGACATCGATGAGCACGTCGTGATCGCTCATTCGGCCATGTCGGGCCAATTGAATGCGTCCGTCAAGCGTTCGTTCGGCCAGGTCGAGCATGGCGGCCGCTTTCGCGTTTGATAAACCAACGGCGCGTAATCGCTCGTGACCGGCATCAGTGATGGTGACGGCACTGACGGTGCCGTCGCAGAGGTCGATGACTCGTTGATGAATGGTGTTAGCGGCTTTGCCCGCGAGGAGTTGGAAGGTAATGGAACGAGCCAACGTCGGGAAACGTTGCGCGACGGGAGCGCTGCGCCTCGGCGGCGGTGGCCCGACTTCCTTGATGAGTTTTCTGAATGCCCGATCTCGCTTCACGATCATGGCGGCAATCTCTTGGGGCGTTAGGGGCCGGGGCACCCCTTGACTATTGCAGAGAAGTCGATAGTGGCAGGTAGACACCGTCGGGCACGTTCGTGGCGTTGGCGACGACGTCGAGCAAGAGAGCATGGATGGCCCGAACCGGCGCCGCGGGAAAACCGAACTGTCGAGTCGCCAGCACCACCCGGCGCTTGGCGATGTTCTCGATGGGTAGGGCGACGAAGCTCGCTCGAAGGTGCGGTGACAACATGGTGGCCGGCAAGATTGAGGGGCCGTACCCGTCGAAGGTCATCGATGCGATGGTCCGTATTCCATCGAGTTCGATCAAGGGGTTCAACTCCACGCCCGCATGGTGAGCTGCCTCGTCGATCTCACGGCGAATCGGCGTGCCCCGCATCGGCAGGAGGATCTCGTACTGGGCGAGCGTCGAAAAGGAGAGTGGACTCTTGAGTTGGGCGAGGGGATGATCTCGCGCGGCGATAACGACGAGATCCTCCGTAAAGAGATCGACTTCGGTAAGTTCGTCGGCTCGAACGGGCCACGCGAGCACCGCGAGGTCAAGTTGGCCGTTGACGAGGCGTGGCTCGAGCGCCGAGTTGGTTCCCTCGCTTATTTGAAGGTTGATTCGTGAGAACCGCACTCGCAGATTCTCCAGTAGCAACGGCACGATCCAGCGACCGGCCGTGCCGATCATGCCAAGGGTCACTTGGCCGTGGATGTCCGCATTGAGTTCCGAAACGTCGGACGCAATAGCTCGCAACTCCACAAGAATTCGCTGCGCGCGCCCGACCACAATGTCGCCCGACTCGGTCATATTGCCGGTGGCCCGATCGACCAGTTCGGTGCCGAGTTCGCGTTCCAGGCGAGCCACGCGATTCGAGATATTGGACTGGACGGTGCCCAATGCTTCGGCAGCGCGAGAGAACGTACCGTGTTCGGAAATGCTGATCAGGGCCTCTAACTGGCGAATCTCCATGTATCTATTATACAGATGTAAAGTATCTCTCCTATTCGCTTGCCAGATACCATGGCGGCCACCATACTGATGGCAGCCTGTTTTACTCGAACCCCCCCTTGAGTAATCCCAAGGTTTTGTAAAAGGACCAACCGCCCCCCGGTTGGTCCTTTTGCGTAATGACGTTGTTAGCGTTGCGTTCATGCCACCGGCCTCCTCTCTTCGCGGCACCGTCGCCAGAAGGGCCGTCGTCACGGTCAACTTTCTTTCTCGTTTCACCGCTCGAGGTTCGGGGACCGTCATCGGTGGGCGAGTTGGTCTCGCCATGGCGCCTCGACTCTTGGAGCACCTGGTCCAGGGCCGAGACGTAATTCTGGTCAGTGGCACGAACGGTAAGACGACGACGTCAGCGATGATCGCCGCAGGATGGGGAGGCGTTGTCGCGACGAATGACACGGGTTCGAACATGCCCGCCGGTCTCGTCGCGGCGCTCGCGGCGTCAAAGAGTCATTCCGCGGTACTCGAAGTTGATGAATCGTGGCTAAGCGACGTTCTTAACGCGACCGGTGCTCGCGTTGTCACACTATTGAATCTCTCACGAGACCAGCTCGATCGCGCGAACGAAGTACGCCAGATCGCTGAACGGTGGCGACTACTGCTGGCGAGCGCGCAGGGGACCGAGGTGGTGGCGAACGCGAACGACCCGCTGGTCGTCTACGCCGCGGAGCTCGCGACCAGCGTGACCTGGTGCGACGTGCCCACGCCGTGGACGAGCGACGCCGTCTCGTGTCCTCACTGCACCCAGCCCTTGCACTTCGCCGCTGCGTCGTGGTCGTGTGAGTGTGGTTTCGCTAAGCCGATCAACGTGGCGACGACACTTCGCGACGGGCTTGTCGTGCGTGGCTCGCCGCTCGCGCTCGACTTGCAACTGCCCGGGGCGTTCAACCGTGCCAACGCAGCGATGGCCCTGACCGCGCTCTCGCTCGTGGGCGCTGACTTAACGATTGCTCTGGCGAGAGTGAACTCCTTGTCGAGCGTGGCGGGGCGCTTTAGTCTTCGTCGCTGGCGAAACCACCGTCTTCGCCTGTTGCTCGCGAAGAATCCGGCGGGCTTCGCGGCCATGCTCGAAACACTCGAGCGCGACGACTCGAACGTGTGGGTCGCGATTAACGCGCGCCTCGCCGACGGACATGATCCCTCGTGGCTCTACGACGTGCCCTTTGAGCTGTTGCGGGGGCATCGAGTGTTCTGTTTCGGTGATCGCCGGCTCGATCTGGCGACGCGACTTGATTACGGGAACGTCGACTATGTCGTCGTGGGTGATGAGTCCTTAATCCCGGTGTCGTTGGAACCGGTGGCGGTGCTGGCCAACTACACGGCCTTTCAGGAGTGTCGAGAAAGATCGAACGCGTGTTGACCATCGGCCTCATTTATCCCGAACTGCTTGGAACCTACGGTGACGGGGGAAACGCCAGGGTGTTGTGCGAGCGCGCGCGACGGCGGGGCATTGCAGCGGAGATCTCTCCGGTGGGCATCGGCGACGACGTGCCGGACGCGTCGATCTATCTCCTGGGTGGAGGAGAAGACGGCCCCCAACGTCTGGGGGCTGACTTACTGCGCCGGTCCTCGTTCTCCTCGCGAGTGCGTAACGGGAGTTACGTTCTGGCGGTTTGCGCGGGACTGCAGATTCTCGGTACAAGTTTTGCCGTTGAGGGCGACGACGAATTTGAAGGACTGGATCTCGTGGACGTCGTGACTCAACGCGGGGAGACCCGCTCGGTCGGCGATCTCGTGGTGCGGGTAGGCGAGAGAGACCTCGTCGGTTTTGAGAATCACGGAGGACGTACGACGCTGGGTGCAGGTGTCGAGCCACTCGGCAGGGTGGAGCGAGGCCGCGGCAATGATGGCGCCGTCGACGGCTATCAGACGACCAACGTATGGGCGAGCTACGCGCACGGTCCGGTCCTGGCGATGAATCCCTGGTTCGCCGACCGCGTGCTCGAACGGGTCCTCGATCTTGAGCTCAGTCCTTTGTCGACCGTCGCCGATCAGCTCTACGAAGAGCGTCGCGCGAAGCTTCTGGGTTAGTCGCCCTCGACGACGACCCCGTAGTTCGGGTTACCGCTCACTTCACGGCCGAGAACTTCCACCGCCCGTTCAATTCGATCTCCGAAGCGGCGCATGTTTTCACCCTCCTCGCAACGCATCGCCGTTCCAAAGGCCACGATGACGTGGTGACGGCGCTCACTGGGAGCGTCGACGTACTGGGGAGCCTTGGCGTACTTGGGCCCTTTCATCATTCCGGCTTCGTGGAGATACGTGGGTACGACTGCCGCCTTCGAGCGCTCCGCCAGATACGCCGCTCCCCCTTTGAACTCGTGAAGGTTTCCGTCGGGGGTGCGCCCGCCCTCAGGATAGATGACGAGATTCCAGTGATCTTCGATGAGTTCGAGAGCTAGTTGGGAACTTCGACGATTGACCTTCAACCGGTCTACGGGAATCGCGTTGAAGACGAGCACCGTCTTAAAGGCGTCACTGGCGTTCATGAAAAAACTGTCCACGGCCGCGGCGACCACGGTGCGTCGGCGGGCCCGGACGGGCAACGCCGTCATGAGAATGATCGTGTCGGCGTTGCTCGCGTGATTAGCGACGAAGATGAAGGGCCCATCTCCCACAATGTTCTCCGCGCCACGAACTTCCAACGTCGTGAGATAGCGGACGTAGGGCCCCATGAAGTAGGTGTGAATGATGTTTCGCGCGAAACGCGCAACGTAACCACGACCCCACTTTGTTGGATAGTCCATACCTAACTTGGTCATGATCTAACGGCGGCGAGGAGGTTTCTTCGGGGTGTAGCGCTTGGACGCCGTCGGCGGCGCAGCGCTTTTCGACGGGGAAGCAGTGGATTCACTGGTTTCGGCGCCCTTCGCCGCGCGGTTCGCTCGTTTGGCTTGACCTTCCTCTTTGGCCACCCGATTCGAGCCAAAGAAGCTCGCGTCACCATACTTTTGCAGTCGATAGGCGCGCACAATCAGCCACGCGCCCAACAAGAAGAAGACGAGCCCGGTACTCACGCCCAGGCCCAAGCCTAAGAAAATGGAGAAACAGGCGACGCCCGCGCGCTTTCGTCGCAGGGCGAAGTACAAAATGCACAGAGCCACGATCGTGATGAAGAGAAATCGCACTTCCCACTGGCTGCGACTGGTGTGGGTCAGCATTTCACAGAGCAACTTGGCCTTAACGAAGTGATAACCGCTCAGACACGTGTTGGCCTTCGACGGTGTCTGCGTGGCAATCGTTGCGACGTTCTTGATCCATTCGACCACCGTCGCCAGAGCGAACAGCAACGCCGCGCCCGCACCCACGAGGCTGACGGTGCGTTCGAGATGATCAAGACCGAGGACGACTTCTCGTGGAGCCACTGACGGACGCCGTGCCCGACCCAATCTTGAGCTCAACCGAGACGGCGAGTCGCTGTTTTTTGGCACGGCTGAAGGCTACAACGCGGAACAATCGAAAGCGTCGCCGCAAGCCGGTAGCATTGGCGTCTCGGGCGCTTAGCTCAGTTGGTTAGAGCGCAGCCTTCACACGGCTGAGGTCACAGGTTCGAGTCCTGTAGCGCCCACCAAACACGATGGTGGCGGGTTATAAACCATGAACTTCGCCGTGCACCGAGACGCCCTGACGGAGAGTAAACCCCAACACTATTTTGGTCTCACGAGATAACGATGACGAACCGGATCTGAGTCACGTCGTGGACTTTTGAAACCCAGGCCGTGTGTCGTTCAACGAGCGAAGCGTTTCCGACTACTGGGTAGCGACGTATTTCTGTATGGCTTCGACGTGTAGGTAGTGCGGACCGCTCTTGCCGCACGCGACAAATGGAAAGGGGATAAGTGCCTGTGGTTGGCCTGGGGGGAAGACTCGTAGTCCCGCGGCCGTGACCTGAGCGCACGTCGAGGCGGGGAAATTTCCCACGTCAGTGATCTGAAGAATTGCCGTGACCGAGTTGTGGCTGTTCGCCGCGCCCAGACCCGTGGCGGTGCGCGCGCTGGTGAGCGTGATCAAGGCCGCGGAGTGCTCGGCGTTGCGGGCGGCGGGACTGCCGAGCGGGGTGTTTGCGAGCGAGAGTCCCCATACTGCGGGATAACCCTGGAGAGTGCACGAGTGTGCCGAGAGATTGGTGAAATCGAGGTTGTAGTAGGCACTGCCCGCCGCGCCGCTGCCGGACGTATTTAGCCACACCACAAGGTCCGACGTCGTGCATGAGGTCGTTGTAGAAGCGAACGAGACCGACGGGCCCGATAGGCCAACCACGCCCAGTGAGGCGACGAACGTGAACGCCGCAAAACATTCGACGACTTTGTGCCGCCGAGTCCACTTCAAGGGATGATTTCGTGCGCGCAAGGTACACCTCCGACAAATTGGTTGGGTTTCTTCACCGTAGAAACTACCTCGGTCACCTCCATCGACCCGATTGATTCCTTGGTAATCCCTGAGTATTGATGAGGTGGCGGAGTCTTGGGCGCCGTTTACTAGTTCGTCACCTAGTTCCAATTCGTCATTTCGGTGTCGAAGCGACGTTTCCAGAGGAAACAGCCACGAACGGGACTTAGGATGAAGAGAAGAAGTAAGTAACTGTTAGATCACGAACCTCTAGCCATTCGGGCCCGGTCTTCAGAGAGAAGACACATGAGCCCAGTCCGATGGCCGCGAACGAGGTACCTTTTCCGCCTCTTGAGTGCAATGGTGCTCGTCGTGGGCGCCTCGCTGGCCGTGGCATCGTTGCCGGCCTTCGCGAACGGTCCGCCCACCACCA
>PKWA01000016.1 GCA_003131665.1 Acidimicrobiaceae bacterium
AGTTCTGGCAGCACCGCGACGATCGCCTGCACGATCGAGTCATCTACTTACTCGAGGACGCCTCGTGGCGCCTCGAACGTCAGTCGCCTTGAGCCACTAACTTTCTGGCGTGCGCTCGACGGCTCATACGCAACTCGAAGGGGCCCACGACACCAACCGTGAGTGTCGAGACGACTCCGGCCAGTTGAAAGATCGTCCGGGGCGACACCACCGTCAACAAAAGTCCCCCCAGGACCATCGAGCCGATCTCCGCGCTGGTGAACATCGCGCCCGTCGCGGCGAAGACGCGACCGCGAAGGAGCTCGGGGGTCTGCACCGCGAAGAGCGTCGACGTCGCGACGTTGACGACTCCAACGGCCACGCCCGTCACGGCCATGATGGGAAAGACGTACACGACGTGTTCCACGAGACCGACCGTGCCGAGTAAGACACTGATGATCGCGACACAGAGCAGTGCAGTACGAACCAACGTGAGTGGCTCTTGTTTCATACGGCGCGACGCGAGCGCGCCGACGACGCTGCCCAGGCCAAAGCTCGTGCCGACCAGTCCGTAGAAGAAGGCACTGGCGTGAAGGGTGCGCGTGATGAAGAAGACCTCGGCGACGTTCACCGCGCCGAGCGACAACATGAACACGGTGACCGTCACGACGACCGGACGCAGCAACGAATCGCGAAAGAGGTGCCGGATTCCGGCGCTGACTTCGTGCTCGGTCTTCTCGCGGTTCGAGACCTTCTTCTGAGGTCGGCGATCGCTGCTCAGCAGCATCGTGCCCACGCCGGCCAGCGCGAAGCTCGCGGCGTCGAGGTAGAGCGGGCCGCTCTGGCCAATGGCGCCGACCAAGAGCCCGCCGATGGCGGGCCCGGCCGTTATCGCCACCCCCTGGACCGACTGGATCGTCGACTGGGCCACCACGACGTTCTCTTCGCCGCTCAAGGTGGGCACGAGGGCCGAATAGCCCGGTAGAGAGAAGGCGACGCCACAAGTGAGCAGGGCCATTAGCGAGATGGTGGCGAAGTCGCCGTGCCAAAAGCCGATGCCGACACAGATCACGGCCTCGACAGCGCAGAGCATCGCGAGAAAGTTCTTGGCCGCCAGGCGATCAACCACGTAGCCCGCTAATGGCGCGAGAATCACCAGCGGTAGGGCCCCGGCGACCGCGAGCGCGGCGATCATCCAGCCCTGGCCGTGGTGCGCGACGCGCAAAAATAGCGTGATCAGGGCAATCGAGTCACCGAGCACCGAGAACCCTCGAAAGGCCGCGAGCAGTCGCAGGTCGCGTCGCTGCAGCGAGGTAAGGGCCACTGATGAAGGTTAGAGCCCCTATAGGGCCCCGTTGGCACTCCGCGTCGGGGGCTGCTAAATTGGCAGTCGCAAGTATCGAGTGCTAATTGCTCAGGAGGCAAGAAGAATGAAGTTGCACCCACTAGAAGACCGCATCGTCGTACGTCCCAATAGCGCCGAGGCCACGACCGCCTCGGGCCTGGTGATCCCCGACACCGCCAAAGAGAAGCCCCAGCAGGGTGAAGTGCTTGCGTCCGGCCCCGGACGTCGCGCGGACTCAACCGGCGAGATCATCCCAACCGGCGTCTCGGTCGGCGACACCGTCGTCTACTCGAAGTACGGCGGCACCGAGATCACCGTCGACGGCGAGGACCTGCTGATCCTCTCGGGCCGCGACGTGCTCGCGACCGTCACCAAGTAACCCGCGACGGGCATCGCTCGTCGCTCCCTCCATACGAAAGAAGAACTATGTCAAAGATGTTGAAGTTTGACGAGGACGCTCGACGCGGCCTCGAAGCCGGTGTCGACAAGTTGGCCGACGCCGTCAAGGTGACCCTCGGCCCCAAGGGCCGCAACGTGGTCCTTGGAAAGAAGTTCGGTGCGCCCACCATTACCAACGACGGAGTCTCCATCGCTCGTGAGATCGAGCTCGACGACCCGTTCGAGAACATGGGCGCCCAACTGGTGAAAGAAGTCGCCACCAAGACCAACGACGTGGCCGGTGACGGCACCACCACCGCGACCGTCTTGGCCCAGGCCCTCATTAAAGAGGGTCTGCGCAACGTCGCGGCCGGCGCGAGCCCCTCGGGT
Organism: Acidimicrobiaceae bacterium; assembly: GCA_003131665.1. Taxonomy (GTDB): domain Bacteria; phylum Actinomycetota; class Acidimicrobiia; order Acidimicrobiales; family RAAP-2; genus RAAP-2. Next base: position 2,093 of record PKWA01000016.1, read on the forward strand.
CTCAAGCGCGGCATCGAAAAGGCCGTCAAGGCCGCCGTTGAGTCCATCGCCGAACAGAGTCAAGAGGTCGCCGGCAAGAAGCAGATCGCCCAAGTGGCGACGATCTCTGCGGCCGACGCCGCGATCGGTGAAGTCATCGCCGACGCCATAGATAAGGTCGGCAAGGACGGCACCGTTACGGTCGAAGAGTCGAACACCTTTGGTATCGAACTCGAACTCACCGAAGGTATGCAGTTCGACAAGGGATATCTCTCGCCCTACTTCGTCACCGACGTTGAACGTCAAGAGTCGGTTCTCGAGGACGCACTGATTCTCTTCACGAGCAATAAGATCTCGGCGGTGCACGACCTCGTGCCGGTGCTGGAAAAAGTCATGCAGTCGGGCAAGCCGTTGTTGATCGTCGCCGAAGACGTCGAGGGCGAAGCGTTGGCGACACTGGTCGTGAACAAGATTCGCGGCACGTTTACGTCGGTCGCGGTCAAGGCGCCCGGTTTTGGCGAACGGCGCAAGGCAATGCTCCAAGACATGGCGATTCTCACCGGTGGCACGGTCATCTCCGATGAGATTGGTCTGAAGCTCGACAGTGCGACGGTGGACTTACTCGGTAAGGCGCGTCGCATCGTCGTCACCAAAGACGCGACGACACTCGTCGACGGTGGTGGAACGAAAGAAGATGTCGCCGGACGTGTCGCGCAACTGAAGCGTGAGATCGAAGACACCGACTCGGACTGGGACC
>PKWA01000096.1:0-228 GCA_003131665.1 Acidimicrobiaceae bacterium
AGGGCACCCAGCCGGCGTCGACAATCGCTCGACTGGCGCCCGCGGCACCGTGGAGCAACTTGGCCAACTCTTCAATCAACGTGTACGCGCCGGCCTCGCCGAGGCCCCGTCCCCCCGACACGACGACGGTGGCGTCTTCGAGTTTGGGCCCGGTGCGCTCTTCGACGTGCGAGACCACAATGAGCGCACCACCCGAAGCGCCCGTGTCGCCCGCGGGCGCCGCCACGA
>PKWA01000096.1:283-13575 GCA_003131665.1 Acidimicrobiaceae bacterium
GTCGCGACCGTCGTAGCTGTTGGGAATGAGTAGCGCGTCGGGAACTCCGGTGGAAGAGATGAGCGACTGGATCGCCGACGCGACCGGCACGCCGGGCAGTGCGCCGTCCAGCGCACCCACGTCGTAGAGCGTCGTCGCGCCGTACTCCCCGGCCTGGGCACTCAACGATCCCCCGTCGCCCCACGTCACGGCGGCGACGTTCGTGGCCAACGTACGTGCGTGGCTCAAGAGTTCGAGCGACGCGGTCGAGAACGAGTCGCCGGAGGGCTCGGCGACGACCCAGAGAGTGGAAAGTGCCATCAGTTACTCCTAGAGAACCTTGATCGATTCGAGGAATGCGACAACTTTTTGGGCGCCGTCACCTTCGTCGACGTACTTCTCGCCACCCTGGCGAGCCTCGACCGCCTCAACCGACACGATGACTTCGCGCGCGCCCACCTGGCCCACCTGGCCCTCGAGTCCGAGCTCGGCGACGCTGAGCACCTCGAGAGGCTTGGACTTGGCGGCCATGATGCCCTTAAAGGACGCGTAGCGCGGTTCGACGACACCGGCCGTGACCGTCACGAGCGCGGGCAGCGGTGCAGTTATTTCGTCGAAGCCCGCTTCCGTCTGGCGACTTACTTTGAGCGACGAACCTTCGACGGTGACGGCCTTGGCGAAGGTGATCGAAGGCAGTCCGAGCAACTCGGCCAGCTGCACGGGCGTCGTGCCGGTATAACCGTCGGACGACTCGGTGGCGGCCAAGACCAGGTCGAAGCTGTCGCGGCGAATGACCGCAGCGAGCACCTTGGCGGTGCCGAGCGCGTCACAGCCGCGCAGCGAATCGTCACTCACGATCACGGCCTTGGTCGCGCCCATGGCGAGCGCGTTGCGCAGACCCGCGACGTCCTGGGCCGAACCCATTGACACGACGGTGACCTCGCCGCCGCCGGCTTTATCGACCAGTTGCAGGGCCATCTCGACGCCGTAGGTGTCGGCCTCGTCGAGGATCAGTTTGCCCGATCGGTTCAAATTGTTCGATGCGTCGAACGACTGGGGCGCGGCCGGGTCGGGTATCTGTTTTACGCATACGACGATGTTCATGGGCAACAATCTAGGTCAATACCGGGCCGTACAAATCAGGGCGTGTCGCCCGCGAGGAGGGCCAGCGCCATGGCCGGTTGGTCCGTGATGATGCTCCACACGCCCAGCGACGCCATGTCGGCAATGTCCTTGGACTCGTTCACCGTCCAGACGTTCAGTGCCATGTCGAGTTCTTCGGCCCGCTCTTGAATCGCTCGCGTCACCAAGGTGAAGTGCGGATTCAGTGCGCTCAGTTTTAATTCGTGGGCCCGATCGAGCGCCTCGGCAATCGGCCCCTTTCTCACGAGCCAGGCCACGTTCATGGCCGGATCGTAGGCCCGGGCGTGCACGCAGGTCGCCAGGTCAAAGCAGGAGATGACGACCGACGAGTGCGGACCGGCCCCGTGCACGACGTCGAGCACCGCGCGAACGAACGAGCCCGATTCGTCGTAGGTGGGCTCTCGTGGATCCTTTCTATTCTTTATCTCCACGTTGACCGTCACGCCCGCTAAGACCTCCAGGGCCTCACCGAGCGAAGGAACGTACGACGGCAGCTCCGCCGCGTTGGTGTGCGAGATCGCTCGACGGCCAATGGTGGGATCGTGATGGACAATGAGTGCCCCGTCGAGCGTGGGACGCACGTCGAGCTCGACTCCCCCCACGCCCAGGGCCACGGCGTCGCGAAAGGCCCCGAGCGTGTTCTCACGCTCGCGCAAGTGAGCTCCCCGGTGCGCAAAGACCGCAGTCACGAGGAAAGTCGCCGTCGTGACCAGGAAGTACTGGGCTCCTTGGGCCCTAAATACCTGAAAAAACCCTTGTTTTCCAATTGTAATTTCAGTAGAATTTTCCTTCCACGTACGTGTTCAATCGGACTGAGCACGGCTACTACGTCCAAAGTTAGAGGATTTTCATGTCGTTGATCTGGAACCGCACCCACGCCTGGGACGACTCCGACTGGCGTTCACTCGCCGCCTGTCGAGACACCGAACCTGAGCTGTTTTTCCCGGTCGGCACGACCGGGATGGCGACCGACCAGATCGAGTCGGCCAAACGAGTCTGCGACCACTGCGACGCGCAAAAGGCCTGTCTCGAGTTCGCCCTCGCCACGAATCAGGAGTCGGGCGTCTGGGGCGGCACGACCGAAGACGAGCGTCGCAAACTGCGCAAGCAGTGGCTCGCGGCTCGCCGACGCGCCTCGTCAACGAACTAGAGTCGCACGCTGAGCGGTACCGCGACGCGAACCAGCGTCCCGCCGCCATCCTCACCGGCCACGGAGTTCATCTCGATTTCGCCGTAGAGCTGGGCGCGGATAATGTCGCGCACGATTGAAAGACCGAGGCTAGTCGGCACGTCGAGTGAGAAGTTCTCTCCGAGTCCGCGTCCATTGTCGCGAATCTCGGCGACGGCCTGATCGTCCTCGATATAGAGGTTCAACGTCACCACGCCCACGTGCTCGTTGTCCGCACCGCCAAAGTTGGTGAAGGCGTGTTCGACCGCGTTGGTCAACAGCTCCGCGAGGGCCACCGCGAGCGGCGTCGCGAGGTCGGTCGGCAACACCCCGAGGTTGCCGTTGACCACGATCTCCACCGGATGCAGCGCCAAGACCGTGTCTTCGACCAGCAGAACCAGCGAACGCACGATCTCGTCAAAGACCACCTCTTCGCCCGGTTCGCGCGACAGCACTTCATGGACCACGGCAATTGAACGAATCCGTCGCTCGGCCTCGTTCAGCGCGATCTTCGTCTCGGCCTCTTCGCTGCGGCGAGCTTGGAGACGCAGCAAGGAAGAAATGGTCTGGAGGTTGTTTTTGACACGGTGATGGACTTCGCGCACGGCAGCCTCTTTATTCAAGACCACGCGATTGAGCTGACGCAAGTCAGAGACGTCACGTACGAGAATCAACACGCCCGTCACCTTCTGTCCGTCCTTCAGCGGCACGCCATGAAGTTGGATCGCGATATCGTGGCCGACGTCGATCTCTTCCAGCGTAGGAATCCCGAACTCCAGCGAACGTTCGATGACCCGAGCGCGAACGCCAAGCTCACCGAGGGTGTGGCCCTCGGCCGAGGTGTAAATCCCGAGCCGGTGCAGGGCGTTGACGGCATTGGGCGTGGCGAATTCGACCTGACCGAGCCCGTCGAACAAGATGATGCCGTCGCCCACTCGCGGCAGGCCCGGGCCAGCCACGGCCTCTTCGCGGAAGGGAAAGGTGGCGTCCGCGACCATGTCGCAGAGTCGCTCAAAGACCGAAAGGTACGACTGCTCATAGAGCGAGGCCGAGCCGCGAAGGGGACCCTGGAGCCGGACCATGACCGCGACGACCTGGCCGTGGTAGCGAACCGGCACGCACCACACCGGTACGGCATCGGCCACCTTCTCGATCGTTGCCTCGCCGACGACGCGCGTGCCACTGGTGAGGGCCTCGCGGACCAGGGGCCAACGGTCAGCTCGATGGGTCGAGCCCACGAGGTCATCGTTGATCAACGTCGTGCGGTTGTTTGGACGCATCTGACCCAAGACCACGAAGTACTCATCGCCACGAACGGCGTCGTCGACTCTGGTCATGAGCAACATGTCGGAGAACGCCAGGTCCGCCAGGAGCGACCACGACGCCACGAGTCGAAGCAAGTGATCGGTCGCCGGCTCGTCGAGTTTCGTGTGAAGGGCTACGAGCTCGGCGAGAGTCGCCACTAGCTCACTCGCAGGGGAATCATCTGACGTTGGCGCTTCGTGTACGAGGCCACCTCGTGCACTCCGCGTGACTCGAGCATCGTCGCGAGGTCACCGACGCGTTCGCCCACTCGTTCGTTATGGTGCGCGTCCGATGCCGTCGTAAACGTGAGACCTTTGGCGACCAGTCGATCGAGGAAACCTTCGGCCGGATACTGTTCGCCGACGGGCTTGGCCCAACCGGCCGACGAGCACTCCATGGAGACGCCGTCCTTCGCCGCCGACTCGGCCATCGCGTCCCAGGTGTCCGCGGGGTTGCTGGCGAAGAACCCAGCGACCTTGATGAGATCCGGGTGCGCGAGCACGTCCACCGCGTTCGACGCGCACAGCTCGTCGATGGCGACGGCGTAGTCCTTCCAGCACTTATCGACGTCACGCACGTGCCATTCATTGAGGTCGACGTCGCTCTCGTAGTCGTCTAAGTGCCACGTGCCGAGCCAGTGGACCGATCCGATCAGGACGTCAAAGGGATACTGCGCCAGTAGTTCGGACACCGGGCCCATCTGGTCCTTGTAGTAGTCGACTTCAAGTCCGATCTTCACCGGAAGGCCCTCGTCCTTGGCCCGTTGAGCCAGCGTGACGTACTCCTCGAGTGAGTTGCGCGCGTGAAAGTCCCAGTACGCGGCCATGGTCTTGCTCGTCGGTTCGTGACCGTAGCGTTCCCAAAATGGCCCCACGACTGAAGCGACGTCGACAAATCGGTGCGAGTGCTCGGTCAGGGCCAGTTCGTTGACGCCGTGGCGGGCGGCCTCGTCGCAGTACGCGGCGATCTGATCGAGTCGAAACCACACCGAGGACTCTTCGTGGGGCCACAGATGCAGGTGGTAGTCAATCACGAAGAGTTAGGCCGCGCCGAATCCCACGACGCGCTCGCTGCCGGGCGTGCCCAGTTCCACGTACGAGATCCGCTGGGCCGGCACGCCGACCCGACGGCCCTTGCGATCGGTTAGCCAGAGCACCGTATCCGAGGTGAGTGCCGCTTCGACCTCTTTCATCACCTTGTCGCGATCGGCGTCATCGGGCAGGTCGACGTCAATCTCCTTCATTGACTGGACAATGCCAATACGAATATCCATGACGGCTCTCCTGAAACGTGGACGACTGAACCCATGATACGGCTCTGGGGCATGATGAAGCACGTGAGCGAAGAACCCATCTCAGATCGCGCCCGTCGTTGGGCCGCGACGATGGGGGGCTACGAGGGCGCTCTCGACGACGTCACGGTCGCGCACCAAGACTCGCGCGCGAGCATCGGTCCCTTCGCCGCAAGCGACGCGCCGTTAGCGGGCCCGCTTCGCCAGCGCGAAGTGCAGCTCGACGCGCTCATGGCCCCTGGCGCGACGAGGAGTGAGGCGGCGGGCCATCGGGTCAGAGAAGAAGAGCCGGACGAGTTTCGCACCTGCTTTGAACGTGATCGCGATCGCATCTTGCACTCCAGTGCGTTTCGTCGACTGGCCGGCAAAACTCAGGTCTTCATCTTTCCCGACGACCACATGCGAACGCGTCTGACCCACGCGCTCGAGGTGGCCCAAGTCGCGACCGGTGTCGCTCGACCGCTTGGGCTCAATGTCGCCTTAACCGAAGCGATCGCGCTCGGCCACGACTGCGGGCACGGGCCCGGAGGGCACGCCAGCGAAGAGGCGCTCGACCCTTTTGTCGAAGGCGGTTTCGACCACGCCACCTGGGGAGCCGACGTGTCCTTGCTGCCACTCAATCTCTGTCTCGAGACGTTGGACGGCGTGCGAAATCACTCGTGGGCCCGACCGGCTCCGAGCACCCCCGAGGGCGAAGTGGTCTCGTGGGCCGATCGTGTGGCGTACGTCTGTCACGACTTCGAAGACGCCGTCTCGGCGGGCATCGTCGACACCGAAGAGTTGCCCGCGCTCGTACGCGAACGTTGCGGCGTCCGGCGAGGTCAACAGTTGGGCGCGTTTATCAACGCCATGATCCGCACCGTTAATTCAACGGGCGTCATCGGCATGGACGCGTTTCACGCAGAAGCGTTGGCCGCCTTTCGAGCGTTCAACTACGACGCGATCTACCTGCGAGGGGCGTCGCGCCATCAAGCCTCGGCCGTTACGGGCATGTTGCGCGCGCTCGTGGAGTTCTACAGCCTTCACCCCGAACTCATTCCCGACGTGGCCGCGCGGGAACGTGAGAGTGACACGCCAGCGCTGGCCCTGCACGACGCGGTGGAGTACGTGGCGGGAATGACGGATCGCTACGCGTGTCGCAGCGCGCTCACCCACCTCGACTGGCCCGTTGACCTTCTGCCGACGGGGATCGATCGTTAGGGCTTCGTCGCTCCCATAAGGTCGAACTTCATCGGCGGTCCCCCACGCATCCAATCGAGACGCAGCTCGGTGGTTCGAGTCGCCGAGCGCTCGTGAGGAAGAATCCAAAACTGCTTGGTGCGCACCGCGTTCTCTACGGCCGCGGCGACATCGGCCGCGTCGATGCCCGCGTTCACCGCGGCCGCGGCCATGTCGCGAATCACCGCCGAGGTCGGGTCTTCGTTGTAGCTGACGAGTTCGCGAGGCATGTTGCGATGCGACTCATGAATTCGGGTCTTGACGAATCCCGGACAGAGTACCGACACCCCGACGTTCGAGCCCATGAGCAGCAGCTCTTGAAAGAGCGACTCCGAAAGCCCCACGACGGCGAACTTGGCCGCGCAGTAGGGTCCCATGCCCGGAGCGCCGCCGAGACCGGCCAGCGACGCGGTGTTGACGACGTGTCCCTCGTTCTGCTCCATGAAAACGGGGACGAAGGCGTTGAGCCCGTAGATGACGCCATTGAGGTCGACGTCCAACACCCACTTCCACACCTTGGTCGGCGTGCCAATGGTGGCGCCCGCCGCAACCCCGGCGTTGTTAAAGACCACGTGTGCTGCGCCGAACTCCTTCAAAGCGGCGTCGCGCAGCGCGATGACGTCATCTTCTTTCGTCACGTCGGTCGGAACACCGATGACCTTGGCCCCGTCCGCCTTGAGGTCCTTGACGACGCCCTTTAGGGTGGCCTCTTCGATGTCGCCAAGCACAAGGTTGACGCCGGACTCTGCGAAGCGCTTCGCCGTCGCCAGTCCGATCCCGCTCGCTCCGCCCGTGATCACCGCCGTCTTGCCTTCTAACTCCATGTTCCCCCCTCGAGGTGACTACACCAGCTTGAGTTCTTGACGATAGACCCGCGAAGGTCCTTGCTGCTCGACGCGCTTCGCGAGTTCGTAAAAGGCCTTGGCGGCCTCGCTGCCACGATTGTAGACAACGACCGGTTCGCCGAGATCACCGCCGCTTCTCACCGCCGACTCCAGAGGGATCTGTGCGAGCAACGTGATGCCCAGCTCGCGCGCCAGCTGCGCTCCCCCGCCCGCGCCAAAGATCTCGTAGCGCTGTCCGTCGTCGCAGGTGAACCAACTCATGTTCTCGATGACCCCGCGCACCGAGAGTTTGAGCTTTCGAGCGGCGTAGGCCGAGCGTTGCGCGACGCGCTGGGCCGCCGCCTGAGGGGTCGTCACCACGTACATTTCGATGCGCGGCAAGATCTCGGACAAGGTGAGAGCGACGTCGCCGGTTCCCGGGGGCATGTCGATCAAGAGAAAGTCCGGCTCGTCCCACCACGCTTCGGTCACGAGCTGTTCAATGGCTTTGTGCAACATTGGCCCACGCCAGATAACGGGTTGCGCGTCGTCGACGAAGTAGCCCATCGAGAGACAACGCACGCCGTGCACGAGTGTGGGAATCACGGTGTCGCCGAGCACGATCGGATCATTGGTGGCGCCGAGCATCTTGGGCAGCGAGAAGCCATACACGTCAGCGTCGAGCACGCCCACCGAGTGGCCGGCCTGGGCGAGCGCGATCGCCAGGTTCACCGTGACCGAGGACTTGCCCACTCCGCCTTTGCCGGAGGAGATGCCGAGCACTCGAGTCTTGGAAAGTCGGTCGAGAAAGCGCGGCGTCGCGTCGCCGTGATCGTGATCTCCCGTTTCAGTGTCACTCTTCATCGCGCCACGAAGAAAGTTGCGCAGAGCCAAGCGCTCGGCGTCGTCCATCGTGCGCACCACCACGTTCGCGCCGGGTGCACGCTCGAGTACGGCCGCACGCAGGGCGTCGAGGTGGGGCCAGTTGGTTGCCGGTAGCACCAACTCGACTTGCACCACGCCGCCCACTTCGCTGACGTCGCCGAGAAAACCGAGTTCCAAGAGGGTGCGAACCAGTTGAGGTTCGGCGATCTGGGCGAGGTCGCTACGAAGTTCGGGATTGAGCGGCACGGGAGTCCTTTAGAGGGGCCCTTTGAGATTACCGTCGCTCTTGGACGCTTCACCCGTAAACTTCACTTCGTGAGTGCGCCCAACGAGAACGACCTCGACCCGGCCCTCTTTACTGCGACGGTGACCAGTCTCACGCACTCCTTTGGCGATAGCACCCGGCGAAAGGTCTACTTCTACTTACGCGAAAACCCCGGCGCGACCGCCGGCGAACTGGCTCTTCACTGTGAAGTACACGCCAATGTCGTGCGTCATCACCTAGAGCGCCTGACGGAAGGCGGCTACGTCACCTTTGACCAAGTGCGCAAGACCACCGTCGGTCGCCCGGCCAAGGGTTACCGGGCCCTCGATGAGTCCATTGTGATGGACGGATCGCTTCGCCGAGACGCGTTACTCGTGGCCCTCCTAGAGATGGCCCTCGAGCGCCTCGGGCCCGACGCGTCTGAAGCAATGGCCCACGACGTGGGCATCGAATACGGTCGAACGCTCACCGAGGCGATCGGCGCCAATGATTCGACGCGTTCGGTTAAGACCGCGATGGTCTCCATCGCCGGACTCTTGACCGCGCACGGCTTTAACGCCCGGGCCGAGGACCACGAACTGACCAGCTCGGTGGTGTCGGACAACTGCCCCTTTGGTTCGGCCGCCAAGCACCACCCCGTACTCTGTGCCGTCGACCGCGGACTCATCGCCGGCATGCTCGAAGGTCTCGGCGCGGAGCGCACAAACGTAACGTTGACTTCGCGCGCCTTGGGCGACGACACCTGTCGCGTGACCGCCTAGTTCGTTTCGTCTTTCTCAAATAGGTCAAGCGAAGTACGATTCGCCAATGACTGACGTCATTGACGAACTCGTTAAGCAGTTGTGGCCCGAGCGTCAGGTCATGGTTCAACCCCTGCTCGGCGGCATCACCAACGCCAACTTCTTCGTTGATCTTGGCGACGAACAGGTCGTGGTGCGAATCCCCGGTGACAACACGGCGTTACTAGGGATCGATCGTCACCACGAAGTTACCGCCAACCATCTCGCCTCATCTATTGGCATCGCGCCCGAGGTACTCGCCCGTTCCGAATCCGAAGGTTGGATGGTCACCCGCTTCTTACCGGGACGTCCCATCACCGCGACGGAACTGGCGAACGAGCCGATGTTGGGTGAACTTGGCGCCACGTTGCGGCGACTTCACGACGTCGGGAGAATCGACATTGAATTCGATCCATTTTCAATCGTTCGTCGGTACCACGAGATCGCGTTGTCTCGTGACGTCATCGAGCCCTTCGATTACCAATCGGCGCTGGACATCCTCGTTCGAATCGAGGAGGCGCGCCCTTTTCGACCCACGTCGTTTTGTCATAACGACTTGCTCAACGCTAATTTCATCTACGACGGCACGATACGCATCCTGGACTGGGAGTACGCCGGCATGGGCGACCCGTTCTTCGATCTCGCGAACTTCTCGGTCAACCAGGAGCTTCCCGCGGCGTCAGACGAGCGCCTGCTCGCCCACTACTTCGGTCAATGTGACAAGGGTCTCTTGGCGGTGCTCGCGCTCATGAAGGTGGTGTCGGAACTGCGCGAGACGATGTGGGGCGTGGTGCAAATGGCGGTCTCCTCTCTCGACGTCGACTTCGTCGCGTACGCCCAGGAACGGAGCGGTCGTTATGAATCGCTCGTGCACGACATGGACGTGGCGCAAACGGTGAGTGAAGCCGCCGCGGCCCAACAGCCGAAGTAGACGTCAGCGAGGCGTGACTCCTGCTGGGTTAAGGGTGAGGCCGTGGGCAATTGGTTCGTCGTCGGAACCAACAGCGTCAACGACGACGAAATCTCTACCAGTGCCAGTACCACCCAGACCGGATTTCTTTCGCAGGCCTGGGACTATCTCGATCCGTCCGCCTTGATTCTGTCAACCGCCGACTTTCAAGGACAACCGAATCAGTTCGTGGTCACGAACAACGTCGACTGGACGACCATCACGCCGGCCAGGGGTGGTCGGGAGGGTTTGCCACTGGTCTCAAAGTGGTTCCCGGTAGCGCCGAAGGAACCGCGCTCATCCAGATGACCGGGCCGGAAAACTTGAAAGTGCAGATATTTCCCGGTGAAACGACAAGTCAAGTAGTGGGCTTCACGAGTGCCGCGGTCTTGTACGACCGGGGCCAACACGCTCATATCGGGAAAGCCTAGGAACGCGACCTTTTGGAATCTTTGACCGGAACTAGCGAACCCGCGAGTTGGTCGGATCGAAGAACGCCTCGGTACTGACCTCGGCCCCAACCGCACGGCCAAAGACCACGACGTCGACTCGACGTCCGGCCACGGCGTCGTTGATCGGCAGATAGGCGTACGCCAGCGAGTGGCCCACGCTGTAGCCGTAGCCGCCGCTGGTCACGCGGCCCACACTTCGACCATCGACTCGCACCGGCTCCGAGCCAAGTGCGACGGCGCGAGGATCGTCGAGTCGGAGCCCGACGAGTCGACGGGTCGGTGCCCCGGCCGCTTCAAGCGCGTCGCGACCGATGAAGTCCCCCTTGTCCATGCGAACTGCGAACCCGAGACCGGCCTCAAAGGGCGTGTCGATCGAGGTCACGTCACTGCCCCACACCCGGTACCCCTTCTCCAGGCGCAGCGACTCAATCGCCTTGTAGCCGCCCGGTCGTAGTCCGTGCGCTTGACCCGCGTTCATTAACGTGTCCCAGAGCGTGAGGGCGTACTCCGAGGGGGCGTAGATCTCCCAGCCCAACTCACCGACGAACGTGACGCGCTGGGCCAGGGTCGGCACCGCTCCGACGTTCAGTTCCTGGGCTCTCATAAATCCGAAGGCCCCGTTCGAACAGTCGGTGTCGGTGACGCCTTGGAGGATGTCGCGGGCCCGCGGTCCCCACAGAGCGAAGCACGCAAACTGCGACGTCACGTCGTCGATGAGCACCCGCTCGTGCTCGCCCACCTGGGACTGGATCCACGCCCGGTCGTGATTGCCAAACGCGGTACCCGTGACGAGACGAAAACGATCCTCCCCGAGTCGAGTGACCGTCAGATCGCACTCCACGCCGCCGTGGGTGTTGAGCAGTTGGGTATAGGTGACTGACCCCGGAGACTTCGCCACACGATTGGCGCAGATCCGCTCCAAAAAATCGGCGGCGTCCTCTCCTCGAACGTCGAGTTTGGAGAACGAGGTCTCGTCAAAGAGTGCGGCGCGCTCGCGACAGGCCAAATGTTCTGCACCGATGGCGGGCGACCAGAGGCGCCCGGCCCAGCCATCGGGTCGAAGGGACCCGTCGCCGTCGGCGACGTTCGATTCAAACCAGTTGACCCGTTCCCATCCGCCCTTCTCGCCGAAGGCCGCGTCGAGCGCCTTCAAGCGCTCGTAGGCCGGCGGGATCCTTAGGGGCCGTCCGGCCTGGCGCTCGTGACCGGGGAACTTGACGTCGTAGTACGTGGCGTACACCTCGTAGGTGCGAGCCAGAGCGAAGTCGCGACTGCGGTATTGGGGGCCGAAGCGGCGTGAGTCCATCTCCCAGGTGTCGAGACCCGGCGAGCCGTCGATGATCCACTCGGCCATGAGCTGTCCCATCCCCCCAGAACCGGCGACACCGTGTGCGCAGAATCCCGCCGCGACCCAGAATCCGGCGACGGCAGTGGGCCCGAGAATGAACTCACCGTCGGGCGTGAATGCTTCGGGACCGTTGATGAGCGTGACGATCTCAGCGTTGGCCAGTACCGGTACTCGCAACGTGGCCGCCTCGTAAAGGTCGGCGAAGCGGTCCCAGTCCTCGGCCAGCAACTGATTGTTGAAATCACTAGCGATACCTTCGAGACCCCACGGGACGGGGTTTCGCTCGTAGCCCCCGGCCACCAGCCCACCGCTCTCGCCGCGAAAGTAGACGAGGCGAGACGGGTCGCGCATGGTGGGCATGTCGCGTGGCAGTCCGGCGTCTTTGGTGATGACGTACTGATGGGCCATGGGAATGATCGGCACGTGCACGCCCGCCAGTTGTCCGATCTCGTGGGCGTAGATACCTCCCGCATTGACGACCACTTCACACTCGATGAACCCGCGGTCCGTCTCGACGCCGCTTACGCGACCTCGCTCCACGCGAATCCCGGTTACTCGGGTCTCGGTGAGAATCGTCGCCCCACGTTGGCGGGCCCCTTTGGCCAGGGCCAAGGTGACCTGACTGGGATCCAAGTAGCCGTCGGTCGGTAACAATGCCGCTCCGTAGACGCCGTCGGTTGTCATGATCGGGAAGCGCTCTTGTGCTTCGACTGCGGAGATCAGGTGAAAAGGCAGACCGAAGGTCTCGGCCCAGTCCGCCTGGCGCTGCAGTTCTTCCATGTGCTCGATCGACGACGCCAGTCGCAGCGAACCGACCTCTCGCCACCCGGTCTCGAGGTCCACTTCTTGACCAAGGCTTCGGTACAAATCAACCGAGTTCATCATCATGCGCGTCAAACTGAGCGAGCCGCGCAACTGACCAACGAGACCGGCCGAGTGAAACGTGGAGCCACTCGTGAGCTGGGAACGCTCGACCAATACCGCGTCGCTCAACCCGAGCCGCGCAAGCCAGTACAGAATCGAGCAGCCGCCGATGCCCCCGCCAATCACCACGACGCGAGCCCGTTCAATCATGGACGTGAGCCCCGTTGGTCGGCACCGACACCGTCTCCTCAACTAGTTCAAGAGGGTGGACGCGTCTCCCCTCGCTTCACGAAGAGTACACCGACACTCTTGAGTCCCGGTTCCTCACACGATGAGTGGCGCTCGCGCGCAGTGACGCGCAAAGAGGTCTCAAGAGGGAGTTCCGGGGAGAAGTAATTGACAACCGATAGTGCCCTGGCTAACTTAACGGACGACGGACTCTCAGCCAATGAGTGTCCGTGCAGAGGGACGGATCGCTTAGAACAGTGGGGACCACTGACGTGTTGACGAGAGCCGTTGGTTCGCGTCTTACATCCAGTGCCATTGCAACATCACAGTAGGGGGACAGTGACAATGGAATCAGACGGATNNACCGATGGCGAGCTCGTCGGCATCATCGGCAAGCGCTTCGAGTGACGCCCAGGACCTGGGGTCCTTTGGCTACAAGCAGGAACTGCACCGAACCCTCGGACTCTTCAGTTCCTTCGCCGCGGCGTTCAGCTATATCTCGCCTTCGACCGGTATCTTCACGCTCTTCGCCTTTGGCCTCGTCACGTTGGGCGGCGTGTTCATCTGGTCCTGGCCCGTCGTGGCGATTGGCCA
>PKWA01000062.1:0-9578 GCA_003131665.1 Acidimicrobiaceae bacterium
AGGCGGTGAGCAGGAGCATGTCGCCCTTGCCGATCAGACGTTCGGCCCCGGGCTGGTCGAGGATCACCCGGCTGTCGGCCAGGGACGAGACCGAGAAGGCGAGACGGCTCGGGACGTTGGCCTTGATCACCCCGGTGATCACGTCAACCGACGGCCGCTGGGTGGCGAGCACCAGGTGGATCCCGACGGCCCGGGCCATCTGGGCGATGCGCACCACTGACTCTTCGACGTCGCGCGCCGCCACCATCATCAGGTCGTTCAACTCGTCCACCATGATCACGATGTAGGGCAGTTCCTCGGGTCCGGCCAGCTCGACGTCGGACTCGAGACCGGTCGCGCGCTCAATGGCGTTGGCCACCATTTCGTTGGTCGTGGGCTCGGGGCTCAACTCGCCCTGGGCGATCATCAGCTGGTAACTGGCAATGTCACGGGCGCCGCTCTCGGCCAAGATGTCGTAGCGCCGCTCCATCTCCTTGACCGCCCACGCCAGCGCGCTCGCGGCCTTTTTGGGATCGACCACCACGGGCGCCAACAAGTGCGGCAGGTCGTTGTAGTGACTCATCTCCACGCGCTTGGGGTCGATGAGTAGGAGCCGCAGTTGATCGGGCGTGTCACGCATGACGAGCGACATGATGAGGGAGTTCATCGCCGAACTTTTGCCCGCGCCGGTCGCACCCGAAATGAGCACGTGGGGCATCTCACCGAGGTTGAGCACCACCGTGCGCCCGGAGATATCTCGTCCGAGCGGCACATCGAGTGGATGGGTGGCGGCGATCGACTCTTCTGACGCCAACAGGTCACCGAGCGCCACCAACGAGCGCTGGCGGTTGGGCACCTCGACGCCGATCGCCGAGCGCCCGGGAATCGGCGCCAGGATTCGCACGTCCGGCGAGGCCATGGCGTAGGCAATGTCTTTATTCAACGAGGTCACCTGCGAAACCTTCACCCCGGCGCCGAGCTCGAGTTCAAAACGGGTCACCGTCGGGCCCACGGTGTAACCGACGAGCACCGTCTCGACGCCGTGCGCGGCCAGGGCGTCCACCAGCTGCTCACCCGCGGCGTCGGTCGTCGAGCGATCGAGTTTCTGGTCCTTCGTTCGTTGAAGTAGTGATAACGACGGCAGCTCCCACGCGCTGGGCACGGAGACGTGCGCCATACGCGCGGGAGCGACTTCCTCTGAGGGATCCGACTCTTGCTCCTCGTAGTCAAATCCCTCTTCGACGTCCTCATCGTCGCCGTACTCGGCGTCGTCGTCGTCCCCGTACTCGTTGGACGCGTACAGTTCGGCCTCGGACTCGCTGGCCGACTCAACGTCAGGCGAATCAGCGATCGTCTGAACGTCATCGTCTTCGTCGACGCGTGTCTGCTTAGGTCTACTCATCCACCATCTCGTCAGCAGACGACCGAGACCTCGCAAAA
Source organism: Acidimicrobiaceae bacterium (assembly GCA_003131665.1). Lineage (GTDB taxonomy): Bacteria > Actinomycetota > Acidimicrobiia > Acidimicrobiales > RAAP-2 > RAAP-2. The sequence goes on from PKWA01000062.1 coordinate 1,420, forward strand.
ACGTACCCACACCCGCGAGGAGGGCTCGGAGCCCGACGCCCGTGGTGACGACGGTCGCGATCACCAAGATCGCGAGCAACACGACGACCGCTCCCGCCACCCCGAGACCCTTTGAGAGTCCACCACCGATCGCCACACCGAGCCATCCGCCGTCGTGGCCCAGGACTTTGCTGGTCGCGTGAAGACCCGGTCGCCCCCCGGCGAGGTCCGCGATGCCACTAATGGAAACGAGACCAAAGACCACACCCCAGCTGGCCCGCGCGCGGTCGAACTCGATCTTTCCCCACACCAGGGCCACGCCCAACGCCAAGAGCACTATCGCCAGTGCAAATCGACCGATTCCGAGTAAGTCCGCCAGCGCCCGTGAAATGGCGCGGCCCACCGGCCCGAGCGCCCCGACGTCCGCCAGAGCCACGAAGAGCCCCACGACGACGATCGCCACGATCCATAGATCGCGTTGATGGCGTTGCCACACGTTGGGGCCCTCGGACGACGCGCTTCGAGCCCCCGAGCGTCCAGCCGCCTTCTTTACCGGTTTCTTTTGGTGTCGCGACTGTGCCACAACCCTCTAACTTACTAACGACTAGTTCGCTTCTCGAACCACTCGAGCGATTTATACTGCGCTCCCGCACCGAGGCGCGACATACGCCACGACGCCCTTTGGGGATCGCTTGACGACGGCTGCTCGATCGTCGCTCACCTAGGCTGTGCCCGTGACGCGCGAACCCGACGACTCGTCTAAGCAACTCGCCCAGCGCGTCGGCGCCACGGCCAGCCTGTGCGAAGTCGCATCGACCGAGCAGCTCAGCACCTCGATCTATCAAGTGGCGCTGCGCGGCAACGCTGCCACCCTCGCCGGGACGCCGGGCAACGACGTGATGATTCGCCTTGAGGACGCCAAGGGTCGCCACGTTCGGCGCCGTTACAGCGTGCGCGATCTCGACGTCGCGGCCGATGAGTTCACGCTGTGGATCACCATCGACCACGAAGGCCCCGGGAGCGTGTGGGTGAAAAAAGCTCAACCGGGTGACCTCGTGGACGTCATCGGTCCGCGCGGCAAGATTCCCCTTGATCCGTCGGCTGACTGGCACCTCTTCGTCGGCGACGCCAGTGGGCTCGCGGCCTTCTATCGAATGGCTCAAAGCATCGAGGTGCCCTCGCGCGCCATCTTCATCGTCGAGATCGACGCCGACGACGACGCGCTGAGCGCGCCCTTCGATGAAGGATTGGACGTCACGGGTATCTTCATTGACCGCCAACAACGTTCGACGAGCGACCCCTTAGGACTCTTGCGGGGCCTCGCGGCCTTCGCGCTGCCGCCCGGCGCAGGCCACGCGTATCTCTTCGGCGAGTTTCACGTGATGCGCGTACTGCAGAGTTCGCTCCTCGATCGTGGACTCGAACCCGAGCAGATCAGTCACAAGGCCTTTTGGCGAAGCGGCCAGAGCAACGCCGAGCACGGAGAACCGGACAAGCTCGAGGACTAGAACACCACGATGGCCGGCAGTATGACGGGCTGACGTCGGTAGCGCTGGCCCAAAAGGCGACCCGCGGCCTTTTGAACCACCTTCGACAGAGCCTCCGCGTCGAGGTTGCCCTCGGCGAGCGCCTCTTGCAGCGCGTTACGCACCGCGCCGGTCAAGTTCACCAGTAGTTCGGCGTCGCTCGAACCTTCGAACCAGCCGCGCGCGCTCACCGCGACACCTTGGGCGATGGTGGCGCTGGCGCGATCAACACCGGCCGAGATCAGCAACACCCCGTATTCGGCGAGCATCCGACGTTCTTCGAGCGGTCGCTCATCGAGGTCGCCGGCACTGCCATCGATGTAGTGAAAGCCCGCCGGCACCTTGCCGGCCCGGCGAATCCCTTTTTCCGTGACTTCGATCTGATCACCGTCTTCACAGATCAGCACGTGCTTTTGACTCAATCCCATTGACACGGCGAGTTCGGCGTGGTGCACCATATGGCGATACTCGCCGTGCACCGGCACGAAGTTCTTCGGGCGAAGGAGTTGCTGGTAGGTGCGCAACTCGCCTTGACGCGCGTGTCCGGACGCGTGGACCGGTTCGTGACCCGAATGAATCACTTCGGTGGCTTCGCGGTGCAGATCGTCGATGACCCGTCCCACCGACCACTCGTTACCCGGTATCGGATGTGAACTGAGAATGACCGTATCGTCGGGGCCGACCTTGAAGTTTCGCGCGTCGCCGCGAGAAAGCTTCGAGAGCACCGCCAGCGGCTCGCCCTGGCTCCCGGTACAGATGACGCAGACTTCGCCCGGCGTGAAGCGGCTGATGTTTTCGACGTCGATGATGTCCGCTGGGTCTACGCGCAACTGGTGAAGCTTGCGAGCGAGTTTGACGTTGGACTCCATCGAGCGACCCATGAAGGCAATCTTGCGATGTGTCTCATGGGCGACGTCGGCGATCTGTTGGATGCGATGGATGTGACTAGCGAAACAGGCCACGACCATTCGTCGAGCGGGCCGTTCGAGGAAGAGACGGCGAAGCGCCACGCCCACGGTGCGCTCAGAGGGCGTGAAGCCCGGCTCTTCGGCGTTCGTTGAGTCCGCCATCAAGAGCGCAACCCCCTCATCGCCGAGTGCCGCCAGTCGATTGATGTCGGTGCGCCGTCCGTCGATGGGCGTGAGGTCGAGTTTGAAGTCGCCCGAGTGCACCACAATGCCGACCTTGGTGTGAAAGGCGAGGGCGTGGGCGCTCGGCACCGAGTGGGTGACCGGAATGAACTCCACCTCAAAGGGCCCGATGCGCCGGCGCTCGCCGTCGGCGACCTCGATGAAGGTGAGGTCGTGCGCCACTTTGGCTTCGCTCAGTCGATGGCGAGCAAAACCCAGCGTCAGTGGTGCGCCGTAAATGGGAACGTTGACGTCCTTAACCAGGTAGCGCAGCGCCCCGGTGTGGTCCTCGTGTCCGTGCGTCAAGACAATGGCATCGACTCGATCTTTGCGTTCGATGAGCCATCGAAAGTCCGGCAGAATCAGGTCGACGCCGTACATCGTGGGTTCCGGAAACATCAGGCCGGCGTCGACGACGACGAGGCGACCGTCTTGTTCCAGCGCGAGGCAGTTACGACCGATCTCGCCAAGTCCACCTAAGAAGGTGACGCGAAGCGTGTCAGCCACGAGCGATCTTCAGCGACGCGACGACTTCGGCCGCGGCTCGATCGAGCTCATCGTCGCTCGGCCCGTGGGGCAAGCGACACTCGCCCACGTTAAAGCCCAGCGCGCGCAGCGCGGCCTTCGCGGGCATGGGATTCGGATGGCTCTCGGTGCTCTCGAAGGCGCAACTCGCGGCGACGCGATCGTTGAGCTTTCGAGCCTTGTCCCACTTATCGTGTCCCGCCGCGCGAACGAGGCCCGCGAACTCCGGGCCGGCCCAGTGCGCCGCCACCGNNACCGACACGAGACCAATCGCGCCCACGGCCATGAAGGAAAGGACCACCGAGTCGTCGCCACTGTAGAGATCGAGGGCGTCGCCGAGCACGAACTTGGTGTGCGCGGCCGAGACGACGTCGCCCGACGCGTCCTTTAAGGCCGTGATGTTGGGGTACTTCTTCACCAACTGCACCGTGGTAGCGGACGCGATCTTCCGCCCGGTGCGAACCGGGACGTCATAAAGCATGACTTCGAGCGGCGTGCTCTCGGCGATGGCGCCGAGGTGCGCAGCGATGCCGGCCTGGTTCGGACGTGCGTACGCGGGGGCCGTCGCGAGCACGCCGGCCACGCCCGTCGCCTTCACCCGTGCAGTCAACGCTACGGACTGTTGGGTGTTCGCGAACGTTGATCCCGCGAGCACCGGCACCGTGACCGATTCCGCCACGCAGGCGAACAGGTCGAGTTTCTCTTCGTCACTGAGCGACGATCCTTCGCCGGTCGAGCCGGCCACGACCAGTCCCTCACTGCCTTCGGAGACCAAAAACTTGGCCAAACGCGCGGCGACGCTGAGGTCGATCGATCCATCCGGCGCGAAGGGCGTCACCATGGCCGTCAAGAGCCGTCCGAAACGAGGTGCACTCATAGTACGAAGTTACCAGTCCTTGCTTTCGCCAACGATGAACAACTCGATGACTTAAGGAACCAGTGACGTGATGCCGTCAATAAATTGCGGTGCGGCGTCAATGGCGTTCGCCGCGAGTGCGACGCCGTGGACAAAACTCTGTCGGTCAAAGGAGTCGTGGCGAATGGTGAGACCTTCACCTGCTGAACCAAAGAGAATCTCTTGATGGGCGACGAGACCCGGGAGACGCACCGAATGAATCTTGATGCCATCGCGGGCGTCGGCGCCTCGAGCGCCATCAACCGTATGACGCGTTGTTGGATCACTTAGTGGCGCGCGTCCCGCTCGCTTTCTCGCCGCGGCGATGGCGGCGGCGGTCGTTATTGAGGTTCCCGACGGCGCGTCGACCTTGCGATCGTGGTGCAGTTCAACGATCTCGACTCGTTCAAAGTATGGCGCGGCCATCGCGGCGAATCTCTCCGACAGCACCGCGCCGATGGCGAAGTTAGACGCCATCACGACGCCGACACGTGTCGCGGCCTCCTCGACGACGTGGCGTTGCTCATCCGAGAGACCGGTGGTCCCAATGACCAGCGCCACCCGGTGCGCCGCGCACCACGTAGCCGAGTCGATGACGCCTTGGGGTGATGAGAAGTTGACGACCACGTCGACCTTGGTGGCGTCGAGCTCATCGAGTGAAGAGGCGTACAACGCACCGAAGAGTTCACGCGGCTCGTGCTCATCGACGAGCGCCAGCAAGGTGAACTCTTCTCGCGCACCGAGTCCCTCGGCGAGCGCCTGACCCATGCGACCGGCTCCCCCGACAATGGCGAGTGACTTCACGAGTGAACCTTAGCGTTTCGCTTGCGGCGTCTCTGTGTCGCGAGGCCCGTCACGACACCGACGAACAGCACCAGCGAGAGCGCGGACGTGGCGGCGCTGAGCTCAATGTAGGGAGCACGATAGTGGAAGTGGATCGTCCACGCGCCCTTTGGAACGAGGACGCTTTCGATAAGTCCGGCCCGATGCACCGTGAGATTAACGACACGGCCAGTCGAATCGTTGACGGCGGTCGCGCGCCAGCCCGGCAAGTACGCCTCACTGCGATCGAGCACGCTCGATTTCTTGAGCGTGACCGAGATCCAGGTATCGCCCCACGGGGCGCTTCGAATCTTCGTCACGGCACCATCACTCGCGCCCGACGTAAGCCAGGCGGGCGGACGCAACGTCGTGGCCTTAAAAACGGAGAACTGGTCTTGGGTCGCACTCAGGCGCCACGAAGAGGACGAGATCGCTAGCTGAAGGTCCGTGTCCAGTTCATAACTCGGACCCGAGCCGTACGGAATGACGACGGCGTGGCCTACCTCCAACGCCGAATTCGACGTGACGATGAATCCGGCACTCAGTTGAGGTCGCGACAGATAGAACACGGCCTTTTTGGTAGTCGCTTCGGTGGTTGTGAGTACCGGACCCACTGGCTTTCCGTCTCGGCTCAACAGCTCCACGTGCAGTGGGCCGTTCGACAGTACCTTGCCCAGGGCGCTCGTAAGAATGATTGTGTGCACTTTTAAGAGTTGGCCGAAGTAGCGACGAGTTGAGAGTTCGGGTGTGTTAGCGACGCAACCCAGGCTCGGGACCGGGGCCAGACTCGTATTCGTCGCCAGTTCCGCCGNNCGCCGTCGAGATCACGATCGCACTCAGTCGCAGTTGCGTGAACGTGCCGTCCGCTAAGCGACAGGGATTGAGCGCGGCTTGGGGATGGGTGCCGGTGGCGTCATCGTAAATCGTCGAGATCAGTGAGCCGTAGCCTTGCACGCTCGAGAGTCCCGTGAACACGTTCATGTTTGGTTCTCCCAGGATGCGAAAGGCACCCGAGCGCTCGCCGCCGCCGCCCACCAGTGCGAATCGCCCCTTCGTACCCAGCAGGGCCACCGCCGATGAACGAGAGGCTTCACGCGGCCCGAAGCTGCCGACCAGCCCGGTTGACGTCAGCAAGGAAAAGATCACGAGGTCCGCGACTAAGACCCCGAGCAGCACCCGAAAAAGTCGCCCCGAGTGGCGCCAGTACAACACCGCGCCGATCGCGACCAGTGCGAGCACGAGGTGAAGCGAGTTCGTGAGGGTGAGCTGCGAGGCGAGATGCGCGGCCAACGCGGGCACTCCCCAATGAGAGACCAGCGCCGGTCCCCAACCCAGCAACGCGAGCGACAGCGCCGACACGAGCAGCGCGGGGGTCAAGGTGATCCAACGCGACCAGCGGCCCAGTCCCGCGCGTTCGGGCTTAACGTCTTGAACTCGTTGCAGCCACCAACCGAGCACGATCGCCAGTGCGAAGTCGACCAAAATGACGTTTCGACTTTGCAAGCGCGTCGAGCCAAAGAGTGGAATCGCTCGAAAGACGTGACCGACAATGGTGAAATTGCCCCACGCCGCGAATAGCCCGACGACGCCGATGACGAAGTAGATAGTGAAGTCGCGTTCGGAGCGCTTCCACCCGCGCCACGTCAGTCGAGTCAAGAATGCGGCCGCGGCCATCAGTGCCACGAGTCCGGCGTAACCGGTGACTTCAGGAAGGTTGTAGTTGGCGAAGAAGCCGGGCTGTCCGAGCGCTCCGTTGCCACCAAAGATATCGGGCGTAAAGAGCAGCACCGACCAACGAACCGCGAGCGAGCCGGCGCCAAAAAACCAGTAACTCACCTGCGAACGCTGCGAGTAGCTAATGAAGGACCACCCCGGTAACAACTGCACGAGACCCAGCCCGAGACCCCACGCAAAGCCCACGAGCAACGTGAGGAGGTAGGCCACCCGCAGGCGCCAACTGGCCAGCCAGTACGACGTGCGAAGCAACAACACACTGAGCACGACGATGATCGTCAACAACTCGATATCAGCGATGCCTCGAGGCTCTCCCGTGAGAAAGGTCAGGCCCCAGAGGAGTGCGACACCACAGATCCACGGCAACGCCACGCGAGCGAGAACTCGCCACGACGCGTCGTCACTAGTTCGCTGCAGCCGCCGTGAAAGAGCCAGCATCAGTAGCGTCGCCCAGGGGATGAACGAGTATCCTTGGACCACTCCGAGATGGACTATTTGGCCGACCATGGCGCCCGAGTAGGTGTAACTAAGGGCCGCCACGGATGACGGCAACGTACGCAAGCCGTGCCAGCGCAAGAGTGCAAAGACACCGAGCGCGGCCGTGAAATAGACAACGATCAAATTGAGTAGCCACGCGGCGATGGCCGGCACGAAGGCGAAGATCACTGTGAGTGGATAGAGCGCGCCGGCGTTCATTCCCCCTAAGAGCGGGGTACCGGAGTTGGTGAGCGGATCGAGCAACGGCAGGTGGCCCGAGGCGATCTGTTGACCGGCCAAGACGCGCAANNAGGGAAAATTCTGAATCAGGTCGTCGGCGTCGATGGCCGGATGGCCGAAGAACGCGGGAATGACGAAGAGAGCGCAGGGAATGATGAGGAACCACCACAGCGCCATGCGATCGGCGTGACGCAACGGACGCCACCACCGAGTGGGCGTGGGCGACTCTTCGGCGATGCTCATTGTCACTACGCTACGAAAAACAAAACGGCCGTGGCGTGCAGTTCTTGCCTGCTCGCCACGGCCGTTCGTTACTTAGCGTCGACGCGGCCGAGGAGTACGACGTCCACCGCCGTCACCGTCGCTGAAGGCCGGACCGCCAGGACCTAAGTCACCGATCTCACCGGCCAGCTCGGCCTCAAAGGAGGCCTCAAAGGACGACGACGACGTGGGTGCTGAGGAGGCCGGACGCGAGCTGGTACCACGCTCGGGACGACGCTCTCGATCGGGACGGCTGTCGCGTTCGGGGCGGCTATCGCGCTCGGGACGGCGCTCGCGACTACGTGGCGGACCGTCGTCGCCTACGGCGTCGGGAAAGTCACCGACCAGAGAGAGCGAGACCTTGCCCTGAGGGTCAATGTCATCGACCTTCACCTCGAGCGCTTGGCCGAGCTCGAGCACGTCTTCCACTTGACCGATTCGCTTGCCGCCGTTCAGCGGCGCCAACTTCGAGATGTGCAAGAGTCCGTCACGACCCGGCAGGATGTTGATGAACGCACCAAACTTCGCGATGGAAACGACGCGGCCTTGGTAGATCGCGCCCACGTCAGC
>PKWA01000062.1:9626-10988 GCA_003131665.1 Acidimicrobiaceae bacterium
TGACCTCACCGATCTTGTCGATGGGAATCTCCATCGTGACGATCTTGGGCGCCACGTCAGCGACTTGGCTACGCGGCTCGGCAATCGTGTCGGTGATGACCTTCAAAATGGCCAAGCGGGCGTCTTTGGCTTGATGTAACGCCTTGGCGAGAACATCCGCCGGGAGCCCGTCGATCTTGGTGTNNTGCCGGCGACCTTGAAGTCCATATCACCAAAGGCGTCTTCGGCGCCGAGAATGTCGGTCAAGGTCACGTACTTACCCTCGTCGTAAACGAGGCCCATCGCGATGCCCGCGACGGGTGCCTTGATCGGCACGCCGGCCGCCATGAGCGACAGCGAGGATCCACAGACCGAGGCCATCGACGTCGAACCGTTGGACTGCATGACGTCTGAGACGACGCGCAACGTGTACGCAAAGTCCGCCTCGCTCGGCAGCACCGGCACGAGCGCGCGTTCGGCCAACATTCCGTGGCCGACCTCGCGCCGCTTGGGCGCACCCACTCGACCGGTCTCGCCAGTGGAGTACGGCGGGAAGTTGTAGTGGTGCATGTAACGGCGAAACTCGTCGGGCGTGATCGAGTCAACCAGTTGACGCATGCGCGGCATGCCCAAGGTGGTGACGTTCACGACCTGGGTCTCACCGCGCTGAAAGAGCGCCGAGCCGTGGGTCATGGGAAAGAGGTCGAGCTCGGCCGAGAGCGGACGAATTTCGTTGACGCTTCGCCCGTCGATACGCAGGCCCTCGTCGACAATGCGACGCCGGACCAATTTCTTGGTGATGGACTTAACCGCAGCCTTCACTTCGCTCGCGCGATCGGGGAACTCGCCGGAGAGCCGCTCCATGATTGACGCGGTCGCGGCGGCGAGCGCCTCGGCCCGTGGTTGCTTCTCGCTCAGCTTGTTGGCCTCGCTCAAAGCTCCTTCACCTAGCGATTCGACGCGGGCGTAGACGTCGTCTTCGTAGTCCGCGAAGGTCTCATAGGCAATGGGCTCAATGGGACCGCGCTCGGCCACGTAGGCCTTGACGAGGTCGCGCTGCAGGTTGATGGCTTCGCGAATCCAGAGCTTGGACTTCTCGAGGCCTTCGGCGAGTACGTCTTCGCTGACCTTGGGCGCGCCGTCTTCGTACTTGACGAAGGATCCTTCGGTGCCACCGGCTTCGACCATCATGATCGCGATGTCGGTCTCCACCGAGTCGCTGAGGGCCCGGCCNNGACAGCATGAGGGCCGCCGACGAGGCGTTGATGGCCAGGATGTCGTGCGGATTCTCTTGGTCGGCGCTGAAAATGGTGCCGACCACTTGGACCTCATTGCGGAATCCCTTCGGGAAGGAAGGCCGCAGCGGCCGGTCGATGAGCCGGC
>PKWA01000040.1 GCA_003131665.1 Acidimicrobiaceae bacterium
TGACCTTTGGCTACTACCAGAGCTCGCTTAGTAACGCCACCAAGGACGCCTTGATCAACCTCTCGAGGAAGCTCGCGAAGGGGGCTTCGGTGACCATCACGGGCTACGGACTGAAGGATCTGGCCGTTGCCAAGGCTCGGGCCAAGGCCGTGGAGGTGTACCTAGTTGCACTGAAGAAAGTCCACGTGACCTTTAAGTACGTGACCAACCAGCCGATTCGCAATGTGAAGGTCGTCACCGCGGCATAGGACGGCTCATAAGGGTTAGTCGTTCGAGGTCGTTCCCACTTCACTGGTGGCGACCTCGTCATTGGTGGACCGGTCCACCGCTTGGGGTCAAGGTCACTTAGAGCGGGTGACGGGGATCGAACCCGCATGGCCAGCTTGGAAGGGTGGATGACGCAACATCATTGTTCGAGCAACGGCGCTGATCAAGCCACACTTCTAGTGGCCTTTTTTTCGTTTTCGATTCGTATGGGCACTCCACGGGCACTAAGTCAACGCAGCCAATTTGAAATGTACCGTGTAGGTTCCCGTCGGAGACCTGACGTGAAGGATCTGCAACCTCGCAATGGCGGCTTCCGAGATGAGACAATCTGGTGTCGGGGACGCGACGGATTTGATGCTGCTACCAAGCATTGGCGCTTTGTCACACTGGCCAATCTGGTGTGGGAGACGGGAACGCCGATCTATCAAGCTCTTGCATCCGATGTGGATAAGTAGAGCTATGAAAGGAGTTCTCTTCGGACGAGGGGTGGGAACGATGAGCCATAGTCAGCGATCGCGATTGGCAATTTATAAGTGGAAGGTCGCCTCGGCTTTAGCTCTCGCAGTTGTTGGATTCATCGTGGCGCCCGTTGGCGCTTCAACTGCGCCGACATGTACAGGAGGAACGAATCCGTATGGCGACACGCCTGAAGTATTGGCTGCGTGCGGGCTTANNCATATGAAATAAATGGCACTTCCGTAACCTTCAACGTACCGCCCGCACATTTCAATCCAGTATCGGCAACAGAAGAACAGTTGAAAGCCTATGGAATACCAGCTCGCCCGTCTCCGTCGAGCGGGGTGGCATTTGCCCAGTGGGTGTTGAAGTATCGACATGCTCACATCCAGACTCCGCCACCGTCTTTGATATCTGCACCCCTAGTGAATACCCCTCTCATAACGTCTAATTGGTCTGGCTATATCGCCACGAATTCTTCTTCGACTTACTATGACTTCGTCAACACTCAGTTCGTGCAGCCTTCAAACACAGTTTCGACCTGCACCGGCGGAACTGGAATCTCACTGGGCTCAATATGGGCAGGATTAGGGGGCCATAACACAAATTATTTGGCGCAAGATGGCACCTATTTCGGCTCGAGCGACAGCAGTGTAGCTGCAAATGGCCAATTCTGGTTCGAGTTCTATCCGAGTAATCCGGATATTGATTCGGCAGGGGACCAAACGTCGACACTGCTTCCCGATGTTGCGGCAGCGGGCGATGTTGTTGAAGCTTCCGTCACCTATAACAGTGGCACAAACTACTCACTTGAACTGTATGACACAACCAATACCGACTTGTATACATTGACGGCGAACGCGCCGTCCGGCTTCACTCCGGATGGATCAACCGCTGAGTTCATCATTGAAACTCCACAACTATCGTCAAATGGCGTTGTCATAGGCTATGCAAATCTGCCTGACTTTGTTAGCGACAACTTCGACTACGCCTCGGTTGGACATTTGATGTCGATCGCATACTTGAGTACGTACACTCATCAATCCGTGACAATGGAGCCAGGTTCGACGCCTTACGCGACCGCTGGTTCACTGGGTACTGACAGTTCGTTTACTGATACGTACGGCGGATGTTCGGGATAATCCGAGACTTGCGCGACGAAGTCAGCCTTTGAGATTAAATACGGTTTGGCGCTACTCACCGCAGGTGTTCAGCGATTGAGGCGACATAAATTATTGGTCCTCTAGTGAGAGAATTTGGGAATGAAGGGCCGTCAAGAGGAGGTAGGGATGAAAAAGAGAACAAGAGCTTCCAGTGCGAGATTATTCGCAGGCACTCTAGTGTTTGTTGGTGGCTTATGGACGAGTTCATTCGTCGGAACGGCGCTGGTCCAATCTGCGTTCACGTCGCCAGCTGGCGCATCAGTAACTTCCGTGAAGATATGCGGCGTCGAAGGTCGAGTGACGGCGTTTGGAATTCTCAGAGGAAGTGTACGTAACCCAACGACATTCTCATTCCCGAAATCGGTATACGTCAACAACGCCACTTCGTCTCGATCGGTAGCGCGCGCACTATGCGCTCTTCCAGAGCCCAGCGCAGGCGTACTCAACTGTCCCTCTGATCAAGGCCCTAATTACACACTTACTTTTGTTGCTCCGGGATACCAAATGACGAAGGTAGTCGTTGATCCCACAGGATGTGGCACGGTCACCGGAATGACGACTGACCGTACCGTCTCTCGATCACCCGGATTTTGGCCAATTCTCGGTGCAGCGATGAAGATCAAAGGCGCTACCAACGAAACGTTTAGGGGGCGCGAGAAAAGTTAGAGATTCTGAACGATAGCGGCTGGTCAGGTGAGACTTCTCGGGTCGTAACAATTCTGGTGACGCTCGATGAGGTTGGGTTGCGCCCTGGTTTCAAAACTGCGGTGTCGAAGCCCCGCCACCACAAATCTGAAACCTCGACGACCGACTCCGCGTGGGACAGCGTGTCGGGCGGGGGTATTCCCCTCAACATCAATGACGCCACGACAACCACGTCAGGAACGACGGACACCAGTTATCTCTACGGCAATCTCCTCTTTGGCGGAACCGCACCGCTCGAACAGATCACGACCACGTCCGCGGGTACCTCGGTCTCCTTCCTGGTCTCGAACCAGACCGGGGTCCAGGGCGTCTATAGCGGGAACAGCGGCTCGCTCGGCGCGGTCCAGGAGATGGCGATCTACTCGGTGTACGGAGTGCCGACCATCTCCTCGGGCACGAACGTGACCCCCTTTGGGTTTCAGGGTTCGTACACCGACCCGACGGGGCTTATTTACCTGATCAACCGGTACTACGATCCCGCGACCGATCAGTTCTTGAGTATTGACCCCGATGTCGCGACGACGGACCAGCCGTATGTATTCGTAAATGATGACTCATTGAACGCTACGGACCCGTTGGGCCTGGCATTACCCGGCTTCCTTCGCGACCTAATCGACATACCGCAGGATATGTCATACGTCATTTATTGGGGAAGCTACGAAACAATAAAGGGCGCGGAAAAGCTTGCCAATAAGTGCGGAGTGCTCAAGGACGCCTGCAAGGCCGCGAGCGAGGTCCTGACCGATCCGTTGGTAGCGTCTGAGGCTGCTGGCTTGGGTGGTAACGCTGTGGCAGACCTTGCAAAGGGTGAGACAATTTGGCAGAACGACGTCAAGAAACAACCTCTCTTCGGCAATCAAACTGGAGGAGTTGCGTTAAGCAAGGCGTTTGACAAACTTTTTGGAACCAAGGTTGGTGTGAACATGACTTTCCCGGGGTTTAACGCGAGAACGCACAAGATCGATTTCAAATGGTAGAGGTGCATCAATGATGGCGCGCACACGAACACTGACTGGACTTATTTGATGAAGATGAGTACTACCGTCGTCGCTGCGGTCACCTTTTCTTTATTGCTTGCAGCGTGTGGCGTTCCAGATATAGGTAGTAATGACGACCTATTCAATGTAACCGTGCTCAATAATACCAAACAGACTGTCGTGGACCAGTCATGCTCCAATAGTTCATGCAGTTCGCACAACGAAGATGTCGCTCTTAAGCCAGGGAAAACTCTTAACGATGGAGAGGATCCTGATGGCGTTGTTCGCTCAGACAGAATTGTCTCGACATCGGGTAGCGTACTTGGTTGCTTACCTTTCAGATTTCATTCTGCTCCCCGGATAACTCTTGTTGTCAATGTCAGCGAGATGGTCCCGTGTGGGTCAACAGGTGGAGTGTCATTTACACTCGGAAAGAATTGGCCACGTCGCAAATAGTTAGTTCGCTTAACCGGCCTCGGGCTCGGAATTGGATTCGCGCCACGCTCGGTTAAAGGATGCCCGAGGAAGAACTCGCCGAACTCGTTTCACTGAATCCTCTACCGTGCCCCTTGAAAGCCAAAGGGGCGCCAAATTCCTCAACAGTCAAGGATTACGGGAATGGGCAAGGACAGATTCGTGATTTTGACGACGAAGGTCAAGCCAAAACTGATTACGATTTTGGACATGATCACGATGGTTCAGGGGATCCACACGCGCACGACTGGGACTGGAATCGTATTCCGCCGCGCGGGGCTCCGAGGCCTCTTTGGTCGGGCGAATAGAGGGAGCAATGTCAGTAATTAGCGCAGGACGAATTGAGGACATGTCCGTACGGAAGTGGATAACCAAAAATGCTTCAAAGATCTCCGAACTTCCGTTTGTGTTGATCTCTTCAATCGACAGCCAACGAGACCTTCGACGTATCAAATTATTGGCTTCAAGATTTGAAATCGAACCAAAATGGGCGCTTTCCATCTACCCATTGGTAATTTCAGGTACTTCAACTGTTGACCTCGCAAACGAAGACCGATTATTCACTGGATTTGACGAAATATGGATTCCTCGAAGGTTGCCAATATCGAATCCGCCATCAAATGCATATTTGGTGGCGCCTCGCGAAATTGAAAGCTTTTTGCCTCTTGAAATCGAGAATTGGGTCGAGAGCTCCGAATGTCGATTAGGCGTGGGCGACGGAGACGGACTGAATTACGTGGTTCTGGACGATGAACTTGGTCGACAGCTTCAGTTAGTTTGAAGTGTGTGAATCGAAATGGGATCTCTCTCCGGGCCTTGAGTCGAGGAGAAGGATCTGTCGACGGGACCTTGGGCATAGTTTGGGCATAATCGGGAACTGTCGGGCATAGTTTGGGCATGTTACAGAGGACAATGGTGGTCACTCGTGGTCACGCGTCGTCAATCGAAAGTGCTTGAAGTCATTGCACTTTCGACAAAAATAGGTTGACCTGAACCCCTAAAAGCG
>PKWA01000112.1 GCA_003131665.1 Acidimicrobiaceae bacterium
ATCAAACCCTTCAAGCTCGACGAGGTCAAAGTGGCCCTCCAGGGCGTCGGGGTCACCGGCATGACCGTGACCCAGGCGCGAGGATTCGGGCGGACCGGGGGCCACATTGAGATCTACCGAGGCAAGGAGTACGAGTTCGACTTCGTGGACAAGATCCGCGTCGAGATCACCTGCACCGACGAGCACGTCGAAGAGGTCATCGACGCGATCGTCGGGGCCGCGAGGACCGACACCGTCGGTGACGGCATGGCCTGGGTCAGCGACGTAGAACACGTGGTGCGCATTCGCACCAACGAACGGGGCCCCGAGGCCCTCTAACTCAACCGGCCTGGCGCGCGACAGCCTCGGCCGCCTTGGCGGCCGCTTCGAGATCACCGAGGTAGCTCGCCGCCAGGACGTTGAGTTCTTCGTCGAGGGTCAGTCGATACGGGATGCCGGTTGGTATCTCGAGTTCGGTGATCTCATTCTCACTGATGTTTTCCAGCACCATGCGCAGGGCGCGGATGGAGTTACCGTGCGCCACCACGAGCACCGCGCCGCCGCACACCCCCTCGGAACGTAAGTCCTCGCCCAGGACGTCTCGAAAGTACGGCGTCACTCGAGCGACGACGTCCTTTAGACATTCGCTCTGTGGAATGAGCTGAGCGGGCACGTCGCGGTAGCGCGGGTCGTGTTGACTGCTACGGGGATCGGCGAGGGCGAGGGGTGGGGGCGAGACGTCGTAGGCCCGTCGCCAGAGTTTGACTTGTTCCAGGCCGAACTCCTCGGCCGTCTGCTTCTTATCCTTGCCCGTCAGGTCCCCGTAGTGGCGTTCGTTCAGTCGCCAGCTGCGCCGAACTTTGAGCCACGACCGATCAGCGGCGTGCAGGGCGAGGTCGGCCGTGCGAATAGCCCGGGTCAACAAGGAGGTATGCACGACGCGCAGGTCGAGGTCGGTTTCGCCGGCTAGGAGAACGCCGGCCGCCCGCGACTCGCCCTCGCCCTCGGGAGAGAGATCGACGTCTTGCCAGCCAGTAAAGAGGTTCAGATCGTTCCACTCAGAGCGTCCATGGCGCAAAAGGATGAGATCAGGCACCCTTTTAGCGTAGTCCTGGCATCCAAAAAGGCCCGAGTCGGCCCCCAATGGAGACAATATGGCTGTAGGTGAGCCAAAATCCCCTAGTTGCTATCTTACTTATAATTTATCTTGACAAGAGGGGACTCAACTCTGTAGAATCGGAGTAGAGAAACCTGGCCCCCTGGATTGTCCGCGTGCCAGAAACAGAGTTAAGGAGTTTTCATGGCAAAGGCAGTCGGTATCGACCTCGGTACCACCAACTCAGTGGTGAGCGTTCTGGAAGCGGGCGAGCCCGTCGTCATTCCGAACGCCGAAGGCAGTCGCACAACCCCGTCGGTCGTGGGATTTTCCAAGACCGGCGAAGTGTTAGTGGGTGAGGTCGCCAAGCGTCAGGCAATCACCAATCCCGATCGCACCGTTCGATCGGTGAAGCGTCACATGGGTGAGAACTGGAGCGTCGACATCGACGGCACTAAGTACACGGCCCAGGAGATCTCCGCACGAATTTTGCAAAAACTCAAGCGCGACGCCGAGGCCTACCTCGGTGACAGCGTGACCGAGGCCGTTATCACGGTGCCGGCGTACTTCAATGACGCCCAGCGCACCGCGACGAAAGAGGCGGGACAGATCGCCGGTCTCGAAGTCCTGCGCATCGTGAACGAACCGACCGCCGCGGCGTTGGCTTACGGACTGGACAAGGGCCCCCAAGAGCAGACCGTGCTCGTCTTTGACCTCGGCGGTGGGACCTTTGACGTCTCGGTCCTAGAGATCGCCGACGGCGTGTTCGAGGTGAAGTCCACCCACGGTGACACCCACCTCGGGGGCGACGACTGGGACGACAAGGTGATGGCGTGGCTCGTCAAGACCTTCAAGGACACCGAGGGCGTCGACCTTTCAGCCGACAAAATGGCCGTGCAACGTCTAAAGGAGGCCTCGGAGAAGGCCAAGATCGAGCTCTCGGCGGTGCAAGAGACTCAGATCAACTTGCCCTTCATTACTGCAACGGCCGACGGCCCGAAGCACTTGGACCTCAAACTCACTCGCGCGAAGTTCAATGAACTCACGGCCGATCTCGTGGAGCGCTGTCGCAAACCATTCGACCAAGCAATTAAGGACGCCGGTCTGACGCTCGACAAGATCGACCACGTCATCATGGTCGGAGGCTCGACGAGAATCCCCGCTGTCCAAGATCTGGTCATCAAGGTCACCGGCAAAGAGCCCAACAAGAGCGTGAACCCTGACGAAGTCGTCGCCATCGGCGCGGCCGTGCAGGCGGGCGTGTTGAAGGGCGACGTGAAGGACATCTTGTTGCTCGACGTGACGCCGTTGTCGCTCGGCATTGAGACCAAGGGTGGCGTGATGACCCGGATCATCGAGCGCAACACCACGATCCCCACCAAGAAATCCCAGACCTTCACCACGGCCGACGACAATCAGCCCTCAGTGGAAGTGCACGTGTTGCAAGGTGAGCGCGAGATGGCTTCGTATAACCAGACGCTGGGCAAGTTTCAGTTGGTGGGGATACCGCCCGCTCAACGGGGCATTCCTCAGATAGAGGTCACCTTTGACATTGACGCCAACGGCATCGTGCACGTCTCGGCGAAGGATCAGGCCACGGGCGCGACCCAGTCGATGACCATCACCGGCGGTTCGTCGCTCTCCAAGGACGAGATCGACCGCATGGTTCGCGACGCCGAGACCCACGCCGAAGAAGACCGCACGCGCCGCGCCGAAGCCGAGGTGCGCAACAACGCCGACGGCCTGGTGTACCAGACCGAGAAACTGTTGAAGGATCAGGCGGAGTCGTTCCAAGGCAGCGAGCGTGAAGACGTAGACGGCGCGCTGACGGCGTTGAAGGAGTCGTTGGCGGGTACGGACATTGAAGCGATCAAGGGAGCGACTGACAAGTTGCTCTCGGCGAGTCAGAGCTTTAGTCAGCGCCTCTATGAAGAGGCCGCCAAATCCAACGCCAGCGAGCCCGCGGCAGGGCCCGGTGACGATGACGACATTGTCGACGCCGAGATTGTCGACGAGGCGTGAGCGACGAAGCGCTAGCCAACGAGTCGGTGGCGTCGTCGAGTGACGACACTACCGAAGCGTTCGACACCCGAAGTGACGCCGAACGTCAGCGCGACGAGTACCTGGACGCGCTCCAACGTCTGCAAGCCGAGTTTGAAAACTATCGAAAGCGTGTGACGCGTTCATCCGAGGACGCCGCCGCGCGCTCCACCGGTCAGATTGTGGTGAAGTTATTGCCGGTACTGGACGCCTTCGATCTCGCCCAAGCGCATCTGGATACGGCGCCGGGTTTCGAAGCCGACGCCCTTGACCAGGCTCGACGCCTCATGCTCGAGACGTTAGAGCGAGAAGGGCTCGAACGGATCGACGGGGTCGACGTGGCCTTTGATCCTTACGTGCATGACGCGGTCGCGCACGTCGAAGGTGACGAAGCGAGCGACACTCCGCTAGTCGTTGAGGTACTGCGCGCGGGCTATCGCTGGAAGGGCGTCGTACTACGTCCCGCCATGGTGAAGGTTCGGGGTTAGTAGGTCGCGATGGCCGAGCGTGAGTGGTTCGACAAGGACTACTACAAGGTCCTCGGTCTCACGTCGAGTGCGACCGACAAGGAAATTACCCGGGCATATCGAAAGCTCGCCAAGCAGTACCATCCCGACACCAATCCCGGCTCGGAAGAAAAGTTCAAAGAGATCTCCGGCGCCTACGACGTGCTCGGCGACGACGTCAAACGAAAAGAGTACGACGAGGTTCGCCGCCTCGGTCCCGCCGCGAGCGGACTCGGTGGCGCCGGACCGGGCGGCTTCAACTTTCAAACGGGTGACTTCACCGATCTAGGTGATGTCTTTGGTGGGCTGTGTGGCGGTTCGAAGCGCCAGCGCCCCCAGCGCGGCGCGGACTTAGAAACTGCCCTTCACCTGGGATTTCGTGACGCCGTCATGGGTGTCACGACGACCGTCACTCTGCCGAGCAACGACGCGTGTCACACCTGTAAGGGAACGGGCGGCGCGCCGGGCAGTGAGTTTGTCACCTGCGAACGTTGTCACGGTCGAGGGGTCATCAACGACGACCAAGGACCGTTCGCGATGTCGAGCGTCTGTCCGATCTGTCAGGGTCGAGGCGGACGTTTCGCGTCGCCGTGTCCGAGCTGNNTTGACTCACAACGCATTCGTCTCAAGGGCAAGGGCAATCCCGGCACACACGGCGGACCGGCCGGAGACCTCTACGTCGACGTGCACGTGGCGCCCGACGCTCGCTTTGATCGACGGGGACGTCACGTCACTACCACGGTAAAGGTACCGCTGACTCAAGTCATGCTCGGCACCACCGTCGAGGTACCGACGCTGGACGAGCCGGTGACCCTGAAGATCCCCGCCGGCACCCAACCCGGTACCACGATGCGCGTGAAGGGACGCGGCGTTCCCGCGGGCTCAAAGAACGTCGCGGGNNGACCTCTTGGTGAGCGTGAGCGTGTCGGTACCTAAGAAATTGACGAAACAACAACGAGGGCTCGTCGAACAGCTCGCGAACACCCTGAATGAAGAGGTAACCAGTGACTGAACACCCGGAACTCCACGCCGTCTACGTGATCTCGGTCTTCGCCGAACTCGCCGGTGTCCACCCTCAAACGTTGCGTAACTACGAGCGCGGAGGCCTGTTAAGCCCCCAGCGCACGAGCGGCGGGTCGCGTCGATTCTCCGACGAGGACCTGGTGGCGTTGCGCCGGATTCAAGAACTCACCAACGAGGGCGTCAATCTCGAAGGCGTGAAACGCATCATGGCGCTGGAAGTTGAACTCATCGCTGCGAAGGATGCGTTCAGCGCCCTCGCTAGTGAGGCTCGGGCCAACGTCGAACAGACGCGCCGTGAGTTTCGACGTGATCTCGTGCCCGTGCAGAACGCGCTCTCACTCATCATCAAGCCCAGCCGTCGCCCTCGCGGCACCCGATAGTCGGGCCGCTCGAAGCGGCGGATCTCGTTTTTTCTTACGGTAGACTTTGCGTGCAACGAGGCC
>PKWA01000153.1 GCA_003131665.1 Acidimicrobiaceae bacterium
TCGAAGAGGAGATGACCAAACTCCGTGAGACGATCACCGAACTCAGGTCCATCCTCGCCAGCGACGTCAAACTGCGTGGGGTCATCGCCGACGAGCTCAGCGTGGTTCGAGGTAAGTACGCCAATGACCGAGTCACCCAGATCGTCAACGACCCGGGCGAGTTGGGCGTCGAGGACCTCATCCAAGACGAGGAGATCGTGCTCACCATCACGCGCGCCGGCTACGTCAAGTCGGTGGCGGCGGACGCGTTTCGCACCCAAGGTCGCGGCGGGCGTGGGGTGCAGGGCGCGAAGTTGCGTGACGAAGACTTCGTCGATCAGATCATCCACACCACGACGCTGGCGCACTTGTTGCTCTTCTCTAACCGGGGACGGGTCTTTCGTCTGCGCGGACACGAGATCCCCTTAAAGGAACGCACCGCCAAGGGCACGGCCGTCGTCAACCTGTTGAACCTTCAGCCCAACGAGTCGATTCAAGCCATCGTGGCGACCGACGACTTTCCCAAGGACAAGTTCCNNGCGAGTACGACAAGTCCCGCCGCGAGGGCTGGATCGCGATTAACCTGCGACCCGGCGACGAGGTGGTGCGCGTAGTGGCGACGAGCGGCGACGACGATTTGATGGTGGTCACCTATCGCGGCATGGCGATTCGCTTTGGCAATGCGCAGGTCCGTGAGATGGGTCGCGACGCCACTGGGGTTCGTGGCATCAAGCTCAAGCCCGACGACCGAGCCATCTCACTGGACGTCGTGCGAGCCGACGCCGATCTGTTCGTGGTGACCGACACCGGATTTGGCAAACGGGTGAAGATCGATCGATTCAACCGCCAAGGCCGCGGCGGCCAGGGTGTACGCGCGATCCGGCTTACGGCCGCGCGCGGTTTCGTCGTGGCGTCGTTCATGGTTCGACTCGACGACGAGGTGTTGATCGCCTCGAGTGGGGGCGTGTTGATTCGTACTCCGGTGCGAGAGATCTCCTCGCAGGGACGCGACGCCACAGGCGTGCGCGTGATGAACCTGGACGAGGGTCACTCGGTGGCGGCCGTCGCGGCGGTGCCGGCCGAGCAAGAGGACTGAACGGCNNCGGCCCGACGGGTCGATGTTCGACGAACATCGTCGCTTCATCGATCGATCGAAAAGGGCTCGCTCCGCGACACATCGTCGCATCATTTTCGTGGTGAGGCAGACTGATGTCATGGCTTTAACCCACCAGACTGGCAACGCGTCACGACGGCGTCTGAGTGCTCGCTCGAATCTCGCCGCTTCGCGTGGTATTGGGAGTCGCTAAGTGCTCATCGTTCGTGACCTAGGAATCGAGATCGGTCCGCGGCGAATCCTCGAGCCGGTGTCCTTCACCATCGGTAACGGTGAGAAGGTCGGGCTGGTCGGGCGAAACGGGGCGGGCAAGTCCACGCTGCTCTCGGTGCTGCTCGGCGCTCACCCCGAGCACCTTCGCATCAGCGGCTCAGTAGCGGCCCAGGGTTCACTCAGCCACCTGCCCCAAGAGCCGGTGGCGGGGGGACTGGGCGTCGAGCCGATCGGGCTCTCGCACGTGCTCTCGGCGAGGGGGATCGACCGGCTCGACGCGGACATGCAACACGCCCGTCACGCCCTAGCGGCCGACCCGACCGAGGAGACGATCGCTCGCTTTACCTCTCTCGAAGAGGAGTTCCGAGAGCTCGGCGGCTACGAAGCCGAGTCCGAGGTCGCGCGCCTGGCCGACGGCCTCGGTCTAAAACAAGACCTACTGCTCGAGGACCTCAACTCACTCTCGGGTGGACAGCGCCGACGCGTCGACTTGATGCGCGTGCTCTATGAGCAGCCCGAGACGATGGTGCTCGACGAGCCGACCAACCACTTGGACAAGTCCGCCAAGCGCTGGCTCTTTGACGAGCTCGAACAGTTTCGAGGAACCGTCGTGGTGATCAGCCACGACCTACCTCTGCTAGACCGCTCCATCGACCGCGTCTTGGCGTTGCGCGACGGCCAACTGCGCGAGTACCGGGGCAACTACTCAAAGTTCCTGCTGCTCGAGCAAGAACGCCGACTCAGCGAAGAGAAGATCGCCGCCCACCAAGACGCCAAGATCGACCAGTTCACCAAGTTGGCTGACTCGATGCGTGGCCAGACCGAAAAGCGCGCGCGTCTCGCCAAGGTGCTGGACCGGCGCGTCGCGAAACTGAAGGACAATCGCATCGAGGTGACCAAGAAGGAGAAGAAAGTCACGTTTCGCCTGCCGTTGCCCCCACGAAGCGGCGACGTGCCGATGACCGTTGAACAGGTAGCGGTCTCCTACGGGTCGCTCAAGGTCTTGCGCGACGTGAACTTCATTACCCGGCGCGGCGACCGGATCCTCATCGTGGGCAAGAACGGCGCGGGCAAGTCCTCGATGTTGCGCTGCCTCGCCGGCACCCAGGACGTACAACACGGCGTGGTGAAGTTCGGCGCCAACGTGATCGTGGGTTACTTCGCCCAGGAGAACGAGCAGTTGGACTTCACCAAAACGGTCTTGGGGAATCTGGAGAACTGCACCGTCGACTCTGACGTCCAGCGGAGAAAGATGCTCGGCGCCTTTGGTCTGAAGGGCTCCGCCGCGCACCAGATGCCGGCCACCCTGTCGGGCGGGGAGAGGGCGAAACTAGCCCTGGCGATCCTGGCGTCGTCCAAGGCCAATCTGTTGCTGCTCGACGAGCNNCGTGGAAGCGTTGGGCGAGATGATGCGCCAGTGGAAGGGCACGATCGTGGCCGTGAGTCACGAACGGGGCTTCGCCGAGGCGCTCGAGCCCACGCACGCGGTGTTGTTGCCCGAGGAGTACTTCGACCTGTGGGACGAGGAGTACATGGACCTCATCGAACAGCGCTAGTCCTGCTTCATCCGCGAACCCCACCGGTTAAGTGAAGTGGGCCATCTTGACTGCTCAGTTGAGGTGGCGCTCGGAGGCCCAGTGCGAGAGTTGGTGGCGATTGGAGAGTTGGAGTTTGCGTAGTACTGACGAGACGTGGCTCTCGACGGTCTTGGTAGAGATGGTGAGCTCGGTGCCGATGTCGCGATACGAGTAGCCCCGCGCGATCAGTCGCAGCACCTGACGCTCCCGGGGCGTCAGTTGGTCGAGTTCGGGGTCGACGTCGCCGGCTTCGAGGTTGACGCCTTCGAGTGAGAACGCGTCGAGCACGAATCCGGCCAGTCGAGGTGAGAACACCGCATCGCCTGCCGCGACTCGGTAGATCGCGTCGAGCAGATCGGGACCAGAGATGTTCTTCGTGACGTAGCCGCGCGCCCCGGCCCGGATGACGCTGATGACGTCCTCGGCGGCGTCCGAGACCGATAGAGCGAGGAAGCGAATAGTGGGGCGCTTCTCACTGACGGCGTTCAGTACGGCGAGCCCGCCGCCGCCGGGCATGTGAACGTCCAGCAGCACCACGTCGGGCGTGCGTTCGAGAATCATCTCGATGGCCGCTTCTACCTCGTCGGCCTCGCCCACGAGGTCGACCGAGCCGGCCAACTCGCTTCGAATCCCCGAGAGAATGAGTTCGTGGTCGTCGACGAGAAAGACGCGTGGCTGACCCATCACGGTTACGACTTTCGCGGCAGGCAGAGTTGCACTTCGGTGCCGACCTCGAGAGCACTTTTCAGTGAGGCCGTGCCCCCGTGCTGCAGCATTCGTTGACGAATCGACAGGGCGATGCCCCGGCGATCGTGGGGCACGGCGTCGACGTCAAAGCCCTTGCCACGATCTCGCACGAAGAGGGTGATGGCGTCGGGCTCGACTTCGGCGAAGACGGAGATCGAGCTCGCGTCGGACCATCGAGCGGCGTTGATCGCCGCCTCGCGACCGGCCGCGACGAGCGCGAGCACGTCGGCGTCGCTCGCGCAGTCGCCCACGACCACGAGTTCCACCTTGACGCCGTAGTCGTTCTCGATCTCGCTCTCGAGGGCGTGCAGCTGCGACGTGAAAGTGCCCTCGCCACTCTGGGCGTCCTGGTCCGGCTCAAAGAGCCACTGGCGCAGTTCGCGCTCTTGATTGCGCGCGAGACGTGTGACCGCCGTCTCATCTCCGGCGGCCCGTTCAATGAGGGTCAGGGTCTGAAGGACCGAGTCGTGAAGGTGCGCCGCGACGTTGGCGCGCTCTTCGACGCGCACGCGGGCGCGCCGTTCGCCCGAGAGGTCGTTCAGCGTCGCTAACCACCACGGCGCGAGGAGCACGAGCACACCCGCGACCAGAAGAATGATGCCGTAGAAAATGGGCGTGGTGCCGCCCCAGTAGCCGTTGACGTGTCGCAGGGTACGAAGGCCGATGAACACCAGCACGACGCCCAGGATCACGCGCAACCAAAGGCTCCGGCGAGTTCGAGCGGCCGGAGCGCCAATGATGGGCGCGGACTTGATGAGTTCTTCCAAGTGGCGGCGCTCATCACTCGAGGCACCGCGCCATACCCCAAAGGCCGCGATCAAGCTCAAGAGCAGTGGCCAGGTGTAGATCCCGATGTTGGGCAGGCCGTGTGAGAGCAGCACGAAGAGACAGGCGAAGATCGCGATGAGACCGATCAAGACGCGATGGAGTTCGCGGCGTCGCCCGAGTAGTCGATGGCCAATTGCCTCGTCCTCGCCCGAGCGCGGCCTGGTCAGCCAGAGCACCATGTAGAGCAAGACACCCAGTCCCGCCACCAGCGCGAGCAGTGAAAAGAGAATGCGCACGGTGCGTTCTTTGACCCCGAGACGAATCGCGAGCCCGCCACAGACGCCACCGAGTATTGCGTTCTCTACGCCTCGGCGGTACGGACGATAAGTCGTGCCAATGACGGCGCGCGGCGGTGTCGTGAGTGCCATGCCTCGTCTCTCCTTCGAGGACCAGAATCGTCCGAATCAAGTCTGGCACGGGTGAAGGAGGGTTGCTCTAGGGGAGAACCCTTAGCCCACGGTGTAGGGCGTTCGTGTTGTGGGGGTTCGCCCTGATAGTCAGAGATTCGAGCGCCACTTACATTGGTGGCATGGACGAAACTGAAGACGTAAATGACGTGAGTGCTGGTGACGTCGATACACCAGTCAGTGACGCCAGCCCTCAGGGCGCGAAGCTCCATCGGAGTTCGACGAAGAAAATCTTTGGTGGTGTGGCGGGCGGCATTAGTGACCGCTTCGACATGGACGCGAACATCGTTCGCGTCATCTTCGTGGTGCTGGCGCTTGCCTACGGACTCGGCGTGGCGATCTATCTCGCGATGTGGCTCTTGATCCCGAAGTCCGAGGCGGTCGAGACCGGTGATGTCGTGGCGTTTGACGAGTCGAGTCAGCCGCGCAGGCACTGGCTGCGTTACGCCGTGGCGCTTGGTGTCATCGTCTTCGCTCTCATCATGGTCGCCGCGCTTCAAGGCGGTCATCGCCTAGGTCCGGGGCTGAGCCTGCTCTGGTTGATATTCCTCGTGGTGCTTGCCGTCGTCTCATTAACTACGCCCGCCCGTCGCCTGACGCTTCGAAGGTTCTTCGCACTCACGTTTCTCGGATTCCTGAGTTTCCTGATACTGGTGACCGGCGTGTTCTTGCTCTCGTTGCAGGTTATTGGAGTGCCACTCGAGGGCGGTAGCGGCACCAGAGCCTGGCATCCCACTTCGCCGGCCGAAGTCCAACGCGTCTATCACGGCGCCATCGGAGAGTCCACGATTGATCTTTCGCACGTTCACTTCTCGCCGGGGACGAAATATCTCACCGCGACCCAGGGCGTGGGCATACTTATGGTCGATCTGCCGGCGAACGTGTCGATCGATCTTCGCACTCACGTGGGCATCGGCACCGTGCAACGTGGACAGTACTTTGATCCAAGCATCGCGTCGGGCACCGGTTCAACGGCTACGTCGGCGAGTTCGACAACATCGACGACGCGATTGGTGCTGAACCTTTCAGTCGGCGTCGGTCAGCTTCAGTTGCTCACGCCGATTGGCTGAGTCGCAATTTGATGCCGTCTCAGTAGTTGATGGGTCCGTGCGAGCCACTCCCCGACGAGTTCGAACTCATCTGCACGTAACGAGGATCGACGGCCAGTTCGTACCAGCTGCTCGTCGAGAGGGTTCCGTCCGCGTTAGTGGATTGGCCCACGTAGTGATAGACGGGCAGCAGCCACGAAGTGCCGTCGGCAAGCTCGTACGTCTGAAGCGACACGGAATCTGAACTCAAGGTCACCTCTACGATCGGCGGGCCAGATGTTGAGCCAGTCACTCCGGCGCCGGAATTCGCTGGTGGCTCCGACGACGTCGAGCTCGACGCGCTCGAGCTCGCGGAAAATCTACTCTGCTGTTCGGCGTTGAGGGCGGCGACTCCGTCGATGGGGCTCTGCAGCGGGTAGTTGGACGTGACGTTCACACTGAACGCCGGGCCCGAGGCGTAGATTACGTCGTTATTCGCGTCGACCTCGAAGACTACCGGTTCATCGGTAGCGATTCCCGCGACGTCAACGATGTATGTCACGGTTTCGATGCTGGCCGGCGGCTCCGTCGTCCCGTCGGAGCTGGTGTTGGTAACTGTCGAAGTGGTGAAGTCTGGTGACGAGACGGTGTAGCCGTAGTCCAGCTTCGTGAGGTAGCTGCTGACGTCGCCTTCGAGCGTCGCGTGACTCGGCATCTGCGCGTTCGACGAGTCTGTCGCCGTTGCGGGCGCTATTGATGGCGAGGTAAAGGAGTAGTACCACTGCGGCAATCCAGTGCTCTCGTAGTCCAGTGACCTGCCTGAGGAATCGGTGATCGTCGTGTCGTGGTTGTCGCCACTGATGGTGAGAGGGGATTTAGTGACGCCAAAAATCGCCGCGACGCGCATCGCCTCGGCGGACTGGTCGCTCGGAAATTGGAGTTCGTACGATGAGCTGGTGGGTGTGGTGGGCGTCAGCGCCGAAGCAGCGCTGAAGTGGTACTGCTCATAGACCTGCATCGTGCCCATGAACGTCTGTGGATTAGCCGATGGTGCGCCACCGGTGTTGGTGGACTGCAAGGCCAGCAACGGCAGCACCGTTCCGGCCCCCTGCAGCGCCGCAATGGCGCCCACCGTGAGCAGCGCGCTGGCCGCAAGCGCACCGGCCATCTTTAGTTGAAAACGCCGCCACACCGGGCTCGGCGCCGCCACGCGCTGTCTGGTAATTCGCGTGATCATTCCGTCGAGGTCGTGGTGGTGATAGGGCTGACNNGCTCGTAGACGCTCATCAAAGTCGCTCATAGGCCTCCTCTCCTCCTACCTGGTCACTGTCGCGCGCCGGGACAAACTTTCAGCCATTTTCTGTGCCGCCGAGCAACTCGCGAAAGCGCCGCTGCGCGCGAGAGAGTCGAACGGCCGCGGCGTTCGTGCTGATGGCGTAGAGCTTCCCGAGCTCGTGCGTATCAAGTCCGTCCCAGGCATGCAGCAAGAGAAACTCGCGATCGTCCTCATTGAGTGAACTGAGAGCCTCCCGGACCGTGGTGTCGGCAATGACGAACTCCTCCGCCGAGGGGTTGTCGCGAGGAGGAACGAGTGTTGCTTCGAAGGCGACACGGCGATTCTTTGATCGACGAGCGTTACGCAGTACGTTTTTGGCGACGCCGATCATCCAGGGAAGTTCGGCGTCCACCGGGACGTCGTCAAGCCTTCGCCACACCACGAGCAGAGTCTCTTCGACGAGATCGTCAAGGTCCGAGGCTGTGAGCGGATAGAGACGTCGACGTAGGTAGTTAGCGACCGCCGGTGAATGCTCTCGAACGAGTCGAGTGAATCGATCTTCGTCCATAGAGACCATCTTCTTCATTTGTGCACTGAACCTAGATTCTTACCGACAAAGTCAGACGTGATTAGGCGCTCAGGCCGCCGGTGATGATCACCCTCACGTGGTTGACGTTCAGGGCCCGAGGAGTCGAATTTCGTCGGAACTGGTGAGCCAGTGCTCGGGCCATGCCCGCTCGCCCCACCACGACCGGACGTCATCCACACTGTCGCTGAGCGGGCGAAGGTCAAGTCCGTTCGAGAGCGCCAATGAACTATCGAGGGCGAGAACGTTCTCACTTTCCCCTCCAGTCCACAGCGGGAACTTGCTCGCCAACTTGAGCTCGAGGACTCGTTCAACACTGATTTCGTGGACCGTCGTCCCGGGTGGCGCCAGGTGCGTCGCGACCTGCTCAACCATCTCGACGAAGCGCCCGGCTGGTTGTGGCCCGGCGACGTGAAACGCGCCGCTCAACCCTTCTTCGGCAACGTGGACGACAAAGTTGGCGAGGTCGCGCGCATCGATGTACTGCAGGGCGTTCGCTCGTGGTCCGGGCACGGCGATCTCGCCGCCTCGTCGGACCCGTTCGACCCAGTAGGGAAAGCGAAGGGTCGCGTCATGCGCGCCAATGACGTACGTCGGGCGAACGATCGTGAGCGTGTCGCCAAAACTGTCTCGGG
Organism: Acidimicrobiaceae bacterium; assembly: GCA_003131665.1. Lineage (GTDB taxonomy): Bacteria > Actinomycetota > Acidimicrobiia > Acidimicrobiales > RAAP-2 > RAAP-2. Next base: position 8,391 of record PKWA01000153.1, read on the forward strand.
CCGCCCGTTCACTGGCCGCCTTCAGCGGCCCATACGACGCACCGGTTACGGAACCTTCCAAATCAAGTCCTTCCTCGCTCCACAGCGTGCACGTCGCCTCGCTCGAGCCCTCGAAGCCCGGATCGCTATAGGCCGAGACCGAGGAGATCTGTAGATAGTGTCCGCCCCGACCGCCGAGGGCGCTCGCCAGGTGTTCCACGTCGAGTGGGCGATAGGCGATGGCGTCGACGGTGACGTCAAAGTCTCGCCCGGTCAGCGCCGAAAGGTCACCCTGGCGATCGCCGACCAGCCGTTCGATTTTTTCAGGCAGATCGTTGGGTGTCACACCACGGTTCAAAACCGAAACTTCGTGACCACGGTGCCACGCAGCCCAGGCAATCGCGCGACCAACGAACGACGTGCCGCCAATGATCAAGATCCTCACCAAATCTCCTCTCAACTGGCCCCACGCTAGAGGAGAGAGCCTCGATGACGGGACGCACCTAGGTCGTGACCCTTATTGTTTTGAGTGAGGGGAAGGGCAGCGCGGTGATGGGGGAAGATTCGAGGACATGGTCGGCGCTAGGGCTCCTTCGCACAAGCTCCATCGTGCTCGTTGGGCTGCTTATTGCCGCGTTGTGTCTTTCCGTCGCCAGCCGATCTTCAACCGCGAGCGCCGCGTCGCCGGCCACGACGACGTCGGGCTGTGGACCATCGACACCTGGTTCGACGACGCTGTCATTGACGGTGAATGGCTTCCAAAGAACCGTGATCGTGCACGTGCCCAGAACTTCGACGAACACCACACCCCAAGCCCTCGTACTGAACCTTCACGGGAGTGGCAGTACGGCTCTCGAGCAAGAGGGATTCACCAAGATGAACTCCACCGCCAATGCCGAGCACTTCATCGTGGCGTACCCTCAGGCGCTTATCCCTGACGGCACGGGCTTCGACTGGAACGTGCCGGGTGTGCCCCTCATCGGTGGGCGACCAGTTCCCGCGAAGTCGGCTAATGATGTCAAATTCTTAACGGCGCTCGTGGGCATTCTCGAACAGAAGTACTGCGTCAACGCTTCAGAGGTTTACGCGACCGGGTTCTCGGGGGGCGCGCGCGAGACGAGCCAACTCGCCTGTGACGCCTCAAGCATCTTCGCCGCGGTCGCTCCGGTCAGTGGACTTCGTCGGCCCATGCCGTGTCCGACGACGAGAGCCGTGCCCGTCATCTCCTTTCACGGATCGGCCGACTTGGTTGATCCCTTCGCGGGCCACGGCCAGGCCTACTGGACGTACTCGGTGAGCACGGCGGCCAAGGACTGGGCCCAACAGGATCGATGCGCCACGAAGCCGACGAGCTCGGCTCCGGTCTCGGGGGTGAAGTTGACCACCTACGCCACGTGTGCAAGCGGCGCCGTGGTCGAGCTCTACGAGGTGATGGGCGAGGGTCACGAATGGCCCGGTGGGCCCACGATGCCGCCCAATATCACCGAGCTGCTTGGTCCTCAATCAGATCTCGTCAACGCCAATACCTTGATGTGGTCGTTTTTCGAGTCGCACCCGCTCACGTAAGTTCTCCCAACCTCACCAGGTAGCTCACTCGATGAGCCCGGAGGAACGCGATGCACGGACGTTGGCGCCGTTAGAGAAAGCCGATTCGTGAGAGGGGCCAGATTCGAAGAAACGCTTTGCCGATGACACTCGACCGCGGGATGCTGCCCCAAAAACGGCTGTCGCAGGAGTTCGGCTCGTTGTCGCCCATCATGAAGTAGNNCCATTGACGTAGATGGTGTTGCCCTTAGACGTGAGGTGGTCTCCGGGCAGGCCAATTACCCTCTTGACCAGGTCGGCCACGTCGTCGCCGCAGTCGCTTCGAACGGCTGGTGGCGCCTTAAAGACCAAGATGTCGCCACGGTGAATTGTTCCGAATTCCACGCTGAGCTTGGAGACGACAATTCGATCGCCGACGTGCAACGTCGGCTCCATTGATCCTGAAGGAATGGAGAAGGTTTGAAACACGTAGGTGCGAACGAGCAGCGACACCAGTACCGCCAGCGCCACCACGATCAACCATTCGAGAACGGTGCGAGAACGCGACCGTGTCTTTGGAGGCTTGTTCTCTCCGACGAAAATCGGTGGCGGGGGAGTGGACATCTGTTCAACAGTACTGGCGAGGTCTTCTCCCTCGGTCGGGCATTGAGCACGAGCCAGCACTGGAACGGCGGAGATCGATCGAAGATATCGGCAATGCTGGTGCGGGTTCTTCCAATAGCATCGAAGCGTGAATCACTTGGAACGATGTGATGCGTTGGAAATCGAGATTGATCGGTTCGCTACGGTCTTCGAGGGGGCGAACGAAGCCACCGTCGTGCCGTCGTGCCCCGAGTGGTCAGTCCACGATCTTGGTGAGCACCTGGGTCACGTCCACCGTTGGGTCGAACATATTGTGCGCGTTCGCGCGCAGCAGAGAGTTCCTTCGGCGGAGATGGATTTTGTACGGGGACCGGTCAACGCACCGTGGATCAGAGGTGGCGGAGCGTCGCTACTCGCGGCCTTGCGCAGCGGGAAGCCCGACGAGGCGATGTGGGCGTTCGGTGCTGACCAACATCTTCGTTTTTGGTCGCGCCGTCAACTGCACGAAACTTTCGTTCATCGGATTGATCTCGAACTGGCCGTGGGCCGCGCGCCCGTCGTCGATCCCCTGGTCGCGAGTGACGCGATCGATGAGTTTCTTGTCAACCTAGAGTCGGCGGGGAACTTCTCGCCTGACGTTCGTGAGATTCGTGGCGGGAACGAGCTCATACGAATTACCGCGACCGACGTTGCGCGGACGTGGACTATTCAGCTCATCGACAGCGGCTTTCGCTTGATTGACAGCACGGAGTCGCCTCACGTGGAGTTGTCGGGCCCCGTGAAGGAGCTGTTGATGGTTCTGTACCGTCGCCAAGCGATCGCGGAGGTCAACGTCGCGGTGCAGGGAGATCGCACGCTCATCGACTACTGGATAGCCAACTCCTCCTTCTAATAGGGCTCGCACTTTCGTGACGGGCTCAACATGACAACGGCCGGCCTTCTTTCAGACGCCGTCGCGTCTTCTTGGTCGAGGTTGAGCGAGATCCTTCGGGGCTCGTGATCAGTCAGCGAGCGTGGCCGTGGACTCGTGGCGTCGAGCCGGCGACTCTGGCCAGAGCATTCGCTCTTCGCTCAGGGGATCACTCTGCACTTGCGAGTCGAGGTCAATGATCATGGTCTTTCGATCGTGTGGCTCGTAGGGGGGCCACTCGCCAAAGGACCCTCGCCCGGGGTCGCCGTAACGCGCGAACGCGGCCCACGTGGCGTTGACGTCGCGTGCGAGTTGAAGTGGCGGGTCCTGGCCCACGAAGAGCTCGGCGGCCGGCTTGTCCAGGGTATTGAAGACGAACGGCAACTCCACCGCGTGACACGAACCGAGTCCGTTCTTGGCTTGGGGTATCGCCCACGTGAAGAGGTACATCCATGCGGAGCCGCCCCCACGATGTTGGGCTTCGGCCAAGCGAATCGCGGGGATGCGAAAGATGGAATCGGTGAGCGCGCTGGTGAGAATCTCCGCGGGAGCGACGTCACCCAAACGCTCGCGATAGGTGCGCAACGCCGCTGCGGCGTTCTCGGCGAGCAGCGTCTCTAATCCCGACTCCAGGCCCTCTTCGTCGGTGGCCATGAACTCTTGATCAAAGAGAGCGAACAGCCGCCACTCGTCTCGATTGGTGCCGATGAGCAGGGGAATGTCGCTCGCCGCACCCTGTTCGACCGCTTCGAGGGGAGAGCGATCGATGACGGAGCCGTCCACCACGGGCATCGAGACGAGACCCTCTCGAACGTGCGCCGCGGCGAGAGCCTGATGGGCCTCGATCAAGGTGCTCACGGAGAGCTCTTGCAGTGCGTCGAGGTCCACGCGGTCCAGTCCGAGAATGTCCATGAGTTCCTTGGTGTGGCGAGTGGCGACGTCGGTACTCTTGGCACTGCTCGCCGCGCCACTTTGCAAGATCGCCTTGTGGAACAGACCGTGGGCCTCAGGCATGGCGAGAAGGGTGCCGACGCCCATGGCGCCCGCGGACTCACCGAAGATCGTGACGTTGTTCGGGTCACCACCGAAGTGGGCGATGTTGTCCTTCACCCAGCGCAACGCCGCGACGGCGTCTTGGACGCCGAGGGACCCCGAACCGGCCCAGTCGGGCCCGAACTCGTCACCTAAGTACGTGAAGCCGAGCACGCCCAGGCGATAGTTGAAACTCACCACGACGAGGTCGTGGTCGACCGCGAAGCGTTCCCCGTCGTACCACGGCGTGGTGCTCGCTCCAGAGACGAACGCGCCGCCGTGCATCCACACCATCACCGGACGGTGTCCTTCGTCGCTGTGCGGTGTCCAGACGTTGAGTCGCAAGCACCCGGCTTCGTCGCTGACCACGGGCGCGCCTTCGCCAAGAAAGTGCTCCATCATCGAGAAAGGCTGTGGTGCGTGAGGACCGTAGGTGTCCGCTACAAAGGTCCCGCTGTGCGCGGACGGAACTTGCGGTGCTCGAAAGCGCAGTCGGCCCACCGGTGGCTCGGCGTAGGGAATCCCCAGAAATCGTTCGTAACCTGATTGTGTCGTACCTTCGACTGTTCCTTGAATCGTCTCGACGCGCGGTGCACTCATCGCTCTACTCCCCCTCTATGCGTTGGATGTCGATGCGAAACTCGACTCTCAACGCTGCCATCTTCAGTATTGCCGAAGGGATTAGCCGGTGGCGAAAATTGGCCCACGCCTGATCCCTCGAGCTGGTTGCCGCGACGCGACGCACCTTGCCATTGAAGTTGCCTCGTGTTTGAGGCAGGTGGTGGGCGAGGGGGGACTGGGGCACCCCCAGAGGTCCTTTTGGACCCCTCACCACCTTCCGACAACTGCCGCACCCGGTTAGGGGTGGGATTGGTCATTGCCGAAGAGTAGTGTGCTCGCGCGTTGAGCGCAGACCTTCCTCCTTCGCGTGAAAGCGAGCGCAACCGCACTGGCGATCTCGATGTTCGCTCGAGCAGTACGTGGTGGCCACTTTCCAATCAAATCGAATCGACGTCAATCCAACGACAACCTNNCTGCGGAGAGTTCGATAGCTGTCGATGCCCGAGTTCGGGAAAAGCCAGACGATGACGAGGAAGAAGACGAAGGGGAAGAGGATGAGGATGAGGATGGAGAAGACGATGAAGAGTGCGAGAAGGTACTCCGGGTGGGAGATTCCATTCGATGAGCGTCGTTTGGTGTCATCGCAGGAAACTCCGTCAGTCGGCGCAACCTCACGCAAGAGGGCTTGATCAGGGATTTTCCGGCCTGTTTGCGGGTGACGATTGATGTGGAGCCAAATTGCTCTATACAAATG
>PKWA01000054.1 GCA_003131665.1 Acidimicrobiaceae bacterium
TCTGGCTGAGCTCTCCCGAGGGTGCGATCTCGAGCTCGTTGGCGCTAACGCCCCTGGGATCTCCTATTGATCCAGGTTTAAGTTTTGTTACTGCCGGGACCAGTGGCAATGTCGCGACGGACTCCAGCGCATATGGCACTACTTATACCATTGACTTGACTGAAGTGAGTTCGGCGAGCGTGACGTACTCGGTGCAAGGCGCTAACTCCGCTGGCTGCGCCGTATACTCCGGCGCAGTCATTTTCGCGAGTACTGGCACGTGTGTCGANNGGTTGGTGGCTACACGAGTGGATCGGCAACACTGACCTTGACCGTGGTGCCGGGAGATCCGCAGCTCTCCTTTACGAACGACCCAGACTGGACCTTTGACAACGACATCTTCTTTACTGGGTATGACTCGGCGAACGTTGGGGAAACCTACATTGCCAATGCTGTAGCCGTGGGTACCGGCTTCATCACGTACTCGGCGGATACGTGCACGGTGGATCCAACCTCGGGCGTCGTCACGTTCACCGTGTCCGGAACTTGCGTGATTACAGCCACGATAACGGGTAGCCCTGATTACGCGGCGTCGTCCGTCACGCTGACTATCGCCGTTGGATCATCCGGCGGCGGCGGTAACGTACTGGCCAACCCGGTCAACTTCGTCGGCGGTCCCAACAGCGCTGTGGTCGGAGAGTCGTACAGCGTGAGCGCCTACGCCGCGAGCGGCGGAACGATCACGTTCGCGGTAGACGCCACGTCCGCGGGGGTGTGCACTTTGCAGGGGACCATCGTTACGTTTGTTACCTCGGGCACGTGCACGATCGACGCTGGCGTCGCGTCGAGCGTGGGTTACTTGGCCGGTACGAATAGCCAGTCCATCAACGTTGCTGCACAGGTCATTCAGTCAATTACCTTTACCTCACAGCCGCCGGCCGACGCGGTGGTTGGGGGATCGTACGTCGTCAGCGCGACCGCCGCAAATGGCACGGTGACCTTCACGTTGGGTTCGTCGACGGGGTGCTCGCTGAGCGGGACCACCGTCACGTTCATTGCCGCGGGCACGTGCGTCGTCACCGCCAACGTCACCGCTAGCGGTGCGTACGCCGCTGCCACCGCGTTCCAGAGCTTTGTCATTAATCCCTTGGTCGTTGGCGCGCCCTCAGGAGTCGGCGCGGTCGCCGGCGATGGCCAAGCAGTGGTCTCGTGGTCGCCGGCGGCGAATGCCTCGAGCTTCACGGGTGTCGTGTACTTGGTAACGGCGTCGCCGGGTGGGGCCACGTGCTCATCGTCGACGGCCAATTTCTGCGTCGTGACCGGCCTGACCGACGGCACCACGTACACCTTTACTGTTGCCGCCGCGTCGAGCGGCCCACTCTCGGAGTCGGAATCGTCGTCCTCTTCGGCCGGTGCGACACCGTCGGCCGCGAGCGTTTCGCCACCGGCCACCGAACTAACTCCGGGCGCGGGAGAGGTCACCTCGGACGGCACGACGTCAACGTCCACGGTCTCGACGACGAGCAACAGCGCCACGGTGAGCAGTGGATCGTCGTCAGCAAGCATCACCACGACATTGACTATGGGCGCGGGAAGCTCGACGGCGGTGGTCTTGTTCCAAGGCGGTACGGCCTCCTTCACGGGGACCGGATTCGTTCCCGGGACGACCGTGGATATCTACATGTACTCAGGCGGCACGTTGATTGGCACCGCCGTGGTCCAACCCGACGGCAGCTACTCCGTCATTCTTACGATCCCTTCGTCGTTGGCGACCGGTAGCCACACCGCCGCCGTGCAAGGCTTCGTGGGCTCCAATGCGAAGAGCGCCTTCACGCTGGGCGTGATCGTCATGAAGGCCGGCAACCTCACTTTGCAGCTGGCCCACTTCGCTCCGGGTTCGGCCAAACTGAGTGCCAAGATGAAGTCGCAGCTGACGAAGTTCGCGGCGGCGGTTGTTCATGACGGGGCGAGCTCGATGACCGTGACGGGGTTCAGTGACAACTCAGCACTCGGGCGCCGCCGGACCCAAGCGGTGTCGAACTTCATCCGCCAGCAACTTAATATCCGGCACTTCAAGAAGTCGATTCCCCTCTTCATCCAGTCACTCACGGTGTGATCGACCACACGGGTTAACCAGCGCAACACGTGGGCCGCGACGGCTCCGACGATTCACCGCGCCGATCAGCCACGAAGCGTCCGTTGGTTAGGTTGCCGTATACGTTGTCAACTCGCTGGCCTGGAAATCGTTTCGGGCGTGGCGACCATTTGAAGCGACTAGCTGATACTTCTCGGCAAACGGCCCCTACGGCGAACTGACCTTATTAATAGGCCAGTTCGCCGTAGGGGCCGTTTGCTCAAGGAACTAGTTGTTCCAACTGCCCAGTCCGGTCGAGAGGTCTAAGCCCACGAGACAGCCGGCCGAGTTGCCGCCGACCGTGATGTCGTGGAAGTTGATGGTATTCGTGCCGTAAATGTAGGCGGAGTTGATGGTCACGCCACTGTTGGCCGCTCGCGCGGCCCAAATTGGAGTGGCGAGGCTGGTTCCACCGACCGTGAACCAGCCGGTGGTCCCGTAGTAGTTGTTCGAGTTGTAGACGTAGCCACCAGTATTGGGGTCCCCGTCCGCGGCGACGTCGGGTGTCGCCTTTTTGCCAGCACAACTCACCTGGGCGTAGGTCGGGTAACTCGCTTGATTCGTGGTCGCGGTTTCGTAGGTGCTACATCCGCCGCTGCCGCTAGTCCATCCGGTCTCAGAAGATATGGTCCCAGAAGTCGTGAGGTTCAACGTCGTGGCGCCGACCGAGATCACCTTGGGCGACGTCGAGGGCCATTCGGTACCCAGGCCGGTATCGCCGGCCGCGGCAAAGTAGCTCGTGCTCGTGCTGGTAAAACCTAGGTCGTAGGTCTTCTCGCCGCTTAACTCCGTGCCGCCAAAGGACATTGACACGTACTGGGCATGCGCCGACGCGTAGGGGAGTGACCGAACGAGGTCGGGCCACTGATTCGAGTTCGCCTCAACGAGCAGAATGCTCGCGCCGGGGGCGATAGCGTGCGCCCATTCGACGTCCAGGCTTATCTCCATCGCCCAACCCTGGTCGTACGCGGGGTACGTCGTGCCGCCCTGCCAATTGACCTTCTGCAAACACGGGCCGCTGGTGGGGGTAATGACGCATGAGGCCAGTTGGGGAATACCGAACTGGGTGTCGAACGTCGCCAGATCACTCGCGATGCTCGGATCGTCGTAAGCATCCACGATGGCGATGGTCTTGCCGGTGCCCGGAAGTCCGCCCGTCGAATTCGTCGTGGGGAAGTTGTACGCCGTGATGATCTGGGCGGGACTGAGCGCGAGGTAGTTAGAACCAAAGGTGCCGTCGTGCTTCGCTCGACCCAGCCCGGAAGTGCCAAAGGGGCTCTGTCCAGGGGTGGTGTCGGGTTCGAGGACGAGCGCGTTGCACGACGCGTCGGTCGAAGAGGCGGCGCACGCCCGATTCACACCGGCGGTGTTGTTGTCGACCTGCCAAGGTCCGTTACCCAGTAGTCCCAGTACGCTCGGCGGCCCCGCCGTAACCGGGGGTCCATCACTGGCCACGGAGACGCTCTGCAGCGACGCGGCCATTACCAGTGAGACGGTGGCCGTGCCAAGGGCGAACTTATAAAATCTCTTCATCATGTGATTGCTCCGCGTCTGATTTTTCTCTGCTGGTTGTGAGGGCAACGAGCACGTAATAGCTGCGTTTCAGCTCGCTGAAATCTACCGCGCGAGCAGCCAGAATTCTATGGTCAATTCACAATAAATTTTATTTTCTAGCCAGAGTTTTTCTTGCGCAGAACCATTGGTCGTAGTCGCACGGGCCCAGGATTGATGCGAGAGGCGGTTGAACAGCGAAGTCTCCACTTGCACTCAATGCCGGTAAAAATATTTTTTGATTACGCAACATTTGTCGCGGTGTACCGAACTCGGCGCGACGCCATTGGTCACGACAGTGTCTCGGTCGGATGCTTCTTAGCTGGGGTGGTCGCCCGCCGCCATCACGGTCATTAACGTGCCGTTGACCGGCTCGCTAAAGACGCAGAGGGCGCTGCCCGGAACCGGCATCTCTTCAATGACAATGGCGCCGCCGTGGCGAGGAACCACTTCGTGTATTCGTTTCAAGGAGTCGACGACGTAGATCGGTTGCCAGTGGGCGGCGTCGCCCGGCTGAGTTTGGGACAGACTCGCGTACCACTGCTCACCGTTTTGCAGGATTCGCATCGAGGGCTCGGGCGACGACGCCTGATGTCCGCTCAATGTCGAGTAGAAGCGCGCGGCGACGTCGGGATCGGGCGAGACGTGATCGAACCAGCCCGGCGCGTTGGGTTCGTACGCGACGCCAAAGCCCTGAAAGGTACCGGGTTGCCAGAGGCCGAACAACGCGCCCGTGGGATCGTTCAGCAAAGCCATCGTGCCCAGATCCATGACGGACGTCACGGGCATGGTGACACTCGCGCCGAGTCCCACCGACTGTTCGACGGTCCGTTCGATCGTCGAGGTCGAAAAGTACGTGGTGGCGACCCCTCGGGCCCCATCATTCTGAGCGAGACCGAACACCGATGATCCGTCGTGTGAGGCGATGGAGTAGTAACCCATCTCAGGGCCACCGAGGTCCCACGTCCAGTCAAAGAGTGCACTGAGAAAGGCGCGCAGGTCGTGGTGCTGTTCGGCGGTTTCGACCGCGACGTCGACCCAGATCGGCATTCCGTCCTCGTGAGTAGTGAGTTTTGTCATCGCCTTAGCATGACAGAGCGAGCCCCCGGATGCCAAAGAGGCGGTTTGCGCCCCAACAAGACGGGAACTGACCTCGCGGGTCGTCGCCGGACAAAAGGTNNGGTCGGCGTCGGCGATTCTCTTTGTGTAAAGTCCTCTCAACAGGGGGAGCCATGAGTGAAGAAGTGATCGTGAACGACGTCGACGCCCACCACGTTTTCGACGTGGGACGAGCGAAGATTGAGGTCGTCCCGTTAAAGGGCTTGCCCGTAGTGGCGCCGGCCGTGATCTTTGTCGCACTGTCGATCGGCTTTAACTGGCAGTGGGGACTGATGTTCAACCACGTGGTGGGCGGAGGGCTCTGGACGGGGATTGATCTCTTCGTGGGATTGGTGATCGGCCCGATTCTGGGACGGCTCTCGATTCCCTCGCGCGCAGAGTTCTCGGCCCGCTTCATGCCCAAGATGGTGATCATCATGCCCACCGTGGTGATGATGACGCTCGCCACCGGATTCCAGGTCGCTAGAAACGCGGGCAATCTCGCGGTGTCCAACCCCAATCACGCGTGGCTCATCGTGTCGTTCTGTGTGGTGGGCGTCATGGCGACGATTGCGCTCGGCGTGTTGGAGCCGGCGAATATTGCGGTGCTATACGAGATGAATAAACCGGTGCCCAATGGTGAACGAATCGGACGTCTGATGAAACGCTTCATCTACACCGCGGGTATTACCGGCGTGATGCAGATCGCCACGCTCATTATCATGACCCGACTGGGGTCACGATGAGTATCACGAACGCAACTCCGCCGGTCGTGCGCCCCGATCGAGCTATGCCGCCCATTGGCTGGCTGAGCGCCGGCGCGCTCGGACTCGTCGTCGTCGGAGGGATCATGCTCGCCTCGTACGCGCCCCGCATCGCGCCACTCGGTTTCGCTACCGCGTTACTGTGTGGCGCAGTCGTGCTACTGGTCCTGGCGGGAATACTGCTCGCTCGAATCAACGAGTTCGCGTGGGCGACATTCGTGAGCGTCTTCAAGTGGGCACTGCTGGCCTACGTCATCACGTCGGGCATGATCGAATTCGCGTTCGTGCGTGATCACACTCGCGGCTCGTCGCTGATGCTCGTCACGCTCATGCTGGTGGTCTTTGCCCTGAGCGTTCCCACCACCATCGCCTTCACGGTGGCTCGCTTCGTTGATCCCTAGTAACACCACGTGGCCCGAGGCGAAGGGTCGCGTCGCCGGACCATTCGAAAGGGTGAAGCTGGTGTTCGCTCACCCCGGGCGCCCATTGGCCCCATTGACGGCGTCACCGTAGGATGCGAGGTGTCATCGAGCGAGAGGAAGTGAAGCATGCCCACACGTAAAGCGCGCACCACATGGACCGGAGGTCTCCAAGACGGCGTCGGGAGGGTTGAGCTCGTCAGTAGTGGCGTGGCGACCTTTGACGTGTCGTTCCCTAAGCGAGCGGCCGAGGAGGCCGATGGCACGACCAGTCCCGAGGAGCTGATCGCCGCGGCGCACGCCGCGTGTTACGCGATGGCCCTATCGAACGGCGTCGCGACGGCCGGGGGCACGCCCGAGTCGCTCGTGGTCGAGGTGGAGGTTCGATTGGGACCGGACCCCGCGGGCGGCTTTCGCATCCCCGACATCGCCATACGAGTTCGCGGCAAGGTCTCTGGACTCGACGAGGCCGGCTTTGTCGAGGCGGCCAACGTCGCCAAGTTGAACTGCCCGGTCAGTAAGGCCCTGACCGGAACGACGATCACCTTGGACGCGGCGCTGGGTTAAGGCGAGGCGACCAGTTCGTCGCTACGCGTCGCGCGTCAACTTGTCCAACGCCGGTAACGCGGCTTCGATCGCGTGTCGCTCCTTCGCGGTGAGTCGTTCGAGTCGGGCGCTCAGTCGAAGGGTCCGTTCGTGCCATAGTTCGCTCAACGTGGCGCGGCCCACGTGACTGAGATCAATGAGACTGGCCCGCCGGTCGTCGGGGTCATCCGTGCGCTCCAAGAGCCCCAGACTTTCCAGTCCCGCTACGACTCGCGTGGCGACCGAGGGGTCCATGGATTCGTGCGCCGCCAACGCGCTGATGCGTAGTGGCCCCATCTCTTCGACGGTGGCGAGCGCCGAGACCTGCGACGCGGTGAGCGTGGACTCACCCTCGCGGCGAAGTGTCCGAGCCAGACGCACGAGGACGAAGCGCAGTCGCGCCGCGGCGGTCGTTCGCTCGGCGAGCGGACTCTGGAGCGAGGTCATCGAACGACTTCTTGGTCGAGGGCAATCTCGCCCGGTACCGCGCCGGAGATCTCGGCGAGCTCACCGGCGTGCTGGGCGACGGAGTGTTGAAGGTTGATGAACCGTTCGCCGCGAAGGGCGGAGAAGAGTGCGCCGATGATCGACATCACGATGGCGACCGTAAAGACAATGATCAATCCGTGGTGGAAGGGACTCTGTAACAGATTGGGAAAGAAGTGCTTGCCCGTCAGCGTCGTCCACTGGACGTGAGAGACATGTGCGAGCGACTGGGAACCTAGAAGACTCTTCAGCGGGTTGTAACCCAGGAACGATGAGAAGAGGCTCCCCACCGCGGGCAAGTTGGCGACGTGATGCGCCTGGCTCGCGGCGACGCCGTGCGAGAGCAGTCCTCGGTACATCGCCGTGGGCAGCGTCTTGGTGAGGCCCACGATCATCAGCGAAAAGAAGATGCCGATCGAGAGGACC
>PKWA01000146.1 GCA_003131665.1 Acidimicrobiaceae bacterium
GCGGCGGCTTTCTCACACTCGGCTGCGGCGGCGCAGGCCGCCTGCGCCTGGGCGCTCAAGGTGGCGGCCTCGTTGGTCGCACTCGTCGCGGTCGCTTGGGCCGAGTCGGCGGCCTGCTTCGCCTGGGACTCGGCAGTCTTGGCGGCGCTGAGGGCAGCGTTGGCCTGGTCAATGACCTTTTGGCGAAGCTGGGCTTGGTATTCCGGTGTGTAGTCCTGGACTTGACCGCTCCCGGACTCATCGGCTCGTTGCAGAGCGAGGTCGTACTCGGTGATCCGACGTCCGGTTTCAGGATCCTCGACCCACGACGACGATTGATCGGGGCCGCTCGCCACGTCCGCGGCGTGCTGGGCCGCAGCCAGTGCGTGTTCGGCCTGCGCGAGAGCCGCCTGGGCTGCCTTCGCCGCGGCCGCGGCCTGTTGCGCCTTGGCCTGCGCGGCGGCGGCTTCGGCGGACAGGTCGTTACAGCGCTTGCGAAGTTCCGAGCAGTCTGTAGCGGTGCTAACTCCTCGTTGGCGTAGGAAGAAGAAGAGTCCCGCCGCCGCGAGCACGACGATGACCAGCACGATAGGTAAAATGGGTGCGCCCGAGGACGACGATGACGTGGTGGCGACCGGCGCGCCGGCCAGCGCGGTGCACGTCATGGGCACGTTGTAGTCCGGGTTCCCGTCGGGCGCGTTGGTGCCGAGGTAGTGCGCGTCGCAACGCCACGCCGGCGTGTTGGCTCCCTGGGCGCCGTTGTACAGACCAGTGACCACGACCGACACCGTGCCGAGGTGTCCCTCAGGCCCCATGACCGCGTGATTGCAGTGGTAGTAGTTGTAGGGCACGCTGTCGATGGCGTCCGGGTGATGCCAGATGAACTCGTCGGTGTCGGATGTCAACACGCCGTGGTTGTCGCACGCGGGATCGACGCTCGGGGGCGACAGCGTCCACGCATAAGTTGCGTGCTCGCCTTTGGGCAACGACGTCGTGTAGTGCGTTGCGAACTCGGCTTGAACGAAGCGAATCTGTAAATTCGCCGTGGGCGGCGGCGGCGAGTCGAGCGTTGTGGTGGTAGCGGCGGCGCCGGCGACAAAGACCAAGCCAGCCACGGTGACGAGGAGAGTGACCGCGAGTCCGGTCCCCGCCAGCGTCACGACGCGGTCGAGAGCGCGCCCTCGAGTTCTAAAGTCGCCCCCCGACCTACTACTCATCTGCTCTCCCGCGAATGATCAAATCTCGGCTGTCGCCAGACTTTCCAAACGATGGACCTCAGAGGCCGATCATAACCAACGGCCATCGACGACGAGGGGTGAAGCTGCAAATTTTTCAGCGGGGTTCTGTTGGTGTCAACTTGCCGCAGTACTCACTTCAGCCATGGGAAAATACACGTTGAACGTCGTGCCAACACCGGGTTCGCTCTTCACGTGGATGTGGCCATGACTCTGCTTGATGATGCCGTAGACGGTCGCGAGACCCAGGCCGGTCCCTCGTGGCTTAGTGGTGTAGAAGTGTTCGAACATTCGAGCTTGCGTTACCTCGTCCATGCCGGCGCCACTGTCGGAGATTTCCAGAAGCAGATACGTTCCGGGCTCGACGTCGAGATGATGGGCCGCGTACTCAACGCTCAATTCGACCTCGTCGGTGCAGAGCGAAAGCCTCCCGTTTCGGGGCATGGCGTCGCGGGCGTTGGTGATCAGATTGAGCAGTACTTGAATCGTCTGGGAGGGATCGACCCAAGCCAGCGGCAGGCCTTCTTTCAAGGACAAGGTGACGGTTACGTCCTCGCCCAGCAAGGGGTCCATCAGATTCAATCCGGCGCGCACTATCTCATTGAGGTCGACGGCCTTTGGCTGGATCTCTTGTTGACGTGAGGACGCTAGTAGCTGCTGAGTGAACGACGTCGCTTCATCCAAGACCAGGTCGATGCGCTCGGCGGCGTCGCGCATCTTCTCGTCCTTCAAGTCCTTGATGAGGATTGAGGTGTAACCCTTCATGACGAGGAGGAGATTGTTAAAGTCGTGCGCGATGCCGCCGGCGAGTGTGCCAAAGGCCTCCAACCTTTGCGACGCAATGAGCTGCTCGGTGAGGGCGCGTTCTTCGGTGATGTCGCGAGTGGATGAGACAAAGTAGAGCATCGTGCCCGCGGCGTCACGCGCGGCGTACTTAGACACTTCGGCAAATATGACGTGCCCGTCCTTGTGCAAGTAGCGTTTCACGTAGCGAATTTGGTGGGTTTCGCCCGACGCCAAACGGCGGTTCACGTTCACGACCACGTCGAGGTCGTCCGGGTGGGTAAATGCTCGCAACTGGATTTCGAGTATCTCCTCTCTCGTGCGACCAATCATCCGACAGAAGGCGTCGTTGACGGCGGTGACCTGGTCCTCGAGGTCCATGAAGAGCATCGGGGTCATGTTGCCTTCGAAGGCGAGGCGAAAGCGCTGTTCGGACAGCGAGAGGGTTAGCTCGGTCGCCTTCAGGGCGTCCATGGCGATGGTGGACTCTTCGAGCGCCGCTTGGGCCTGTCGTAGCGAGCGTCCGTACGTGATGGCGAACTCGACCCCTCGCACCATCTCCTCGAGTCCCTTGACCCGGGTGTCGGGAAACGCGTGGACCCGTCGGTCGTAAACGCAAAGTACCGCTCGACGGGTGCCGAGCCAGTCGGCGATCGCGACCGAAGAGCCGAGGTTGTACTGAGCGGCCCGTTCGCGCCACGGATCGTCGGGGGCGCCGTCGGCCAAATTCTCGGTCACCTGGCTGACGCCACTTCGTAGAGCGGTGCCGGGCGCCCCCCACACGCTCTCTTTCGAGCCCCACCACGAGGACATTTCGCCGTAGAGGTACTCGGTGGCCCCCGCCGCGCAGACGAGGTCGATCGCTCCGATGAGGCGCGTAGAGGTGACGCCAATCCACGCCAGCGCGTAGCTCCCTTCTTTCACGAGTTGATCGCAAAAGAGCTGAGGATCGACGAGATCGTCGGAACCTCTCATGGCTCCGTGGTCACGACCACTACCTCTCTCAACTCGGCGTCGGCGAAGGTGTGAAGAGCGCGGTCGATCGTGCCTCGCTTCGCGGGGCCATTCACGATCAAGAACGTGTCGCTAATTGGCTTCATTTCACTGCTCACTTGGCTGGGTATACGTTCGCCGACGACTTGTCACGGCGCGACTGCGCTGATATGGCACTAGGCGCAGAGAACAAATTTAGAAGTCCTCACTGTTCCTGTCCAAGACCTTTTCGGTTGGTTCCCATGTCCTTTCGAACATGACGACACTCGTGCAACGTGTTGAATGCTCGATGTCGTGGAAATACTCGAGCGTGTTTACGTGCGCGAAGAGAAAGGACCAACGTGGTTCGTTGATCTCGAAGTAGGTCTCGATTCTCTACCGGTGCGGTGGAGATTTCAGTATTGGTCTGAACGAACGTGACCGATTTCGTCAGTCGGAACCCACGCCGCGTGAACACGCTCAGCTGATCGGTCAGGGCGAGAGGTCAGGCTGCCGGGCCATGCCCGTCAAGTTCCCTTGACGTGCCCCATCTTCAGTCCATTCGCTGACGCTCTAGTAAGCGACGGGGTGTCAGTGTTCTTCGATAGCTCGAAAGAGTGAGTCCAACGCGGGATTCGTCTCTCCGGATCGCTGGGCCAGAACAAACGTGCAATCTTCCACGTCAGAAATTGGAACCCAGACCACGCTCTCCCAGTTGTGGAACTTGGATCTCAAAGTCAACGCGAAACCAATACCCTCATTGAGCGAAATGTGCTGCAGCGCCTCCTCGGTGGTCTTGGCCTCGAAGGCGATCGTGGGGGCAGCCCCGTGACGATACGCGAGAGCGTTCGCGTAATCCGAGAACACCTGGTCGTTGCATTTGATTGTCACGAGAGGATCGTCGATGAGGCTCTCGATTGATACGGAGGTCTCTTTCGAAAGCGGGTGTTCGTGGGAGAGTATCGCCATGCACGGTCCACGGTAGATTTCGACGTAATCGATGGCCACGTCGATCGGCAACCATAGGAACGCGGCGTCAGATTCACGGCTGCGTAATCCGCAACTGGAGTCCGGGTAGTCGACGGGGATCAAGTCAAAATTGACCTCAGGGCTGTACGTCTGAGCGGTCTTGATGAGTTGGTTCACTACCTCGGTGGGGAAGCGGTAGCCAATAGAGACCCGTATCTCACCTTCGCTGGCTTCTTTCGCTTCGCGCATTCCTTTGTCGATCAGGGCAAGCGCGTCTTGGGCGTTCTTGTACATCAGTACGCCGGCTTCGGTCAGTTCCATGCCGTCCGCCGTGCGAGTAAAGAGGTGGGCCCCTACTTCTTTCTCGAGCCGAGAGATTTGCCGACTCAACACTGGCTGGGACACGAAGAGTTCGTCTGCGGCCCTCGTGAGGTTGCCTTCGTCCGCCACCGTCACGAAACGTCGTAGAAGTTCCAGGTTCATGGTGATTCGACGATTGGTGTCACGAAAAACGGTTCGGTCACGCTTCTTGTCTTGTGCGGTCTGGCAAGTCGAGAGTCAGCCATCAATCACCACCCCTCGCTGAGACGTAATCCAGTAAATCACAATAGAATTGACTTGCCTGTGAAGATTGGAATCTACGCCAGCGTGAGGACGAGTGGGTGTTTTTCGGAGTGCTCCGACTAGAATTTCGAATGGCCCATGGGACAGACTCAATGGCAGAACGACCGGAAATTGGCACCGTTTTTGCGTTTTTCGGATTTTCCGATAGAATGGTTGGCCGACCTCTGGGCCTGCCCCTGAGGTCTTCTCGCGTGGGAGTTTTGGTCCTTCGCGCCCCTAGTAGTGCCGTAATAAGGAGAAAGAACCTGAGCAAGCCAAAGGAAGACGCGTTCACCGTTGAGGGAACCGTCGTCGAGCCACTTCCCAACGCCATGTTTAGCGTGGAGTTAGAGAACGGTTACACCGTCCTCGCCCACAGTTNNCCGAACGCCATGTTCCGTGTCGAGCTCGAGAACGGCCACAAGGTACTAGCCCACAGCTCGGGAAAGATGCGCATGCACCGCATTCGCATTCTTCCCGGTGACAAGGTCCAGGTGGAGATCACGCCCTACGACATGACCCGTGGACGCATCACCTACCGCTACAAATGACCCAGGTTCTAGAAGATCGAGAAAGTTACCATATGAAAGTTCGCGCGAGCGTCAAACCCATCTGTGAGAAGTGCAAGGTCATTCGCCGGGCCGGGGTCGTGCGCGTGATCTGTGGCGCCAACCCGCGCCACAAGCAGCGTCAGGGCTAGGAAACATCATGGCCCGTATCTCTGGAGTTGACATTCCGCGCGAGAAGCGCACCGTCATCGCGCTCACCTACATCTTTGGTGTGGGACCGACGATCGCCGAAAAGGCGTGCGCGGCGACCGGCGTGAATGAGTCCACGCGCGTCAAGGACCTTTCCGACGCCGAAGTTACGGCGCTTCGTACCTACATCGACCAGAACGTCACCGTCGAAGGCGATCTTCGTCGTGACGTCGCTCAAGACATCAAGCGCAAAATGGAGATCAACTCGCTCCAAGGCATCCGCCATCGCAAGGGTCTGCCCGTTCGCGGTCAGCGCACCCGCACGAATGCTCGCACCCGCAAAGGTCCCAAGCGCACCGTTGCTGGCAAGAAGAAAGTAATTAAGTAATGGCTAAGCCCACGACGGTTCGCAAGACCCGCAAGAAAGAACGAAAGAACGTGGCCTTCGGCGTGGCGCACATCAAGAGTTCCTTTAACAACACGATCGTCTCCATCACGGACCCCGAGGGCAACGTATTGTCGTGGGCCTCGTCGGGTCAGGTCGGCTTTAAGGGCTCGCGCAAGTCAACGCCCTACGCCGCGCAGTTGGCGGCCGAGAAGTGCGCGCGCGCGGCCATGGAGCACGGCATCAAGAAGGTCGACGTGTTGGTGCGCGGACCGGGTTCGGGCCGCGAGACGGCGATTCGTTCAATCGCCGCCGCGGGCATCGAAGTCGTGGCAATCAAAGACGTGACGCCGTTACCGCACAACGGTTGTCGGCCCAAGAAACGCCGCAGGGGCTAGGCGTCATGGCTCGTTATACCGGACCCGTCTGTCGACTCTGTCGACGTGAGCGCACCAAGCTCTACTTAAAGGGCGAGCGCTGCTTCACCCTGAAGTGCCCCGTCGCCGAGAACTCGGATCGGCGCATCCGCGCCTTCCCGCCGGGCATGCACGGCCGCGACCGTCAACGCCAGGGCTCGGAGTACTTGACCCAGTTGCGCGAGAAGCAAAAGGCCCGTCGGATCTACGGCGTCTTAGAAAAGCAGTTCCGCAACCTCTACGAAGAGGCCAACCGTCGCCCCGGCATGACCGGCGTGAATCTCTTGCAGTTCTTAGAGACGCGACTCGACAACGTGACGTACCGTGCGGGATGGGGCGCCTCGAGGGCCCAGGCCCGCCAACTGGTTCGCCACGGCCACGTCGCTGTCAACGGCAAGCGCGTCGACATCCCCTCGTACCGGGTACGTCCCGGCGAGGTCGTCTCCTTGAAGGCCGCTACCCGCGAGAACTTCAACGTCAAGCGCAATCTGGACGTGTTGGACCGCACTGTGCCGGGCTGGCTCGAGAAAGGGGAGAACGGCTTTAGCGTCACCGTGCGTATCGTGCCCCAACGCGAGCAGATCGACGAATCGATCCAAGAACAGCTCATCGTCGAGTTGTACTCCAAATAACTTCATCTCAGTAACGACCCCTAGGAGTCCCCATGTTGATCATCCAGCGACCTACTATCGAAGCCCTCGGCGACGAAGTCAACAATCGTCAGTCCTTCGGTATTGGCCCCCTCGACCCCGGCTTTGGCCACACACTCGGCAACTCGCTTCGCCGCACCCTGCTCTCGTCGATTCCCGGCGCCGCGGCCACGCGGGTCAAGTTTGACGCCGTTTTGCACGAGTTCGGCGTGATCGAGGGCGTCAAAGAAGACGTCCAGGACATCACCTTGAACTTAAAGGACTTGCTCTTGCAGGTGCACAGTGACGAGCCCGTGACGCTTCGTCTCGACAAGCGCGGTGAGGGTCCCGCTCTGGCCTCGGACCTGTCGACAACGGCCGACGTGGAGATCTTGAACGGTGACCTGCACCTGGCGTACTTGACCAACGCGCGCAGCGCACTGACCTTCGAGCTCACGGTCGAGCGCGGAAAGGGCTACGTCGGCGCCGAGGGCAACAAGGGTTCTTCCACGATTGGCGTGATTCCCCTGGACGCGATCTTCTCGCCCGTTCGTCGGGTCAGTTTCGAGATCGAACCGGTGCGCGTCGAGCAGAGCAAGGACTTTGACCGCTTAGTGATCGACATCGAGACTGACGGGTCGATCTCGCCGCGTGAAGCCCTCGCCTCGGCCGGCAAGACGCTCGGCTCACTGGTGGATCTGATCGCCAGTTTCGACGAAGAGGCACCCTCGCTGGAACTGGGCGACGTGGGCAGCGCCCAGGCCGCCGCGAGCGAACTGGACATTCGTATCGAAGAGCTCGGTCTCACCGAGCGCTCGCGCAACTGTCTCAAGCGCGCCGGCATCAACACGATTGCCCAGCTCGTCAACGCCACCGAGCGGGACCTCACCTCGATCACCAACTTCGGCGCGACGTCACTGAAGGACGTGAACGACCGTCTCGACGAGCGCGGCCTTTCACTACGAGTCGAGGAGTAACCATGCGTGGTGCGCCAACGAAGGGCAAACGGTTCGGGGGCAACTCCGCACACCAAAAGGCAATGATGGGCAACCTCGTCGCGTCGCTGATCGCGGCGGAGTCCATCGTCACGACCGAGGCCAAGGCCAAGGCGCTTCGACCGATCGTAGAAAAGGTCATCACCGCCGCCAAGAACTCGCCCGAGGGATCGGTGCACGCTCAGCGTCGCGTCGTGGCGTTCATTCGTGACAAGGACATGACGCACAAGCTCTTTACCGAGATCGCACCGCGCTTCGCCGAGCGACCCGGTGGCTACACGCGCATCTTGAAGCTCGGGCCGCGTCTGGGCGACAACGCGCCGATGGCGCGCATTGAGTTCGTCTGATCCACTGGGCGCCACGCAACGCTGGCGCCTGGACCTGGCCTACGACGGACGGGCCTTCAGCGGTTTCGCCTACCAGCCCCGACACGACACGGTCGTGGGACTGTTAAGAGAGACGCTCGCCGCGACGCTTCGTCTCGACCACGAACCGCAGATCGTGGGCGCCGCACGCACCGACTCGGGCGTGCACGCCTTTCAACAGGTCGTGCACGTCGACCTGCCCGTTGTCACCAAGGTTCGAAGCCTGGAGAGTGAACGGCTGATGAACTCACTCAACAAGCAGCTCCGCGGTCGGGTGCAGATTCTTCTCGCCGAGCCCGTGAATGATGACTTTCACGCCCGTTTCTCGGCGACGTGGCGGGAGTATCGATACCTGGTCCTCGAGACCACGCCGCCTGGGCTGGACTTCACGAACGAATGGTCCTGGGCCGTGGCCGGACCGCTCGATCTTCGCAAGATGAATCGATCGGCGCGGTCCACCGTGGGCACACACGACTTTCGAGCGTTCTGTCGACGACCATCGAACTCATCACCGGGTGAGCCGTTGCTGCGAAGAGTGCTCGAGGCCCGCTGGGAGCGACTCGAGGACCAGTGGGTGATGAGCCCGCGACACCCTCCGGTCGTGCGTCTGACGATCCGTGCGCAGTCGTTCTGTCACAACATGGTGCGCGCGCTGACCTCGACGATGGTGGCTATTGGTCAAGGGACGCTCGACGCCGACACGGTCCAACAGCGCCTCGAAAGTTTCAGCCGTTACCAATTGCCGCCGCTCGCGCCGGCAAGTGGACTGGCGCTGGTCGCGGTGGGTTACGAGAGCGACGGGTCTCCGACACGAAATATCTGATAATATGATTATATGACGGAGATCAGTGCTACTAATGCCGCGAGGAACTTCGCCGAATTGCTTGACGCGGTCGAACACAGAGGTGAGCGAATCACTATCGTTCGCCGAGGTCGGGCCGTGGCTCATATTGAGCCAGTCGCGAATGGTCAGGGCTCGGAAGTGAAGTCGCTCCTAAAGCTTCATCGTGCGGATGCTCGATGGAAAATGGATCTGAAGGAAACGCGAGAGCTATTTACAACTGAGGATCGATTCTGAACCGATTGCTTCTTGATACGACATTTTTGATCGACGCGGAACGGTCAAATTCCATTCTTGACGGATTAATCGAAGATGAAGACGACGTCGCAATTGCCGCCATCACGGTGGCTGAGCTTCAAGTTGGCGTCGAATTGTCAAGGGGAAAGGCCCGGCTTAATCGGCAGGAACTATTGGATGAAGTTGTGGCTTCAGTCCCGATTGTGGATTATGACCTCACAGTGGCACGAGCCCACGCCCAACTTTTGATGGCAGTGAGGAAACTGGGGCGCCCTCGGGGCGCCCACGACCTGATCATTGCAGCCACTGCGCTCGCGACCAACAGGTCAATTGTCTCTGCCGATCAAACCGCCTTCGTCGATCTGCCTGGCATTGTCCTAATTACCCATAGGTGACCAACGCCTTTGATTAGGTATCTAGGCGCCAGCGCTTGGGACCAGACCCGTCGCTGAGGGTCCATGACACCGCAGACGAAGCGCTCGGTACACTGAGCGCCATGACAGAAGGCGCGCGGGGTTCAGGGATGGTGCTCGATGAGTTGAGTGAGCTGATTCGCCCTCAGGACGACCTGTTCCACCACGCCAACCAGCGATGGATCGATCGCACACCGATCCCGCCGGATAAAGCCAGTTACGGCACGTTCATGATTCTCGACGATGAGGCGGAGCGGGCCGTGCGCGTGATCATCGAAGAGGCGCGCACCGCGCCGGAAGGAGGCGAGCCTCGCAAGTTCGGCGACCTCTACGCCAGCTTTCTCGACGAGGCTCGCGTCGACACCGTGGGCGCGGAACCCCTCCGTGCTCGACTCGAACGCGTCGCCAACATCGACTCAATCGCTCTGCTGCTCTCTACCATTGGTGCCCTTCAGCGCGAAGGTCTGGCCGGTTTCTATCAGGTGTTCGTCGACAGCGACCCGGGCAATCCCGAGCGGTACCTCGCGTTCTTAGAACAGGGCGGGATCTCTCTGCCCGACGAGAGCTACTACCGCGAGGCGCACTTCGCTTCGGTGCGCGAGGCCTTCGTCGTGCACGTGCAACGTATGTTCGAACTCGCGGGTCTTGATGATGGGGCGCGCCGCGCCACGCGGGTCTTTGATCTCGAAACCGAAATCGCTCGGGGTCACTGGGACAACGTCGAATCGCGCGACAAGGAAAAGACGTACAACCCAATGGCGTGGGACGACGCCACGGCTTTGTTGGGCCAAGGGCCGGCGAGCCTGGACGAGTGGGCTGCGGGTCTCTCGGTGCCCGCGCACGCACTCGACGAGGTCGTGTTGCGTCAGCCGAGCTTCACGCCGGTCCTGGGTGCACTCTTTGACGCCGCGCGTCTCGAGGCCTGGAAGGACTGGATGAGCTATCAGATCATTCGGGGCGACGCGCCGTATCTCTCATCAGACTTTGTCGAGGCGCACTTCGATTTCTACGGACGCACATTAACAGGAGTGACCGAGCAGCGCGAACGCTGGAAGCGCGCGGTCTCGCTGGTGGAAGGCGCCATGGGCGAAGCGGTGGGGCGCATTTACGTAGATCGACACTTTCCGCCAACGGCCAAGGCCCGGATGGATGAGTTGGTCGGACATCTCGTCGAAGCGTATCGGCGCAGCATCACCACGCTTGAGTGGATGAGCGAAGAGACGCGCCAACGGGCCCTCGAGAAACTGGGGTCCTTCACCCCCAAGATCGGCTATCCGGTCAAGTGGCGCGACTACTCGGCGCTTAAGATCGATCCCGCCGACCTGATCGCGAATGTTCGTGCGACGAGTGAGTTTGAGTTCAATCGCCAACTGGCCAAGGTCGCTCAGCCCATTGACCGCGACGAGTGGTTCATGACACCTCAAACCATCAACGCGTACTACAACGCCGGATTCAATGAGATCGTCTTTCCCGCCGCGATCCTTCAGCCGCCGTTCTTCGATTCCGAACGCGACGACGCGGCCAACTTTGGTGCCATCGGCGCGGTGATCGGACACGAGATCGGTCACGGCTTCGACGACCAGGGGTCGAAG
The DNA here is from genome assembly GCA_003131665.1 of Acidimicrobiaceae bacterium. Taxonomy (GTDB): domain Bacteria; phylum Actinomycetota; class Acidimicrobiia; order Acidimicrobiales; family RAAP-2; genus RAAP-2. The sequence continues at coordinate 11,113 of PKWA01000146.1, forward strand.
GTCGACGGCACGGGCCGTCTTCGCGATTGGTGGACGCCCTCGGATCGCGCCGCCTTCGAAGAGCGCACGCGAACGCTCATCGATCAGTACAACGCGCTCGCGCCGAGCGAGTCGCCAGAGTTGCGAGTAAACGGCGCGCTGACCATCGGTGAGAACATCGGCGACCTCGGCGGCGTGGGCATCGCGTGGAAGGCGTACCTCATCTCTTTAGGAGATTCCACGCCCCCGGTCATCGACGGACTGAGCGGTGCCCAGCGATTCTTTCTCGCGTGGGCGCTGGCTTGGCAGTATCAGGCGCGCGTCGAAGAAGTCGAACGCCACTTGGCCATGGATCCTCATTCGCCGCCGGAGTTTCGGTGCAACCAGATCGTGCGCAACATCGACGAGTTCTACGACGCCTTTGACGTCAGCCCCAGCGACGCGCTCTGGCTCGATCCCGCGAGTCGCGTGACGATCTGGTGAGTCGGTAGTGGCGCACCGAACGAGGAGTTGAGAAGCTACGAAAGGCGACTCCGCAGGCTTTCCCCGTACCATTGGGTCCCTGGATTTGCTTGTGGGGCCCGTTTTTCCTAGAATAGGGAGTCCTCTGGACCCTTCTTCGGGTCCGTCCAATGAGCCTTCAGGGAAGTTTTGTGCGCACGTTTTCACCAAAATTAAGTGAGTTGACCCGCGACTGGGTCGTCATTGACGCCGAGGGCCTCGTGCTCGGGCGTGTCGCGACCGTCGCCGCGTCGCTTCTGCGCGGGAAGCACCGCACCTACTTCGCGCCTCACGTCGACACGGGTGACTACGTGATCATCGTCAACGCCGACAAGGTCGTCGTGACGGCCAACAAGTTGGCGCAGAAATTCCACCGGCGCCACTCTGGTTACCCGGGCGGGCTGCGCTCAACCTCCTGGCAGACCCTTATGGACACCGACCCCGAGAAGCTCGTCTTTGACGCGGTGCGCGGCATGGTGCCCAAGAATCGGCTCGGTCGCGCCCAGATGGACAAGCTCTTTGTCTACAAAGGCGCCGAGCACCCCCACGCGGCCCAGGCGCCCCAGGCGTATGACACCTCGGCGATTCGCCGCGGTTAAGGAGAGCAGTGACCATCCCCCTCACCCAGACGACCGGCCGGCGCAAAGAGGCCGTCGCTCGCGTGCGACTTCGCCCCGGCACCGGGACGATCACAATCAACTCGCGCGCCTTTGACAACTACTTCACCTCGGCGACGCACCGTCAAATGGTGATGGAGCCACTACGTCTCATCGACGCCCAACAGACCTACGACATCGACGCCACCATTGAAGGCGGCGGCATCGCCGGTCAGGCCGGCGCGTTGCGTCTGGGCATCTCGCGCTCGCTACTGAAACTCGACGAGGGCGTGCGCCCGGCGCTGAAAAAGGCGGGACTGCTCACGCGCGACTCGCGCAAGAAAGAGTCCAAGAAGTACGGTCTCAAGAAGGCGCGCAAGGCTCCTCAGTACTCAAAGAGGTAATGGTCGTGGCCGTGCGCTTTGGCACGGACGGCATTCGAGGGCGCGCGAGCGACGAAGTTACCGTCGACCTCGCCTACCGGCTCGGCCGCGCGGTGGCCACGGTCTTCACCGTGCCGGTGTACGTCGGCTACGACACCAGAGAGAGTTCACCGACACTCGCCGCGGCGGTCCTCGCCGGACTGCGCGACGGCGGAGCCTCGGGAGTGAACCTCGGCTACTTCACGACGCCCGGTGTCGCGGTCATCGCCCAGCGTCGCCGCGGGGTCGGCGTGGTCGTCTCGGCGTCGCACAATCCCTATTACGACAACGGACTGAAAGTGTTGGGCGTGGGCGGCACCAAGCTCGATCACGCCACCGAAGCCGCCGTCGAGAGCGCACTCAACGTCGCCGAAGGCGCGTCGTCGACCCACTTCGACGAGGTCGCCATTGACGAGACGGCGGAGCACGAGTACATCGAACACCTGCGCGCGCTCGCGCCGACGGACCTCTCCTCGCTCTTTCTCGTGGTGGACTGCGCGAACGGGGCGGCGTCGCACGTCGCCCATGAACTGTTCGCGTCCACGGGCGCGCGCCTGCTCATGATCCACGACCAGCCCGACGGGCGCAACATCAACGAGGGCTCGGGTTCGACCAACGTGGTTAGTCTCATCGACGCGGTGAGAGACTCGGGCGCGGATCTCGGGCTCGCCNNCGGCGAGCGGCACGCTGGGCGGCGGCGTCGTCGTTACCTCGATGAGTAATCTCGGTCTCTATCGTGCGCTCGACGAGGCCGGCGTGGAGATCGAAGAGACCGACGTGGGGGACCGCAACGTCTTGCTGGCCCTCGAAGAGAAGTCCTGGAACTTAGGGGCCGAGCAGTCGGGTCACGTCATCTTTCGCGACTTGGCGCCGACCGGTGACGGACTGCTCACCGGGCTGCTGTTGGCCGAGTTGCTCGTTCGACGAGGGCCCCTCGCCGAGCTGGCCGGCGCCGCCTGGCGCCGCGTGCCCCAAGAGCTCTTCAGCGTCTCGATCGAGCACTTCAACGACGACGAGGTGCAACACCTCTTCAATGAGCTCTTGGAGTTCTACGGCGTCGAGCGTGCCGACGTGCGCCTGCTCGTGCGTCCGTCGGGTACCGAACCGGTAGTGCGAATCATGATTGAAGCGTTGGACGCGGAGTTCGTCGAAGTCTTTAGTGATCGGCTCAAGTCGCTCTACGCCACGTGACGCGGCACGAAGGGCCGTAAATCGGCCCTAGTAGGCTGGGTTCATGTGCGGCATCATCGGGGTCGTTGGATCCTCCGA
>PKWA01000092.1 GCA_003131665.1 Acidimicrobiaceae bacterium
TTGGTGATCGCGTCCCAGATCGCTTCGGGCGTCGCCTTGATGTACACGCGGTACATCTGGACCGTCTCGGACGTGTTCGTCGTTGTCATTTCTGAGCCTCCAAATTGGTTTTCAGGTTGGCGAGCGCTGAAGCGTGGTGCTCGGTGTACTTATCGATCCACCGGTCATGGATCAGCCGGATGGGGACGGGATTGAGGAAATGCAGCTTCTCGCGGCCCGACCGGCGCGTAACGACAAGCCCAGCCTCTTCCAGCAGGCGTAGGTGCTTCATGACGCCAATGCGCGTCATATCCACCTGGGACACGAGCTCGGTCAACGTGCGACCTTCACGCTCGAAAAGAAGATCGAGCAAGAAACGGCGCGTCGGATCGGCGAGCGCCTTGAACACGAGGTTGTCGTCCACACCTGACCAGTATATGTCACCATATGGTTACCTGTCAAGAGGCGCAACGGATGGGGCCTTGCCAGTCCTGGCATTAGTCCGTCTGACCTCCCACCCTCCTCATTCGACCGCACGGAGATAGCGGGAGCATCGCGAACTCTGGTCATACTTGACGACGTTGGGTCGCGCGCAGGTAGCAGACCTGCGGTGTCGGAGACCCGAAACCACCGAAATGCAACCATGCACTGGCATTTTGTACTGACCAAAGACTGATTGTGCTCGGAACACGACGGCACAGGTGCGACGCTCTACGCCTGCCAAGAATCGTTGGTGACGAGATGACCAAGCATGACCTCGCGGCACTTGCGGCGCCCGTGTCATCTCATTCTGTGAGAGCTCCGAAGTTGATGAGGGTGTGCATCGAGCACAACTTGCAGAGTGATGTCGTGTTCCAGGGCGGCTTTGAGGGAACTGAGCAGGAACGTGAAGCCGGCGGTTGATTCGAGCGCCCTCGCGACCTGGGTGTCTGCATCGCCACTGAAGCCGGTCTCGGTGATTCCCAAATAGGTACAGTTATCTTGATATGGGCTGAAGTGGAACTCGACGGTCGTCGGATTCAATGGGTCGTAGCCATCCCAGTTGAACCGGATCAGTCCGTCGACTTCGACTTTGTCGACTTGGACGTGTCCCTCGGCACCGTACATCTCCCATTCCCAGACCAGTTTGGCGCCCTCGATCATCCGGCCACTGCTTTTGGTGTACCAGAACCTGGTGGCGATTGTGGGGTCGGCGAGTGCCTCGAACACGTCATGCGGCGAACGTCGAATCAGCATCGCGACATTCACCGAAGGAGGTTTAGTCAATTGATTCGACAAAGATGGCATCCTTTCCTCGCGCGTCGTTCCCACGAATTCGGTCATGGCTGAAGCTCGGGATTTGAAACAAAGTTAGTTGGTGTCGGAGAGCCGACGTGCACAATCTCCGACTGGCGCTTCCTGCCGTGACCATCCTGAATTGGGAATCAGAACCAGTCGAGTCGGTCACCGTGAGGACCGCTGTAGGCAAGAGGAATGCCATCCCGAGCAACTACAAACGATCCCGTCGTCGGGTCGCGAGGCGGCGGTACTTTTTGGCCCGGGAAAACAAGGACCCCCTCTCCTTCATTCGAAATCCAGTGCGCTGGCAGACCACTCACGAGTTCTCGAAACTCGGTGCGGGCGTCGACCGGCAGGTAGTTGAGAACCGCGCTATGGAAGATGACGAGGTTAGCTCCACTCGGGGACGTCGCTGCCGTTGCTTCAAGTTGCTCCAATAGATCGCCGCGGACCAGATGCGGAGGATTAGCGCGAACGACGTTTACTGCCGCATTGAGTCTCTCAAGACGATGATGTTGATCAGGCCAAACGAGCAACTCGAGCCAGTCAGTGTCCTCGCGATTCGTGACATCGAGAGGATTGAGATCGATGCCCGCACGCCATACGATCTCAGGTACTTGTGCGGGGAGAGGCACGTTACCTGTCGTAGTGCAATGAAGTAGTGGTCCGCCAGTGGTCTTCGAAAGGATTGGGGCGTCTTCGTTGTACTGATAGTTGTATTGGTCAGGATATAGACAGAGACCTGCGGACGCCCCGACTTCGAGGAGGGCAAGCGGCTGTTGAAGCTCGCAAAAGATTGGAAGGAGTGTCGCGCATCGACCGACTTCGTTTGTCTGAGTTCTTCGCACCATTGCGATGGCACGAATCTTGTCCCACTTCGAAAGGAATTCTGCACGAAACTTTGTATAGGGTTCTAGCCCGATTCCGGTTGCTCGGGCGGACGCGAGAATGAGGTTCGGCTGCTGCCGCTCTTCGGGAAGCGTGCGAATCAGTGCCAGCAGTTCATTGTCGGATGCAATGCCCTTCGCCCAGTCTTCGTAACAATTGGAATGACCTCGCGCTTCCTGCGTTGAGAAATACTCATATCTCGTCGCGGTATCCATTGGCGTCGAGTTTAAGACACGAGCAACGCAGTTCGGCATGACGGCTCGCTGGCCCGCTTCGCGTTTCGGTCGACAGCGAGTGCGCATCCTGTATCACAGCACTCGCAAACTGCATTCCTCAACTCAACACACCAAAGACGTTGCATTTTCCGGTGATTCAGTGAGTCGGAGATTGTTGGTGTCGGAGACCCGACGTCAGTGTGCTCGCCCTCGACTCGATTCCCCGATAGGTTGCGAGAGTTTCTTCGATCTGACGTTCGAAGAAAATTTGATTCAGTGACCCTGAGCTCTCGGTCTAGAGTTGGCGTATGACAATGTTCACGATGGTTTGCCGTGTCCGAGAAACGGACACGATGGGGATGGCACCGACTCGATAGTCGATGGGCCGAACGGTTCATTGATAACGCCGGCATCGCGTCCGGCGATCTGGTACTCGATATTGGCGCGGGTTCTGGCGCCCTGACGCGTCCACTCGTTCAACGAGGGGCCCGGGTCATTGCCTTTGAGTTACACCCAGCTCGAGCGAACGATCTTCGCCGGGAGTTCGCGATGGACAAGGTCACAGTGGTGCAAGCTGACGGGGCCGACGTGCGGTTGCCGCGTCGACCATTTCGTGTCGTCGCGAATCCACCCTTTGGCATTTCGGTGGCCCTCCTGCGACGTCTCACCGCTCCAGGCAGTCGTCTGGTCCGCGCGGATCTCATTGTTCCCTGGCACGTGGCGGAGCGCTGGGCCCATGGAACGCCTCCCGGAGCGGGTCGATGGCGTCAAGAGTTTGAGTGCTCGCTCGGACGTCCTATTCCCCGCTCGGCGTTCTCACCGCCTCCGCCGAGCGGTGTGGCTGTGTTGGTGATTCAGCGAAGAAATTGGCACTGATGGTGTCGGTGAAGTACCCAACGGTCCTCGACGGGAACTACGTCATGTCGCTCATAGGACTCCGTCGGGAGCCGTGGACCGGACTGTTATCTAGTTCACGCCATGAGGCGCCAGTTGGGCGAGCAGCGACTGGCGCCACTCTTCGGCTTGGCGAAGTTGATTGAAGGTAAACAGGTGGACGCCTTCGACGATCGAGGCGGGGTCGGCGAGCGCAGTGCCTTCACGTTGAAGCAGGCGAGTGGGGTCGTAACCGCCGGGCGTGCCCAGGCGAAAGATCCAGTTCGTGTGGCCCGAGAGCACGCGCATCGAATCTCCGACGCCGATCTTGGTCGCCATCTTCAGCAATTTGGCCTGCTCGATAGGTCCGGACATGCCGAAAAAGAGCGGCAACGTGACCCCTCTGGCGCGCACCCTTTCGATCCAACGGCGCACCGTCGTGGCGTTAAAACAGAGGTTGCTCACGATGTAGGTCGCGTAGTGGCGCTTGTCCCACATGGCTTGGACCGTCAAGTCGTCCGAGATGTCGGGATGGCTTTCCGGGTGTCCGGTAATCCCCACGTGCGCGAACGGGCGACCCTGAGCGTCCAACTCGACCAACAGGGAAAACGAACTGTCAAAGATGCCCGCCGGAGGATCGGCGTCGCCGGCGGGCACGAAGATGTCCTCGACGCCACAGGCGACGAGCCGGGCCGATATCTCTTCGAGGTGGGACCCGTCGACGACTTGGCGGGCCGCGACGTGCGGTACGACGCGGTAGCCCTGGGCGCGCAGTTTCTCGCAGAGTTCGAACGACGCGTCGAGTCCCTTGCTCGGCGAGGCGGTGACGGTGATGGTCACGTCGCGCGGCACCCACTCGAGGACCTGCTCCTCGATCGAGGGACTCGGGATGACCTCGAACCTCGGACGCACCAGCAACGTCGTGGCTGCCCGCAGCGCGCTACGCACGCTGGCCGACTTCACTCACGAGGTTCGACAAGTTCATGGTGTTGGTCGTGGCGCCGAGTAACACCTCGAGCTCGCGCTCGAGCGAGAGCGTGCCGACCTCGAGCACGACGAGCGGCAGGGCGAACATCTCGGCGACGCGTCGCGCCTCGGCTTCGAATTCGGCGCTTCGTCGCTGGGCAAGCCAGACCACGCGTCGGTAGTTGCAGAAGTAGTCGTCCCAGAGTTCGGGATATCGGTCAAGACCGAGTTCGTGGACAACGGTGCGTCGAAAACTCTGCACGAGAAAGTCGGTCAGAAGATACGTGCCGGGCTCGTCGGCGAAGAGTGTCTCGATCTGCTCGGCGCCTGCGAACACGTCGTAGCAGTGCTGGCCGCGCAGCCGCTCGATCCCGAGACGCTCACACACTTCGTCGAGTGCGCCGTAGGTCCCACAGTCGGCGTAGGCGAGGATGACCGTGTGTCCTCGTGTCTGGAGGTTGCGAGCGAGCCGTTCGACGCGCGGCGTGATCTGGCGGGGATGATTGTGAAGCAACGCCGGCAGCAAGTGGATCTCGACGGGCCAGTCGCGGCGAGCGGCGATGTCGCGAATGGAAGGCCCGAGTGCACCGCAGGCGACGATCGCGGTCGGCATGAGTGGCGCCGCGTCAGACCGGGAACGCGAGTTGGTCGACGAACTGGTCATTGAAATCGCTTCGGTCGGAAAGCTCGACATACTCCACCTCCTCCAGCAACGTCATGGCGCCGGCGCGCTCTCTCAGGCTGAGCAGCGCCATCTTGGCGCCTTCGCCCGCGACATTGCCGGCACTCACGATGCGCAAAATCGGCAATTTGGGCACGAGACCGAGTCGCACCGCGCTCGCGGGCGAGAGGTAACTGCCGAACGAGCCGGCCAGGAGGACCTGTTGGAGATCCTCTTCTTTCACGCCGGCCTCCTCGAGCAAGATGTGCCAACCCGTGGCGATCGCCGCTTTGGCGAACTGCAGTTCACGTACGTCGCGCTGGGACAGGAAGATGGATTTGTCGACGTCGCCGACGTCGCCCTGCCAGTGCAGCACGAAGACCCGCAGATCGCCGAGCTGGGTCAGTCGTGAGGCGAGGCCAGGGGCCAAGCGGGCGGCCTCCTCATCGGAGACGAACCGTCCGGAGGCGTCGATGAGCTTTTGTTGAATCAGTTCGGCCACCACGTCCACCAGCCCGGAACCGCAGAGTCCCTCGGGTTCGACGTCGCCGATGACCCCGAGTTCGACGCCCTCGGCGCTGAGTTTCACGACTTCGATCGCGCCGGGCGCCGCGCGCATGCCACAGCGAATCGCCGCACCCTCAAACGCCGGTCCGGCCGGCGCGGCCGTCGCCAGCAGTCGGTCGCTGTTGCCCAGCACCAATTCACAGTTCGTGCCGATGTCCAAGAACAGACGCAGCCTCGAGTCGCGGTCCATCCCTGAGGCCAACATGCCAGCGATGATGTCGCCGCCGACGTAGGCGCCCAGTGCCGGAAACACGACCGCGCGCGCCCGTTCGTGCACGTGGACGCCGACTTCGCTGGCGAGGATCTCGGGGAACAACTTCGTCGACATGATGAACGGCGCCACGCCCAAGGCTTCGGGGTCGATGCCCAGCACGATGTGGGTCATGGTGGCGTTGCCGGCCATGGCGATTTCGTAGACCTCGGCGGGGTCGACGCCGCCTTCTTTGCACACGGCCTGGGCCAGTTCGTCCAACGTCTCATGGGCCAGACGGGTCAAGGGCTCGAGGGCGTCAGCGTCCATCATGATCGCGCTGATGCGCGTGATGACGTCGGCCCCGAAGGGCTGCTGCTTGTTGAGCATGGACTGCACGGCCAGCGGCGCGCCCGTTGTGAGGTCGAGCAGCGTCGCCACGACCGTGGTCGTGCCGAGGTCGAAGGCGATCGCGAACATCCGCTCGGTGGTGTCGCCGGGCTCGACGGCGATCAAGACGTTGTCGATCACGACGGCCGTTACCTTGTAGTCGCTCGCTCGCAGCACTCGCCCGAGCGAGCGCAATACTGCAAGTTCGGGGCGTAGTTCTAAGTCGTCGAGGCTCGCGAAGAGCCGTTCCAGATCGGTCGCTTGATCCGAGAGCGAGGGCTCGCTCAATTCGACGTAGCGCTTTTGTACGGCCGGGCGAAGGATGACCTTGCGCCCGACGCCCACCGTGGCGGCTTTCGGGCGGGTCATGAGGGGTGGGATATCGACGCGCAGGTCGGTCGCCACCTCGATTCGACAGGCCAGTCGCCAGCCTTCTCGCAACTCCTCGATCGAAAAAGCGCGCGTATCGAGATTCGTGATCGGCGCGAGACCCTCGAGTACCTGGACCTTGCACTTGCGACACGTGCCGTGCCCGCCACAGGTCGAGTCGATGGCGACGCCGTTCCAGCTCGCCGCGTCGAAGAGAAACACCCCCGGAGGGACGCGAACCTTGCGTCCGGAAGGCTCAAAGAGCAGGTCGAAGCGCCCACGCCCGTCGCTGCTCGCGACCTCAGCGGGCCCCTCGGGCACCCGTAGTTCGCTCATGACTCGCTGGCCGCTTGCTGGGCGCGGTGCGCGGCGATCCACGAGGCGCCCCACGCGTCGCGGTCGAGCAACAGGTCGCCGGCCTTGATGGCGCGAACCAGTTGGGGGGTGCGCGCGTCCATGATCGCGCTTGAGAGACCGGTCCTCATGGCGATTGTGAGAAACGCTGCGCCGAGCGTCGTGCGGTCCGGCATGCCAAACGAGACGTTGGATGCCCCCAGCGTCATGTTCACCCCGAGCTCGTCGTGGATCAGGGCAATCGTCTCGAGTGTCTTTACCACCAAGGTGGTGTCGGCTCCGATGGGCATGGCCAACGGGTCGATCACGACGTCTTCGATAGGAATGCCGTAGTTATTGGTCGCGACGTCGACAATCTTGCGCGCGAGTTCCAGTCGCCGTTCGGGTTCGTAGGGAATCTCGAACTCGTCGTTCGGCAGAGCAATAATCGCCGCCCCGTAGCGCTTGACGAGTGGCAAGATCGCCTCGAGCCGATCGTCCTCGGCCGTCACGGAGTTCACCAGCGCTTTACCGTCGTAGGTCTTGAGACCGGCCTCGAGCGCTTCGATGACCGAGGAGTCGAGACAGAGCGGCACGTTGGTCAAACTCTGGATCAGCTTGATGGCCTGGATCATGAGATCGACCTCGTCGGCCAGGGGCACACCCATGTTCACGTCGAGCACCATCGCACCACCGGCCAGTTGTTGGGCGACGTCAATCTTGATCCGCGAGAGGTCGCCCGCGCGCAGCTGCTCTTGGAAGATCTTGCGACCAGTGGGGTTAATGCGCTCGCCGATGATGCAAAACGGCTGGTCCTCGCCGATGATCACCTCGCTTGAGGCTGAACGAAGGACGGTGTGCACTGGTGCGCTGCCTAGGCCGGAACGGCAGCGCGCTTGAGCCGGAGGAGCTCCTTGGCGATTTTCACGGCAGCGGAGGCGTCCGAGGCGTAGCCGTCGGCCCCGACGGCATCGGCGTACTCCTGGGTNNTTCGCCTTGAACATCGGCATCGTCGTGGTGAGAAAGGCCGAGAAACCTACGATGTCGGGCTTGTGTTCTTGGATGGCTTCGACGAACTTCTCGGGAGCCACCTGCACGCCTAAGTCGATGACGTGAAAGCCGGCGCCTTCGAGCATGATGTCCACGAGATTCTTGCCAATGTCGT
>PKWA01000145.1 GCA_003131665.1 Acidimicrobiaceae bacterium
TTCCCGCTGTCGTATACTGCGAAGGCGTCGCGCCGTTACCCGTCGCGGTGAACGCCAAGGAATTTCGCAGCGCCGTCTCGGGCGACCAGGGCCTCAACTCTCTGATCACTCTTGAGGCCGACGGCCAGAGTTACACCGTGATGGCCAGAGAGATACAGCGCCACCCGGTGCGCGGCACCGTTGCCCACGTGGACTTTCAGGTCGTGGACCCCAATCAAGCGGTCCTGGCCGAAGTGCCCCTGCACATCATCGGTGACGCCGTCGAGGTGCGCCACGCCGACTGGGAAGTCGATCAACAGATGTTCAACATCGAAGTCAGGACCCGACCGGACCAGATTCCGAACTTCATCGAAGTGGACATCTCTGAGTTGACCGTCGGCGCAGCTATCCACGTGAGTGACCTCATACTGCCCAAGGGCGTCGAGGTCACCGCCGACCCGGGCGCGTCGGTTGTAGCGACCCACCCCGGACGCACCGCCGCCGTGGTCGTCAAGCCGGTCGCTGTCGTCGACGAAGTTCCTGCGGAGTAGTTCGTCGTGGCGCTGCGGCGCGCTCGCGAACACGACCGGCGAGGCGCGAAGAGCACGCTGCTCATCGTGGGCCTCGCCAATCCCGGCCCCGAGTACGAGGGGTCGCGTCACAACGTGGGCGCCGACGCGCTGCGTCTCGTGGCGCAACGTCGCGGGGGACAGCTAACCCTCGAACGTCGTCAACGGGCTCTCAGCGTGACGTTGCCGACGCCGCGTGGTCCCGTCACCTTGGCGGTGCCTACGACGTTCATGAATGAGTCGGGCGCAGCCATCAAGCCTCTGCTTCGTCGCACTTCGATCGACGATCTCACCAAGCTCGTGATCGTGCACGACGAACTCGACCTCGAACCCGGGCGTCTTCAGTTGAGGCTGGGGGGCGGACTGGCCGGTCACAACGGACTTCGCTCGATCGCTCAGACCCTCGGCACTCAGGAATTCGCTCGACTTCGCATCGGTATCGGCAAACCACCCAGCAAGGAGCAGGGCGCCGATTACGTCCTTCGCCGACCCACGGGCGCGCGACGTGAGGCGCAGAGCGTCGACGTCGCACTCGCGGCCGACGCGATCGAGATGGTCATGGACTACGACTTCGAAGAGGCCCGGCGTCGTGTGAACGGCTCGTGAGCGAATCGACCGGGCTTCGCCGAGTTCTCGAACGGGTCGCATCCACCCTTCGCTCGTCGGTGGCCTCCGGATCGTTCGTTCCGTCGAGTTACGCCACTCCGCTCGCCATCGCGGCGCTCGCGATTGAAGTTCCACTCGTCGTCGCGGTCACCGCGACGTCGAGCGACGCCGAACAGGTGCGAGACGCGCTCGTCGCGTGGCTCGGCGAACGTGAAGTCGCGCTCTGGCCGGGCTGGGACACGCACCCGCTCGAACGAGTAAGCCCCGACAGCCAGGTCATGGCGATGCGCGCCTTGCTGCGCTGGCAGATTGGTGAGGGGACGGCACCGCGAGTCATCGTCGCCTCGGCCCGATCGATCGCGCAACTGCTGTCACCCGAGCCGCTGCGAGAGCCGTACGTCTTGCGCCGGGGCAGTGAGGTTAACCGTGACGAATTCGTCGCGGGACTCGTCGCCATGGGCTATCGCCGCGAGCACTTGGTAGAACACCGGGCCGAGATCGCCGTGCGCGGGGGCATCGTGGATGTCTGGCCGGCACAGAACGACGAGCCGCTTCGCCTCGACTTCTTCGGTGACGAGGTCGAGCGATTGACAGTGTTCGATATCGCGACCCAACGTTCGACGCACGACCTCGACGAGGCCGTCATCGCGCCGGCACGCGAATGGTTGCCAGGCGAAGCCACGCGCCAACGCGCCGAGGCAATGTCGAGGAGTGAGCCGTGGGCCTCGGCGACCTTCGATCGTCTGGCGACGGGACAGCTCTTCGACGGTATGGAAGGTTGGATGGGTCTGTTCGTCGACGAGGCTCGCACGCTGCTCGACGAGACGAGCAACGCTCAACTCGTCGTGGTCGAGCCCGAGCGAGTTCGCACCCGTCTGCACGACTTACTCGACGAGGAGCGCGAGCTCACCGACGTCGTCGCGGCCACGTGGCGCGCGAGCGGGACCGTGCCGCTGTTGCACTTGGCCTACGACGAGGTGCTCGCCGGAAAGATCGACATCGCCTTGGAGACGAGCGCCAGTTCCCTTGGCGCGACGGGGGAGATCACCTCGCCGCCGCCGGTTCAAGGCGACGCGGCGCGCATCGCCGCGCACGTGCGAGGTTGGACGAAGGGACGCCGCGGCGTCGTGTTGACCTCCACTCCCGGGGCGATTGAGCGCATGGCCGAGCAGTTGCGCGCCGAGGGTCTCGACGTGACGAGTGACCCCCGTCACGTCCTCGAGGCGCGAATCAGCGTGCTCGAGAGTTCGCTGCCAGCGGGCTTCATGCTCGACGACCCTGAGGTGGTGGTCTGGAGTGAGAGTGACCTCACGGGTCGGCGAAGCCAGCGACGAGCGTCGCGCACGAGAGCGCGCAGCGTGGACGGGTTCTTTGATGACCTGGCGGTCGGCAGTTACGTCGTGCACCGTCAACACGGTGTGGCTCAGTTCTCGGGGACCACGACGCGTGCGATCAATGGGGTGACCCGGGACTACCTGATTCTCCAGTTCAAGGACGGGCGCAGCTACTGGCCCACCGAACAGATCGATGCATTGACGCCCTACACCGGCGGCGACGGTCCCGCGCTCTCGCGCTTGGGCGGCGCCGAGTGGCAAAAGACCCGCGCGAAAGCTCGTGCCGCAGCGTTTTTGGTGGCTCAAGAGCTCGTTGATCTCTATCGACTGCGCAGCGTCGCGGAAGGTCACGCCTTCAGCCCCGACACGGCGTGGCAACGAGAGATGGAAGAGCTCTTTCCCTATACGCTCACCTCCGACCAGGCCCAAGCCATCATCGACGTCAAGTCCGACATGGAGTCGCCACGTCCGATGGACCGACTGATCTGCGCCGATGTCGGCTTTGGCAAAACCGAGATCGCACTGCGTGCCGTCTTCAAGGCCGTCCAGGACAACACGCAAGCGGCCATCTTGGTGCCCACTACACTCCTCGCGAGCCAGCACTACGCCACGTTCAGCGAACGATTCGCCGGTTTTCCCATCAAGGTGGCGCTCCTTAGTCGGTTCGTCGACGAGGCCGAGACCAAGTCCACACTGGCCGGACTCGCCGATGGATCGATCGATGTCGTCATCGGCACCCACCGGCTCCTCAGCGACACCGTGTCGTTTAAGCGCCTCGGTCTGCTCGTGGTGGACGAGGAGCAGCGCTTTGGCGTGCAACACAAAGAGTCGATCAAGACCCGCGCGGTGGGGGTCGACGTGTTGACCTTGAGCGCCAGTCCGATTCCTCGCACGCTCGAGATGGCCTTTACCGGCATCCGTGACCTCTCGATGATCACGACGCCGCCGGCCGATCGCCGCCCGATCTTGACCCACGTGGGTGAGTACAACGAAGCGGCCGTGATCGAAGCGGTGCGCCGCGAGTTGCTTCGAGAGGGCCAGATCTTCTTCGTTCACAATCGGGTGTCCGACATCGATCAGGCCGCGAAGCGTCTCGGCCAGCTGGTGCCCGACGCGAGGATCGCCATCGCGCACGGTCAGATGGACGAGGGCACCCTCGAGCGAGTGATGATCGACTTCTGGCAGCGTCGCTACGACGTGTTGGTGTGCACGACGATCGTCGAGTCGGGCATCGACCTGCCCTCGGTGAACACGCTCATCGTGGACCGATCTGAACGCCTGGGCTTGGGTCAGTTGCACCAGTTGCGCGGGCGCGTGGGGCGAAGTGGACAGCGGGCCTACGCCTACTTGTTCCACCCCGTCGATCAAGTGCTCTCCGAGACCGCCTACGAGCGCCTACGCACGATCGGCGACAACACCGCTCTCGGAAGTGGCTTCAAGATCGCCATGCGAGATCTCGAGATTCGTGGGGCGGGCAATCTCTTAGGTCACGACCAGTCCGGTCCGGTGGCGGCCGTGGGTTACGACCTCTACGTCCAGCTAGTGGCCGAGGCCGTCGCGGACGCGAAGGGTTTTCACGTACCCGAGGTGGTACCGATCACCCTGGACGTGCCCGGAGAAGCGCATTTGCCCAAGGAGTACGTCGAAGCCGACGACGCCCGTCTGGAGGCCTATCGCCGTTTGGCCGGGGTCACCACGCTCGAGGAGCTGAACGACCTACGACACGAGTGGATCGACCGTTACGGCGCACTACCGCTGCCAACCATCGGACTCTTAGAACTGGCGCAACTTCGTCTGGTCTGTCTCGACTACGGCGTCTCGTCAGTCAAGGTCCTTCCCGCGCGAGTTGGCGTTCGATCAAAGCCGCAGTTGAGAGTGGTTCCGTTGTCCTTGAGCCTGAGCCAACAGTTGCGCCTTCGTCGCGCGTACGGCTCCAACGCGTACAACGACACGACCAAAGAGCTTCGTCTCGAACTCGCCGCCAGCGCGGTGACGTCGCGCTCGATTCTCGCAATACTCGAGGAAGTGAACGCGCGTTCGGTTGAGCCCGAAGAGTGATTCGTTAAGATACGAAAGTGCGTCGCCTGGTAGCCCTGTTCGTCATTGCGCTGATTGGGGCGGGCATCTATGGACTCAGCGGATCGTCCTCGGGCATCACCGTTAACAACACCTCCATTTCGGGCGTGACGTTTCGTTCCGAGTTGAGCGCCATCTCTCACGACAACACGCTCCAGTGTTTCATCACGGCCCTCGAACCGACGAACTACGCACCGGGCGCGGGCGGGTACTCGATCATGGCCGCCGGCGCGGCGGCGTGGGCGAACTTGCGGGTGGAGGGCCTCGCCATCGACCAGTACGTGACTCGAGTGTTGAAGTACCGACCCACCACGAGCGAACTGGCCCAAGCCAAGTCCTCACTGGAGGGCGAGATGACTCAACAGGCCAGCGCGAACTCGCTGACCTGCCCGGGAACCTCGTCCGCCGCGCTCGCCGCGATGCCCAAAGAGATGCGTACGGCCGAAATCGAAGCCCAGGCGACGTCGCTCTACTTGGTGAGCAAGTTGAAGAAGGCGGTGCCCTTGACGACTGCCTCGATGAGGAGTTACTACGCGGCGCACACCTCGAACTACGACACGCTCTGTGTCTCGATTGCGCTGGTCTTGCCCGCCGACATCAGCGCCTTCGCGAAGTCCCAGTCCGCGGGCCAGAGCATGGTCTCGCTCGTGATGGAGTACTCCAAGGATCCATCGGCCGCGACCGGCGGCACCTACGGTTGTTACCCGCCGAGCAGCGCTTCGTACGCCAGCGTGCGCGCCGACGTGACGTCGTTGGCACTCGACACGTTTCCTGCGACGCCCCAGGTCATTAGTTACAACGGCGCGACCTACGGGCTCTACGTCGCCGTGACCAAACGCACGGTCACGCCCTATAGCAAGGCCGCCGCGTTGGTCTTGAGCGACCTGCGCACCGTCAACGCCTCGTCGGCCAACAAAGTGAAGAACAGTCTGTTGTTCGCCGCCGCCGTGCACGTGGACCCGGCGTTTGGGCGATGGGGACTGAACACCACCGGACCGCAAGTCTTCGCACCGGCCACGCCCCTCAAAGGTGACGTGATTGGACCGACAAAGCTCAGCGCTTCTGGTTCGTCCACGTATAAGTGAAACCCGTCGTACGCGTCGTAGGACTCGGGCCGGGAGCCCTTGATCAGGTCACGTTTCGCACGATGGCCCTCATGAAGGAGTCGCCGGCGGTGCGCCTACGCACTCGCCAACATCCCAGCGCTGCCCCCTTTGGCGATGTCGAGAGCTATGACGAGTGGTACGAACGCGCCGACACTTTCGACGCGCTCTATCTGGCGATCGTTGACGACCTCGTGGCGCTCGCCACCGCGTCACCGACCCACGAAGTCGTCTACGCCGTCCCGGGATCACCGAACGTCGCCGAGCGAACCGTGGAACTGTTGCGCGAACGCAACGACGTCATCACGATCGCCGAGCCGGCGGTCTCGGTGATTGACGTTGTATGCGCAACACTTGGACGTGATCCCATGAGCGCGGGTCTGCGCGTAGTGGACGCGCTGGGTTCGAGTGAGAACCTTCGCGGCCCCGGCCCGCTGCTCATGTTGCAGACTTACGCACCCGAGGTATTGGCCAGCGTCGCCGATCGCCTGCCTGCACAGACCGAGGTGACCGTCTTGCATCACCTAGGACTCGACGACGAGCTCGTCACGACGCTACGCGCCTTCGAGCTCGCCTCATTCGCCCAGGCCGACCATCTGACCTCGCTCTGGGTCGAGAGTTTGCGCAGCACCGGTGACGCGATGGACGATCTCGTTTCTTTCATGAAGCGACTTCGCGCCGAATGCCCCTGGGACCAAGAACAGACTCACGCCTCGTTGACTCGCCATCTCCTCGAAGAGGCCTACGAGACGCTCGACGCATTGGACACGTTGATCCGTGTTGACGCCGAAGGACATAACGATCAGGCGGCCATTGAGCACGTCCAAGAAGAACTCGGTGATCTCCTCTTTCAAATCGTCTTTCACGCTGAACTCTTCGACGAGGAGGGCCACTTTAATTTCGCCTCCGTGGCCGATACCGTTCGCCACAAACTGATCGGTCGCCATCCGCACGTCTTTGGTGACGTGAAAGTCTCTGACGCCAACGACGTAGCGACGCTCTGGGAGGCCCTCAAGCAGAAGGAGAAGGGCCGCGAGAGTGTCACCGACGGCGTCGCGTGGCAACTTCCGGCTCTCACGCTGTACACGAAGCTTCTTCATAAGGCGCTGTTAGTTGAGGCGAGCGTGGAAGAAGCTGAGGCGGCGCGCCAGCGCGCGCTGAGCGCACTGCGTGCGCTCGTGCTAGATGAACGACCGGTCCGTGACGCGAAGTCCTCAGTGGTGGTAGATGACGCGTGGGGCGACGCGCTCAGCGCACTGGTCACGGCCGCTCAATTCGCCGGAGTCGACTTAGAAGGAGTGCTGCGCGAGCGCGCGATGAATCTACGCGACGCGATCCGCGAGAAGGAAGCGCTGGCGTGACGCCAAAGGTCGCCTAGTAACGTTGTGTACGAACTAAGGAGACGTAATGAGCGCGATTGAAGTGGTGCTGGGCCGACAGATATTGGATTCGAGGGGTAATCCAACCGTCGAAGCCGAAGTGCACCTCGAATCAGGCGCCATAGGACGGGCCGTGTCACCCTCGGGCGCCTCGACGGGTTCGCGCGAGGCGGTCGAACTCCGAGACGGCGGCGACGCCTGGGGCGGCAAGGGTGTCCTCAAGGCCGTCAACTACGTCAACGGCGAGATCAACGAGGCCCTGGAAGGCTACGAAGCCGAAGACCAGCGTGCCGTTGATATCGCCATGATCGATCTCGACGGCACGCCCAACAAGGCTCGCCTGGGGGCGAACGCCATCCTCGCGGTATCCCTGGCGACCGCCAAGGCCGCGGCGATGGAGAGTGATCTGCCCCTCTATCAATACTTGGGCGGCGTGAACGCGCACGTATTACCGGTGCCCCAAATGAACGTCGTGAACGGCGGGGCGCACGCGAGAAACACCATTGACTTTCAAGAGTTCATGGTGATGCCCATTGGTGCGGCCACCTTCAGTGAAGCCCTTCGATGGGGTGCCGAGACTTATCACGCCCTCAAGGGCATCTTCGAAAAACGGGGACTGTCGACCGCGGTCGGGGACGAAGGCGGCTTCGCGCCGGACCTACCCGATAACGAGACGGCCGTCAAAGTACTGGTCGAAGCGATTGAAGCCACCGGTCGCACGCCCGGCACGGACGTGGCTATCGCGATGGACCCCGCGGCCAGCGAGTTCTACCGCGACGGCGTGTACCGCTTAGACGGCGAGGGCCGCACGCTCAGCAGCGACGAACTCGTCGACTACTGGGTCGACCTTTGTACTCGCTATCCCATCGTGTCGCTCGAAGACGGTATGGCCGAAGATGACTGGGATGGCTGGCGCACGCTCACGTCTCGACTCGGTAGCAAGGTCCAACTCGT
Source organism: Acidimicrobiaceae bacterium (assembly GCA_003131665.1). GTDB lineage: Bacteria > Actinomycetota > Acidimicrobiia > Acidimicrobiales > RAAP-2 > RAAP-2. The sequence goes on from PKWA01000145.1 coordinate 8,001, forward strand.
GGGCGACGACAACTTCGTGACCAACACGACGCTCATACAAAAAGGAATCGATTCAGGTGTCGCCAACTCGGTACTGGTGAAGCTCAATCAGATTGGCACACTCTCAGAAACCTTCGACGCCGTGCGTTTGGCCAACCTCAATCGCTACAGCGTCGTCGTCTCACACCGCTCGGGCGAGACCGAAGACGTGACGATTGCTGACTTTGCGGTGGCTACGAACGCGGGTCAGATAAAAACTGGCGCACCGGCACGTTCTGATCGCGTTGCGAAGTACAATCAGTTGTTGAGAATTGAAGAGCAGCTTGGTGATCAAGCTCGTTTTCTCGGTGCATTGTCATTGTCGGGGGCGTCAGGTGTCAGCAACGCATAGCTTCGAAGCTCGAAGTCGCAATCACTGGATGGTGCCCCTCGCCGTGGTGACGGCCGCCATCATGCTGGTGGGCTGGTTTCCACTGACGACCTTGTGGCATCAACAGAGCCAACTCAACACCACGTCGGCGCAGATCAAAGCCGTGCAGCGTCAAGAGCAAGCCCTGGCGACCCAGTCCAAAGCCATCGACACCAAGGCCGCCGCGACGGCACTCGCGCGCGAGCAGTACCAGTTGGTCTCGCCGGGCCAGAGTTTGATTCAAGTCTTGCCGGGTAACGCCGCGGGCGAAGTCTCGCCGAGTTCGGCCGATCCCGGTCTGCAGCCACTCGTCGCGCCCTCGTCGGCCGCGCCGCTCATCACTCCGCCGGCGACCACGCACCACTCGACCAGTGGCTTTGTCACGCGTCTCGTACGCACGCTTGAGTTCTGGCGTTGAGCTTTAAGGACGCGTCGCTCGACGACCTCACCGCCGTCGAATCACTTCTGGGCCGACCGCTGCAGGGAAGATTCGCCGTCGCCGTACGTCGCGTTGACGGCAGCCCCGTCGTGATTGAGAACGAGCCGCACTTGCGCGACGGCACGCCGATGCCCACGCTCTACTGGCTGGTCGACCCCGAACTGCGCGACGCCGTCAGTCGACTCGAAGGAGACGGGGGCGTGCACCGTTACGAAGACCTCGTGGACGAGGAGCAACTTAGAAGAACCCACGACGAGTACGCCCGGCGCCGGACGTTGGCGACGGTGCGCACCAATCTCGTACAGGCCTCCGGCGGCGTCGGCGGCACTCGCGTGGGCGTGAAGTGTCTGCACGCGCACCTTGCGAACTACCTTGTCGGGGCGGACGATCCGGTCGGCGCGCTCGTTGCGGGCGAGCTGGACGTCAGTGATCTCGTAGTGCAAGACGTCCGTGGCTGAGACGGTTGCGGCGTTCGACTGTGGGAGCAACTCCACGCGTCTACTCATCGTTGACGCGACCAACACGACCCTCGTACGCGAAACGAACATCACCCGTTTGAGCCAAGGCGTCGACGCGTCGGGCTCACTCCTGAGCGACGCGATGGAGCGGACCTTTGAGGTTCTCGGACGCTACCGCGCAGAGTGCGAAGACGCGGGCGTGACCAAGGGCTTGCTCGTCGCGACGTCCGCGGTTCGCGACGCACACAACGGCGCAGAGTTTCTCGAACGGGCTCAGGAGATTGTGGGATTCGACGCGACGATTCTCCAAGGCGACCAGGAGGCCGCTTTTTCCTACGTCGGGGCGACGGCCGACTTGGAGGAGGTCTCCGTGTCGACGTTGGTGGTCGACGTGGGTGGGGGATCGACCGAGTTGGCGGTAGAACTCAACGAATCCCTGGTGAGCTACTCCATGCAACTGGGTTGCGTGCGCGTCACCGAGCGGGCCCTCGGTCGCGGCGTCGTCACCCCCTCGAGTGACGCGGCGGCGAGAGCGATGATCGAGTCCGAGCTGGACCGGGCGCTACGCGCTACGCCAGCTCTCGACGGAGTGGTCTCGAAGGTTCGATTGGTGGGCGTGGCGGGCACGGTGGCGACCCTCGCCCAACTCGACGCGCGACAAGCGCACTACGAGCGCGCGGTCGTGCATCACCGANNAGTCCACGGTGCGCCACTGGCGTGACCTGCTCTCGAAGGAGCTCCCGGAGGTGCGCCTCACCCACCCGGGGATGGTCGAGGGTCGAGAGGACGTGCTGCCGGCTGGACTCTACGTGCTCGACGCGGTGATGGAGCGCTTCGAGGTCGACGAGCTCTTGAGTTCCGAAAGCGACATTCTCGACGGCATCACGATCTCGTTGCTCCAGCCGTGATTGCGATTGACGGCCTGACCTGTAACGATGGTGGAGTGAGGAACGACTCGTGGTGACCACGCGCAGCGCCATCTATTCGCCCATCACCCTGCACGGGCGAAGGGTAGTGCTGCGCACGATGAACGAACAGGACTACGAGGCCTGGGTTGAGGTCCGCTCGCGTTGTCGCGACTGGCTACTTAAGTGGGAGCCGCGTTCAGCACACGCCACTCACCTAGCCGAGGATCACCGAAGTTTCGTCAGTCGCTGCGCGATACGCGAGCGCGAGCGCCAGATCGGCACGGGCTTTGGCTTTGGCATCTTTTTCGAGGGCCGATTCGTCGGCGAGATCACGCTCTCGTCGATTCAACGCGGCCCCTTGCAGTCGGCCTACGTCGGCTACTGGCTCGATGAGGCGGTCGCCGGTCAAGGTCTGATGCCCGAGGCGGTCGTCACCATGCTGCAGTACGCCTTTGAGTCACTGCGCCTTCATCGCGTCGAGATCAACATCATTCCGCGTAACGCCCCTTCGCGGCGCGTGGTGGAAAAACTGAACCTTCGCGTCGAGGGGATCGCCGAGCGCTACCTAGAGATCGACGGCGCGTGGGAGGACCACGCGCGCTACGCCATCACCTCAGAAGAGTGGAGCGATCGAGCACCCGAGCTCGTGGCCAACTGGCTGTTGCCCCAACACGACTAAACGGCTTCGTAGCTGCGCTCACGCAGTTCGTCGAGTTGTGCCGTGCGAAGCGACCCCTTGAGAGCCCCGGCGACGGCGAGTCCCCCCAGCGCGGCGTCACGTGCCAGGACCAGTAACGAGTTGTGTTCGCCGCGCGCGAGCACCGATCCCACCAGTTGAGCGTCTCGAGCCAGAGGTTGGACGTCCTCGAGCGTGACGAACGTGGCCAGTTCGACCACGGGGTTCTCGTAGCGCGTCGTCGACAGGGCGCGGATGTCGCGCAGCATGCTCCACGCGACGTGGCCCGGGTGAACCGACGAGCCGAGCACGTCGTTCCACGTGACCAGAAGCGGTCGCACACTGAGGCCCAGTCGATCGGCGAGATAGAGGATCTCCACATCAAAGGCGAAGCCGTTGACCATCCCGAGCAGTGCCAGTAGTCGGGCCGGACCTAACTGAAAGCCCTTGCAGCCGCACTGGGTGTCGCGCAGGGTCATCTTGGTGTAGTGGTGAACGACTCGATGAAACGCGTCGCCCGCGAAGGTGCGCAGTCGCGAGTCGTAGTCGATGTGGCCCCCGATCGCGCGCGATCCCGGCACGAGGGCGTGTTCGCGCAGCGCCGTCACGAAGTCGGGCAGGAGCTGAGGGTCGATCGCCATGTCGGCGTCGGCGGTGATGACGTAGGTGCCCTGTGCGAGGCCGATGCCCAGGCGCAGGGCCGCGCCCTTGCCGCGATTGTCGGGCTGTTGGACAAAGCGCGCGTGTTCGAGGTGACCGTAGACCTCGCGGGCGCGGCCCATCGTGTCGTCACTCGAGCCGTCGTCGACCACGAT
>PKWA01000001.1 GCA_003131665.1 Acidimicrobiaceae bacterium
CAGGGGATTCGAATGCCTGAACGTTCGCTTCCCAACAACAATGTCGGCGATTCCTGACGTGCGTGGCGGTCAAAATTTTCTTGCCATCACTGCGTTCTCGTTGGCTCACGTTTCTAGAAGAGTCTCTCTGCTCGTTGGGCTTATTGACTCCGTTGCTTACATCTGGTGTCACGAAAAAGCAGGTCAAAGGGCCAACAGAATCGACATCGGTCCCGTGGCCGCTAACGACTAAATTTGACTGCGTGTCTCGCTCGACCTGAGAGGTTCCGCTTTCGCCATGAGAAACGACAAGCGACTCCCTCAACATATCGGCATCATTCCCGATGGCAATAGGAGATGGGCTCAAAGCCATGGACTTGAAAAACAGGACGGTTACCACCATGGGCTGCAACCAGGAATAGCGGTTTACGACGCGTGCTTAGAGCTAGGAATCCCTGAGATTACCTTTTACGGGTTTACGGTCGATAACACGAAACGACCACTCGCTCAGATAGAAGCCTTTCGACAGACGTGTGTTGACGCCGTGACGGTGATGAATGAGAGGGACGCGGACTTACTCGTCGTTGGAAATACTCATTCACCATTATTTCCAAAAGAGCTCTTGCCCTACACACAACGAACCAGATTTGGGCAAGGCCGCATAAAGGTAAATTTTCTCGTGAATTACGGCTGGAACTGGGATCTCAATTACTCGTTGAAGAAGGGCCGTTTTAATCCAACGGACAATCTCACGGATGGAATTGCCTCCGCGGAGATCTCGAGGATCGATTTGATCGTCCGTTGGGGTGGTGGGCGAAGATTAAGTGGGTTTCTGCCAATTCAATCGATTTACGCGGATTTTTACGTCGTAGAAGAGATGTGGCCAGATTTTCAGATTGACCAGTTCCATCAGGCCCTGGAATGGTACCAAGACCAAGACGTAACTCTGGGCGGCTAGATACTCTCAAAATGTTGCTGGCGCCGGCGGTTGTAAGGGTGGACCTCGCGACACCATAAGGTCCATTGGTCACACCGCGGCCCCGTCCCCGTTCAGCCAGAGTCTGTGGATAGTCTCTGGTTCTATGAAGAGCGAACCATGGTTGGGCGACGCGTGTGCGCTGGTCGAGGCATTTCGCGCGGGCGCGCTTAGTCCGACTGAGGCGCTCGATGCTTCGCTCGCCGCGATGGAAGCGTCACCTCTCAATGCCTTCTCATTCGTCGACGCCGAAGCCGCCCGCGCCTCGGCTGCTACCGCGGACATCTCGCTTCCCTTTGGCGGGGTACCAATCGCTGTCAAGGAGCTGGAGTCGGTAGTCGGGTGGCCTTACACCGAAGCCTCGCTGGTTTTCCGGGACCGTACGGCCACGTACGACAGCACCCAGGTCGCTCGGTTGCGTGCGGCGGGAGCCGTCATTGCCGCGCAAACGACCGCGTCGGAGTTCGGCGGCATCAACTGCACCAGCACGAAACTTCACGGAACGACCTGTAACCCGTGGGACCAGACGCGAACCCCGGGCGGCTCGTCGGGCGGTTCCGCGGCCGCGGTCGCTGGCGGGCTGTTGCCAATCGCCTCGGGTGGTGACGGCGGCGGCTCGATTCGGATTCCCGCCGGCTTCACCGGACTGTTCGGGCTGAAATCCACCTTCGGTCGGATCCCGAGAGGTCCGTACGCCCACCAACCTCCTCTGACGGTGACGGTGGGCTGCGTCTCTCGCTCGGTACGCGATACCGCCCGCTGGTTCGACACGTGCAACGGATTTGATTCGCGCGATACCTTGAGTCTGCCCCGCGTCGAAGGCTGGGAAGCGGGCCTCGACTCTTTTGATCTCGCCGGTAAACGAGCAGTGATCTCCATTGATCTAGGAAACGCGATCGTCGAACCCGTTCAGACGGCGTTGCTCATCGACTTGGCCGAGGAGTTGATCACCAAGGCCAAGCTAATACGAATCGATCTCGTCATTCAGCTACCCCAGGGCGGTCTCGAGTGGTCGCTATCGAACTTGGTGGGCTTAGCCGGCGCGCTCGGTGATCAGTATCCGGCGTGCCACGATGACCTGACGACCGAGATTCAATTGGGGATGAGTATGGCCACGAAGAGATTCAACCTTCAAACTGCCGGCGCAGCCGAGATGTTTCGCGTCGAGTTCAACGAAAGGATGGCCGACATCTTTGAGCAAACGGACTTCATCTTCGCCGCGACCAATCCCGACGTGGCTTTCGCGGCGGGCGGACCGATGGCCACGACCGTCGGCAAGGTCGACATGGTGGCCGAGTATGGCTTCAGCAAAGCGATTAGCAACAATGGAGCTCTCACCATTCCCGCCAACTTCACGGGCAATCCCGCCATCACCATTCCCGCCGGTCTCGTCGACGGTCTGCCTGTGGGACTTCAAGTCATTGGACGCCATCACGAAGAGCAGTTGCTCTTAGACTTGGCCCGCATCGCGGAGCGAGAACGTCCGTGGCCATTGGTCGCGCCGCCAACACCGACTTAAAGCAAAACGTGAATCGTTGGTCCGGACAGTATTTTCTAACGGTGACTGTTGGGGTGCTTAACAAGCCACCTCTTGTCACGGGCATAGAGAGTGGGAAGTTGATCTGCTCTAGCTCGGTACAGGTCCGCGACGTCAGCTGAGGGATGGAAGGTCTCTCCTGACGAACGTGCGGTGACATCACCCAACGTTCCCTCACGCAGGGCCGCGAACGCAAGAAGCGCGGCGCCGCGCATCTGGGCTAACAGGGGCTGAGGGACTTGCACGACCTCGCAACCCAAGGTGTCGGCGTAGATCTGACACCAGAGTCGCGACTGCGCACCGCCGCCCAAGAGTCGAATCGGAGAGAGTGGCTGCCCGGCGAACTTCTCGACGTACTTAAAGAGCCAGGCGCTGTTGGCCGCGACTCCTTCCATGACCGCACGAATGAGGTCCGCGGTGCACGTCGTCAACGAGAGATTGGTGAATCCCGCTCGGATCTTCTTGTTGCCGATGGGCGAACGTTCACCGGCCAACCACGGGGTGAAGACGACCCCGTGGGCTCCGGGCGGCGACGTGGCGGCGAGGGTCGTCATGGCTTCAAAACTCATGGAAGGCCCCGTCCCTGCGAGAGCACCTTGCAGCCATTCGAGCGCTTTGGCGCCCGTCTCTTGGTTGTTGATGACGAGGTAGGAATCGTTCGTCAGTCCCGGAACCGACGCGATCGAGTGACTGATATCGGTCTTCTTCTTTGGAATCGGACAGCTGATCCATGACGTGGTCGAAAGCGCGAGGTGCGTGTCGAAAAAGTTCAAACCGCCCGAGCCGAGGGCGGCCGCATGCAGGTCGGGTATTCCCGTAATAACGACGGTGTCGCGCGACAGCCCCAACTCTGTAGCGACACTTGGCGTGAGCGTGCCCACGATCGAGCCGAAGGGGCGAAGCGGGGGAAGATACTTGACGTCGAGGTCCACCAGCTTGAGGAGTTGTTGGTCGTAGTCGTAGTGCGAGAGATGGCGATTGTCCGTCATCCACATGGCCAGTCGTGAGGCGTGCGTCGCCGACGCTACGCCGCTAAAGCGCATGGTCAAGTAATCCACGGGCTCCATGAGCCAGCGGGTCGCCGCCATGACGTCGGGTCGATCGTGCATCAAATACAGAATCTGCCCAAGAGGATCGGCACCTGACGGCGACGGGGCGCCGCCCGATTTGCGGATGAAGGGCAGTACCTTTCGCGCGTTGTAGCCCTGGAACATCCCTCCGATCGCGTGGCGTGAGTAGCGACCGCCTCTCGTGTCGAGCCAGGTAAGACACGGCCCCGTCGGGAGGCCGTTGGTGTCCACCGGTACCGTTGACGCGTACTGCCCGGTGACCGCGACGGCCTTCACTTGACTGGCGGAAATGTTCGAAGCCCCGAGCAGCCGCTTCGTCGATTCCATGATGAGCGTCCACCACTCGTCGGCGTCTTGGGTCGCGGCGCCGTCGTCACAGAAGTGCGTCGTCACGTGGTGAACCTCGCTGGCGAGGACCTCACCGTCACGCGTCACGAGACCTACCTTGGGTCCGCCCGTTCCTAGGTCAACGCTAAGACAGAGTTCACTGTCTCCTCTCATAGGGAGGGGACGGCGGACTGCTTATCCATCATGCCGGCCATGATGACTTTAATGAAGGCGTCGGACTCTTCGCTGGGGCCGCCAGCGACGCCACCGTAGATGGCGCCGGACTTGGCCGCTTCATCATTGTGGGCAGTGGCGTACGCGACGGCGTCGGCGAGATCAACGGACCATCGCTCGACGACGCCCGGAAGAGTTTGTGGACAAGTGACGGCCATGTGAATCGCGTTGGGGTACTGCTGACCGTTCATGCGCCATCCGCGCGTGCGCAAGAAATCGTTCACCAAGTAGATGTCGAACTCGTCGGAGGTGAAGGAGAAGAGGAAGGTCGGTTTACCCATGAGCCGTAGTGACGGGTGCTCTCGAACCGCGGCCTGCATCGCCACTGAGGTGGAGAAGATCTGTTCGGCGTAGTGCCGGTAGCCCGAGCGCCCGAGATGCACCATGGCCGCCCAGGTCGCAGCTAGTAAACCCCCCGAGCGCGAACCGTCCATTCCCGGTGAGCAGTACTTCCCGCCCGACCAGTCGGTGAGATAGAAGTACTGATCGTTGCGAAGAGCTTTATCGGCGAAGCACAACACACTGGTGCCCTTCAAGGCGTAGCCGTATTTATGGGTGTCGGCGGAGATGGTGGTGACTCCGGGAACCGAGAAGTCGAAGGGATCGATCTCGTAGCCGAGTTCTCGGCCAAAGGGCAGGATGAAGCCGCCGAGGCACCCGTCCACGTGTAAGCCAATGTCGTGTTCCAGCGCGAGAGCGCCGAGCTCGCTGATCGGATCGATCGTCCCGTAACCGTAGTTACAAGCTGAGCCAATGAGCGCGACCGTGTTGGCGTCAATGTTGGACCTCACCCACTCGAGGTCGACTTGAGTAGTGACCGGATCCACGGGGGCGATNNTCGGGCTTGATGATGTTGGGTCGGCCCGACGTGGGGTGGTGTTCGCGGTAGGCCAAGACGGCGTGGGCGATTGAGCTTGAACCTCCTGACGTTATGAGGCCGACGGGCGTGGTGTCCGTGAGGTTTCGCGCCCCCAAGAGGTCGAGCGTCATCGCAATGATCTCGGCTTCAAATTTGGTCGCGCTCGGACACATATCGCGTTGAAGAGAGTTGACGTACGAGAAGTGAGAAAAAGCGGCGTTCAAATAGTCGTAGTGGTCGTGGTCGCCGCAGTACATAGTGCCCGAGCACTGACCGCTCTCCCACACCGGATCCTCGGCCGATGACATCGACGACAACATGGACAGCACCACGTCCTTGTCCATGCCTACTTCGGGGAGCGCTCGATTGATACCGAACTGGTCCTCGTACGGGAACCCACTCATGTTGCCCTCCTCACGTGCATTTTCAAGAGCGTAAACGAGTTGAGGTAGTCTCACACCGTGAACGATCAGAAGCGAAGCGTTTCGACCGGCGTTGCATTGATAGTCAGTTCATTTCTCATCGCGGTGTCCCTCGTAATCGGAATGATTGCCGTCGGCCGCGCGGTGTCGGTGCGCGACAGCAACACCGGCATCACCATTACCGGCGAGGCGTCGGCTGCCGTCTCGGCCAATCAAGTGGTGTGGACGTTGACGGCCCAGGAGATTGCCCCCACCGCCCAAGGGGCCGTCTCGATGGTGGCCGCTGATGTGACGTCCCTCGGTGCCTACCTCAAGAATGGAGGGATCGACGTCTCCAAGTTGGTCCTGAGCGGCGTCTCGACGTCGAACAACGAGCAGTACATCAACGGCAATCCGACGGGCAAGATCTTGAACTATCAAGCGAGCCGTAACATCACGGTGAACTCGGACAACGTCTATCTCATTCAAAAGCTCAGCCAAGGCATTGGTCAGGTTCTGGAGACAGGCGCCAACATCTACTCCTCGGGACCGCAGTACTACGTGAGCACGTTGCAAAAACTCCGGCCTCGGCTCATCGCTGCGGCGGTGCGCGACGCGAAGTCGAGGGCTATCGCGCTCACGTCCGCCACGGGCGGCTCGGTAGGGTCGGTTCGCAACGCCAAGAGCGGTCCGTTCCAGGTCAATGCCGTGGGCTCCGTCGAGGTCTCCGGCGGCGGCATCTACGACACGACGACCATTCTCAAGACCGTGTCGACGACGGTGACGGTGGTCTTCAATTTGGGCTGACGGAGGGCATCAATTCGTGCCAATTGCTAATGCCAGTCGACTCGGTCGGATCTGGAAAGTGGCACAGCGTCACCCATTGTGGCGGGGAGAAATTTTCCAGATTAACTCTCATCTATCAGGTGAGTTTTTGGCGGAGGTAAGGAGATTTGAACTCCTGACCCCGTGCACGCTGTCGGCTCAAGACGCGTTCGTGAACGTTCGAATTAGTCCAGAAGGACTGCGATTGCTGGGCTTTCAATTCATCTTCGTTCATCAAAATACGCTTGAAATCAATTCAACTGCTGAAGTTAATGCTGAAGTGAATTGGCCTGACTAATTCGTTGACTCCTGAAAAACCGGCCCGAATCCCTTTTGCTTCAAGGATGAAGTTCACCGTTGCTTCCTGTTTGCTCATAACGAGCCGCGATACCATCACGGCCTAAGGGCGCCCTCGGCCACATCGTGACTGAGGGCACCCTGGCGGCTCGTTTTAAGAGGAGTAATACGCCTCAATATGCTCGTTGACGGAGCCGTCGCGGTTGAGGCTGATTGTGACGGTCCAACTAGTGGCCAACGCTCCAGGCTCAACCGTGGAATCTGAGCCCACGCCGCTCAATCCGACTGGCGGCACGTTCCCATAGGGGGAGCCCGGATTGTTGGAGTAGCTGCCAGCGATAAAGCCACCCGTGTCGCCAGTGATAAGACAGGTCTCGTCGTCCTTGTAGAAGGTGTTGTTGGGCTTCTGCAGGACGACGTGGGTTCCAGAGCACACGCTGTAAATGTTGATGCCGTTTTCGCTGGTGGCGTAGGACGCTTTGAACGGCGTCGATGTTGCCCCATTTCCGCCAGCCATTGCTGCCGTCGGCATCGCGACCACACCAATGAGAATCATGGCGCCAATCATCCCTGTCAATTTCTTCATAAAACTTCCGCCTTTGTCCAGATGCACATGCAGAGGCCCAACATAATGTTAAAGGCGGAATAGCGCAAGAACCGAAAGTCGACGTACGGGACCGCTGTCGAATTAGTTGAGAAGTTCTGTAGAATGTGGTGTCAACGCGACCTGCCAAAAGGATCATCAACGTCAGCCGTAAATAATTCACTCTTCGTTTAATTGCTTTCGGCTAAATGGTGATGCGACTGCTGAGGTCTGACTAACTCGAGCAAATATGGGAACGGATGGATGGTCGCGATGGCAACGGAACCATAGATTCATGAGCTCGAATGGTTTATCGCTGACCCCTTGCATGCCATCAACACTTTCGACGTTTTTTGATGTCTACGTGCGTCCAAATTTTCAGTAATTCATTGGGCTCTCGTACGTGGACGTATTTGGGCGTTTCCGGAAGTTTTTTGTGGTTGCTTGTACGGTTGCTTGCATTTACGACAGTGCAAGGGGTAGGACGCCGTTAACAAAGGGCTGTGAGAGTTTTTGTCGGGGGCCCAGGACAACAAACTCATATTGCAATGTAGAGTCGCCGAAGAATGGAAGGCAAGTAATCTAAGGAGGAGAAAGACGAATGTCGAGTTCCTGTCGTAAGGTCCACGTCGATTGTAACTTTCAGGTGGGAGATTGGGTGGATTGGCAACGCTTCACTACTCGAGAAACTACTCAATCTCGCCGCTGGCATGGTCAGATTGTGGATGAGTGGAATACCAGACTTCCCGAACACTGGTTCGTCGTGCGCTGGGAAGAGAGTGATAAGGATGGCCCATATTCTGATCCACGACCCGATTTCAACCCCGAGTACGTCCCGGTGAGCCCCCACTTCATGCAAGAGAGGTGCTTTGAAATTAAGCACTGCGACCAAGGCAATGACTTGCATCCTCGAAGGAATCGTCTTACCCGGCGTTGACCTGCATTAAAAATGAGCCTTCAAATCGCACTGCACGTCCTTAACCAGACACAAAGGCCGTTCTCTGCAAGCAACTTGAGAGTCAGCGTTGCAACCAATCCGACTGCCGTCCTCAACGATCTCAACTAATTCTGGTAGCCGATCCCGAGGTGGACAGTGCTGTAGAAAGAGTCCATGGAACCTTCGAATGACGGGCAAGTTGTAAAAGGAGAAGGGGTTGTTGAAGAGACCATCACGGCCACGATGCGCCTTGGGCTCGGTCTCATGTCTTCGTGGCGAGATGAGGTTCTTGCCAGAAGTAAATTACGCCCTCCGGTTCTGTTTCATTACACAGGGTCGGAATCGCTGATCAGTATCGTCAGCACGAATCAGCTCTGGGCGACCAACGCGGTTTTTATGAACGATCAGTCTGAGATTCGGCACACGGCCGCTTTGCTTACGACCGTCTTGGAAGAACCAATCAACGACCCCCAACTCTTGGGAGCCGATGAGAGTTGTCTCAAACTTGCTCAAGAATCGATGCTCACGGTGCTCCGATACCTACACAACTACGTGGAGGCGTACGCATTCTGTTTTTGCTCTGAACCGGATCTACTAAGTCAATGGAGAGGCTACGGCGATGGTAGCGGTCGATATTCGATCGGATTCAGATCGTCCGAACTTGACGATGTTGGCGGAGGACCGACTCAGTTGATTCAGGTTGTCTATGACGATGATCTGCAAATTCAACTTATGCGAGAACTCGTCAAGCGATGGAGGTTGATGTATCTAGAAAGTATGGTCGAAGACTCTCGTACAAAGAATCATGTTGAGGCGTTGCTCTTTGCGCAAATGTTCGCTTGGCTAGCGGTCTCGTTTAAAAACAGGGGCTTCGAGGAAGAGCGTGAGTGGCGAATCGTATATCTTCGACCACGGCTGCCGATTANNAATGAGTCGTTTGAGTTCTATTTCCGCTCAATCGCAGGCATCAGCGCTCCTTACGTCCGGTTCGAACGACCCACTGTTGATGAAAAAGTTGGTCAACTTCCGATTAACTCCATCAATGTCGGACCGCATAGATATCCGGAACTCGCGATGTCGGGAATATGGCATCTTTTGGCGAAATACCGTTCGAATGAAGAAATCGCGATCGAGAAATCTGCTACTCCTTTAAGGACCTAAAAGCCATATGTTCATCTGGTTTGGAGCTAACAACATTTATGAATTGACGTAGGTAATTCGTTGACGATCATTACCGGAATTGGTCGGCAATTACGACGGTCAAAATCTTCCCGGCAAGTCCTCGGCTGTCACATCGGCGTGTCACAATTGGCACATGTCAATCGACAATGGAACTTCCGAGGAGTATTGGCCGCTCCTCTCTATGGCATCACGACACTTTGAGGAGATGGGTACGTGGCCCCACGTGGATGACCTGATCTACGAGCTCGCCTCACAAGATATTTTCATAGACATTGTCATTCCGTCGAGAATTCCAAGATTCCTCGGGTACACAAATAACGAAGGTGAACTGGAATTAGGTGTCCTTGGCCTTATTATGTGCGGCTCTGCATCACGCTCAGGGGACGCGATCGTTGACCTTGTCAAACTTTGTGTTCGTCTTGCTTTGGAGTTTCGAAGATCCGCCAAGATCAGTTCTGCCATTGTCGCCGAGAGTTTTGTGGGGGACAAATTTGTGAACGATCACGCACTCGAGCTTATTAGCAAGGTGCCAGGATTAGTTGGGGGCGGTCACGGTTCGAAGAGCGATGAAGTTTGGGATCGCGAAATCACAGTTTCGGCACTCGAGTACAAAGAGGTCCAATCCGTCGATGATCTCGTCACGCAATTGAATCGCAGATACAAGGCGATGGGTACGCCTGAGTTTTTGAAGTTGAGTCCGGTTGGGGATTTATTTAGAGGCATCGTGGGAGCGACGGAAGAAGTTGCGCTATCTGCGGAGGTCGAATGCGATCCTCGAAATGTATTCGTCGTATATGGTCGCGATTCTCAAGTCACAGAAGCAATGTGGACATTTCTCGAAGCTCTTGGACTGCACCCGTTGAGTTGGGATGAATTGGTTCGTTCGACAGGAGTCGCGACGCCGTACACGGGCGATGTCGTCGCAAGGGCGTTTGAACAAGTTCAGGCCGTGGTTGTGCTTTTGACTCCCGATGATGAAGCCCGGTTGCACAAGTCTTTGAGGAAGGGGGACGATCTCTTGCATGAGACGTCTCTAACAGGACAGCCGCGACCGAACGTATTTTTCGAAGCTGGGATGGCGTTTGGCCGATATCCTGATCGAACAATCATCGTCGAAGTGGGCTCGTTGCGGCCGGCCAGTGACCTGTTGGGACGGAACACAGTTCGAATTGGTTCGACGGAAGGGCCCCTCGAGGCACTCGCTAATCGTCTAGAGGGGGCGGGTTGTCCGGTAAATCGTGCGCATCCTGCGTGGCTGGATACGGAGAGATTCACTAATTTGGCAGCGCATTCACGACGACCAGACGATGTAGTTGAAGAGGTTTCTCAACTTCCGAAGGGAACGAAACTTCCGGGCTTAACTTCGCGTGCAGAGACTCGCGTAACCGCGAGGCTCATTCCGAGTGGCAAGAATGAATATCTGCTTGAGATTGTCAACAAAGGCAATACGGACGTGAGTGGAGTCCAGTGGGCGCTGCCAGAATTGGCCAATAATTGGTCGATTATGACCGCCGTGCTTCCTCAGTACCCGATTCCTGAACTTAGTAGTGGAGAACATATTCGAGTACCTGTGGCAGTAACGATGGGCGGACCCGTGATGACCGATCTTCGAATAATTGCGGTGGCGCCAGACGGTCATCCATATGAGACTTCTGTTCGACTTTCGATCTACGGATAGGAGCGTATATGGAAATCCCGGTTGAAATCCCCAGAGATGATGGGGGGTACGTTCGTCGACAATGTTCTCAATGCGAGCGAGAATTCAAATTGCCTTTCGAAAGTGAAGATAGCCCTGTGTCGGAGGAGGAGTTGCCTCTTGAGTTGTACTGTCCCTACTGCGGTGTCCCATCGCCAATCGATCAATTATGGACAAATGCGCAGGTTGAAACATTTCAGGCGGTTGCAGGAATACAGATGCTAGATGACCTCAAGCGAAGAGGTTTCGCAGTTTCGATTAATCCGCCGCCGCCGCCGCTTCTCGAACCGAATGATATGAATGCTGTCGCATCTCCGTGCCACGAAGAAGATCCGGTGAAAATAAGCGAATACTGGGAAGGTCCGATCCACTGCCCAATTTGCGGGAAGGCCTTTACCGTTAGTTGAAATCTTTGAATGTGTGTTGTGATGACACCCGGGATCAAAGTAAATGTCGGAGCGTAGTGATGTATGCAATGGGATTGAGATTGATATCAGTCAATGGTGTGAGAACCTGGGAGCGATGTTATGGCGAAGGAATTGCGGAAGCCCGGTCAGACGAGCGCTGCTGCAGCGTCGGCGGCGGGCAAGACACTTAAGAATCGGAGTGCGACAGCTACAGAGAAGAAAGCAGCGGCGAGCGCTTTAAGGGAGGCGCCTGAAAAGAGGATTCCTAGAGTGAGGAAAACAGGCAAGTGATCCAGGTACTCGCGGAGCTGCCATCGTTCACGACCCAATATCGCTGATGTTGACGGTGGCTGTTTGAATCGGCCTGGGTATTTTGAAAGCTGCAGGAAACCCAGGCCGATTCAATTTGTCGAGAATTGATTTTTTCAATCGAGGAAGATCAATCGTCTCACAATTTCCCGTTCTCCTCCTTCGAGTCTTTCGGTGATGGCCAATAGAGCTTGCGCACCCTGTGCTGGACCAATNNTATCCAAGAACGCTCTAAGTGCCTCCTCGGTCGGATCCGCGGCTCCAAGTCCTTCACATACTGTTCTCGCAACATGCGTAAGAAGAGCGAACTGCACGGGGTCGGCGCCCGGAATCTCTTGAACTGTCAGAAGCATTTGCGCCGCCACAACAGATATCTGTTCGACTGGCATGAACGACCCCAGTCCGGTGAGGCCCGCCGCGAACCACGAGGCGAGCAAATCTGGATTGCGCAAATATGCTTTTTTAGCGCACGCTCTAAAGAGGGCCAATGTACCCGTCCCTTCTTTCCATAGCGAAGGGCGTGTAAAGGCGAACATTCCCGCGCCGCCAGACCATTCTTCTTCTTCAACGAGCGCCAAAATCTGTTGAGCGTCCGGTGGGAGATCAACGCAATACTGTCGTCGAAGTTCTAAAAGTAGTGGACTGACGCTTTCCAAAGTCATATTGCCGGCAACAGCTAGTGCATGGATGAGGGCAACAGTTCCGAATGATTTCACGCCCATGCTCCGTGCGACGGCGCGTAAAAAAGCGTCGTCACTGTAGAGCGTCAAGCCCTGCGTGCTCGCGTGATCTAGAGGGCCGAGTGCTGCAAGCATTCGTGGGTCATCAGAGTGAGTGCCATCTCTAGATTCGACGAACGGAATATTGTCG
>PKWA01000048.1:0-6686 GCA_003131665.1 Acidimicrobiaceae bacterium
GTAGGACTGAAAGACCGTATTCACGCCGCGGTGGTACGGCGCCTCAAAGGTCACGTCGCGACCATCGAGCAGGATGCGCCCGCTCGTGGGCTCTTCGAAGCCACCGAGCATTCGGAGAGACGTCGTTTTTCCACAGCCCGAGGGACCTAAAAGACTGAAGAACTCACCCTCGAAGATCTCCAGATTGAGGTCATCGACTACCGGCACCCCGTCAAAAATCTTCGTCACGTGCTCGAGGCGCGCGACCGTCTTTTGGCCCTTGGCGTTGGTCGATTCGACGTCGGTGCGGGGACTCTCGGTCATGTCCAGTGAGCCGCCCATTGAATGAAGACTATAGCCAGAAAGGTCATTGTTTCATTGGTAGATCTCGACGCTCGCGGACCCAGAACCGTCCGATGACCAGCGCCGCACTGACAACGAGAGTTGGCGCGACGGGTGCGAGAGAGTCGGTGTCACTCCTTCACGCGGCGAAGGGAGAGATCTCACTGAGCGAATACTGGCGACCAGTATTCCAACCACGAGTTGATCCTCGGGATCGGGCACGCTGCCACATGTCGGCCCCTCGAGGTTCGCCACGTGTCAGGACCCGCGTCGTACACGAGGAGTACCCTTGATTCCAGCGACGGCTCGAGCGATCGCCACGAATTCGACGACAAAGGCGGCATCACGAGGTGATCAAGCGAAATCTTGGCAGGTCTACGACTTTCCTCCTCACCGGAGTACTACTCCTGGGCGTCGCGGCACTCGGCGTCGCGACCGGCCCGTCGGTGGGCGCCACGAGCACGACGAACAGCATCGTCATTTCGAACTTCATGTTCAAACCAATGACGCTCAAGGTTGCGCCCGGCGCCACTATCAAAGTGACAAACGAGGACAAGGTCGATCACACCGTCACCGCCAAGGGAGGTCAGTTCAACACTGGCAATATTGCTCCCGGGAAGTCCAAGAGCTTCAAGGCACCAAAGAAGGCCGGCAAGTATCACTACTTCTGCGCGATACACACCTTCATGTTGGGCACCGTCGTCGTCACGTAGCCTCGCGACCTCCCCGCCGGGGACCCGAGTGTGCTCCGGTCCGCACCGACCGTGTTGTTGGTCTCTTCAACGAGAATGCCTAAAGTCAACTCGTGGCCACGAACGACATTGCCGATCGCGTGCGGGCCATCTGTATGGCCCTGCCAGAGGTGACCGAACGACTGAGCCATGGCGTGCCGGCATTCTTCGCCACTAAGCAGTTCCTCGCGCTCATGAGCGAGGGCCACCACGACCACCACTTCGCGCATCTGGTGTGCGCGGCACCTCTCGGAGCGCAGCAGGAGCTCATCGCGATGGCGCCGGATCGAATCTTTCGTCCGCCGTACGTGGGCGCTCGCGGATGGATCGGCGTACACCTCGACGGCATTCCAGATCTCGACGAGATTGAGATGTTCTGCGAAGACGCGTACCGGGCGGTCGCCACCAAACGGCAGATCGCCTTACTGGAGAACGGACCGTCGCTGCGATAGGTGAAGCTCCCTTGGCCCTTTGTCAGACCAGCGAGCGGAACTTAGAGCGCACGAGGCCAGCGAGCAACGCCGACTGCGAACTCACTCCTCATGCTGAAGCGGGAATTCCAAAATGACAGTGAGTCCCCCGCCCGGCGTGTCCTCAAAACGAATGTCTCCTCCCAACAACTTCACCGAGCCCGTAGCCACAGTCAAACCGAGATCGACGCCACTCGACTCCCCGTCTCTTCGCGGGACGGAGTCAAGCAACGCCGCGCGACGGCTCCGTTCGATCCCTGGGCCGCGGTCAATCACGAGTAACTCCATGGCGTCACCGGTCGCTCCCGCGGTGATCCTCACCGGCCGATCAGCGGGAGAGAACCGACAGGCATTTCCGATCACTACGGCGATAGCGCGCTCGGCCAACTCAGGATCTGTCATGAATTTCGGCAGCTCATCGGCAAGATCTATATCGAGAGTTCGCCCTCCGGTGTCGATTGTCGAGATCGCGCACTTCAACAGATCGGACATCGAAACAAGTAGGTATCGCGGCGTGACGTCTCCAGTTTCGAGACGGCCGACGTCAATGAGATCGCCCACGAGACGGTTCATTCGTTGCACTTCAGATTCGATGACGCCGAGCCGTTCACGTTGTACTTTCACCGGCGCCGTCTCACCACCGTCCATGAACGAAGTCAGCTTAAATTGAATGGTCGATAAGGACTCACGTAGATCGTTCGAGACCCCACGCACCATGCCGGTACGCGTCACTTCCGCGTCGGCGATCGCTCGCAATTGGAGAGCTTCTTGGGCGTTGTTCACGACCCGCAGGCCGACCGCAATCCGGCCCGCGAACGCNNAGTTGTCGATCCGCGTCACGGAGCGACGCGCCCTCCAGCACCAAGGCGTACTCCTCGTTAATCGCAAAACGAGTGGCCGACTCGACGTCGTGAAGTGGCTCGCCGCTCACCACGTCGGGCTCCCACGTGCCGTCGCGCAGGGTGAGTATCGCCACCCCCGACGCGGCAAACACTGCGCGCAACGTGTCGAGCAGGGGAAGGAGGTCCTCGTGCGAGGTGCCGACAGTCCCCACCACTTTGGCCAGCACTTGCGCTTCCGCGCGGGCGCGGTCCGCTTCATGGGAGCGACGGGTGTACTTACTGACAACGACACTGGCCCCGACCGCGAAGAGAAGAAAGGCCACCAGGGACACGACGTCGTCGGGTCTGGCGACCTCAAGAGTGTGCAGGGGCTTGACGAAGTAGTAGTTCTCTAACGCGGACGCCGCCAGCGCCGCGACGACGCCAGCCGCGACCCCTCCCCACGTCGTGAGGGCCAGCACAATCACGAGATACACGAGAAACTCGGTCGAGAGTGAAAGGCTCGCACGCGCGTCGGTCAACAACACGGTCACCAGCGGCATGACTACGGCCGCCAGAGCGAGAGCCAGGGTCTGGCGCCGCCAGGAGAACTGTGACGACTGTCGCCGTTGATGAACCCGCGCTGGTCGTTCGCCCCCGACCGCGATGATGTGCACGTCGAGGTCGCGACTGCGTCGCAGGACGTTGTGCACCACACCACCAAGTGGGCGAAGAGAGGAACGCGGCCGGCTCGCGCCCAGCACGATTTGGGTACCGCGTTCCGAGCGGGCGAAGGCGACCAGCGCCATCGCCGTGTCGTCCTCCACAATCTCTTGGAACGTACCTTCGAACTCCGCGACCAACTCTTGCGCCAACGTCGTGTCCGTGTCGTTTCGGTGAGGCCCGTCGGCACTCACGACGTGTACCGCGATCATTTCAGCTCCCGTGCGCGAGGCGATTCGTGCCGCTCGACGAAGAAGGACCTCGTCCGTCTGTGAACCGGTGACTCCGACAATGAGACGTTCTCGCGTCTCCCACGTGGCGCCAATCTCGTGCTCGTCCTGGTATCGCTGGAGGGCGTCTTCCACGCGGTCAGCCAGCCACAACAACGCGAGCTCTCGCAGGGCGCTGAGGTTGCCCACGCGAAAGTAGTTCGACAATGACGCGTCGATTTTGTCGGCGGCGTAGATGTTGCCGTGCGCCATGCGCCGGCGCAGCGCCTCGGGCGTTACGTCCACTAGCTCAATCTGCTCGGCGGCGCGCACCACGGCGTCGGGCACGGTCTCTTGCTGAGTGATGCCGGTGATCTTCTCCACCACGTCGTTGACCGACTCTAAATGTTGAATATTTACTGTGGTGATGACGTCGATACCGGCGTCGAGCAACGCCTCCACGTCCTGCCAGCGCTTCTCATGGGCGCCGCCCGGCACGTTGGTGTGGGCGAGTTCATCGACGAGCGCGACTTCTGGTTTGCGAACCAGTAACGCCTCGAGGTCCATCTCTTCGAGGACTGCCCCTCGGTACTCACGCGCGACGCGAGGGATCACTTCGAGGTCGCGTACCTGTGCGTCGGTCGAAGGCCGTTGGTGGGTCTCGACGTAGCCAATCACGACGTCGGTACCGCGATTATGACGGCGCCAACCTTCGTCCAACATGCGATAGGTCTTGCCCACGCCCGGGGCCGAACCCAGATACACGCGCAGTTGTCCTCGAGTCATGGAACTAATCCTTACGCATCGAACTCACCTGGTCCGTCCGCGCCGCGGAACGATCACCGCTCGCGAATTCATCTAGAGCACCCGACGCTGTTCGTTCAACGTCGCGGCGACCACCCTCGCCAATGCCACTGCGACCACCCTTCGTTCCACGGGCACCGGCCGACCTGGCGTGGGCGTGAGAACGAACCGGCCAAGCACCAGCCCTCGCCACTCCGTCAAGATTTCTGCCTCTGGACCAGGTATTCCAAGGTCCCCAACGGGCCAGCCAAGACCCACGTGCACCACTTCGCCGTCGGACTGAATCCGAGCGAGCGGTGGCTCGGAAGCGACCGTCTCGAAACGGCAACCTCTCAGATAGAGCAGATCAACGAGCGACGACGAGGCGCTCGCGACCACGCTGGCAATTGGTGTCGAACCGGCAGCCTGCTCAGTTAGATCACGAATCTTGGCGACGAAGTCGGACTCTTCGCTGGACGCGCGAGAGTGATGCCGACTTCTCGCGGCTAACTCGGACACCATCACGCCCACTACCAAGAGGCTGATCGTCGTCTCGATGTCCGGACGATGACTGATAGCGAATCGATCGTACGGTCGAGTCAAGAAGAAGTCGAACCAGAGCGCCGAGGAGACACTCGCCACGACACCGGCGAAGCGATTTCCAACGACCGCGACCGCAAAGATGAAGGCCACGAGGACGAGGGCTGCCGCCGTGTTCGCAAAGGACGTGCGAAACGGCACGAGGACCGCCGCGACGCCCAGGGGCACGACGAACGCCCCCACCGCCGCGAGGCGCTGGCGATACTTCGCAAGAACAGTCATTGGCATCTTCAACCCCTCACGGTTACAACACCCACGTCACACCACACGTCGCGCCAGCGCTGGTGACCAGCCCTAAGCCAGTCGTGCGAGCGCTTCATTCAGCTGCAGGACGTCGATGTAGCTGGCGCCGAGGAATCCCCACTGCGCGCTATGTGACTGACTGGTAATCAAGGTACGCAGTCTGGCCGGGCTGATCCCGGTCGCTTTGGCCACCATCGGAATCTGCACGAGGGCGTCCTGGGGCGAGATGTCGGGGTCGTAGCCACTGCCCGAGGTGGTCACGAGATCGGGCGTCGGTTTCACGCCCAGTTGGTGCCAGTAGGCGACCAACTCCTTGGTGTTGGCCAAGAGGACCTTGGAATGGGGACCCAAGTTGGTCGCCCCGGACTCCCCTGAGACACCGTTGGCGACGAGGGGATTGTCGCCGCCCGCGACATCGTCTTTGGGGTTGGCCGCGTACGGGCCGGTGTCATCGGGGCGACCGTGAAACCACTTGGGACTGGACCAGTTCTGACCGATCAACGTCGAGCCGTTGGCCGTCAACGAGCCGTCGGCCTGGTGTTTGAAGAACAACTGGGCGACGCCGGTGCCGGCGAAGGCGTAGACGAAACCAAAGAAGACGAGGCAGATCACCGCCATGATCAGCGAGCGACGAAGGTGAACGAGCATAACCAACCTCTCTTTAATAGGCGTGCAGCGAAACGAGCACGAGATCGATGAGCTTTATGAAGATGAACGGCACGACGATGCCGCCCACGCCGTAGATCCACACGTTGCGACGAAGGATGGCGGCCGAGCCCAGGGCGCGGAACTTCACTCCTCGCAGCGCCAGGGGAATGAGCGCCACGATCACCAGCGCGTTGAAGATAACGGCCGACAGCACCGCACTCTGGGGGCTGTGTAGACGCATGATGTTAAGGGCTCTCAGCTGGGGGTACGTCGCGACGAACAACGCCGGAATGATCGCGAAGTACTTCGCGACGTCGTTGGCGATAGAGAACGTGGTGAGTGATCCACGGGTAATCAAGAGTTGCTTGCCGATCTCGACGATGTCGATCAACTTGGTGGGGTTGGAGTCGAGGTCGACCANNTGTTGCCGGCTTCCTTGGCGGCGGTCGTGCCGGTGTTCATGGCCACTCCGACGTCAGCTTGGGCGAGGGCGGGCGCGTCGTTGGTGCCGTCGCCGGTCATAGCGACCAACTTGCCACCCTCTTGTTCCTTCTTGATGAGGGCCATTTTCGCTTCCGGAGTCGCCTCAGCAAGAAAGTCGTCGACACCGGCCTCTTGGGCGATCGCTGCCGCTGTCAGGGGATTGTCACCGGTAATCATCACGGTGCGAATACCCATCCGACGCATCTCGTCGAACTTCTCTCGGATGCCCTGCTTGACCACATCCTTGAGTTCAATGACGCCCACAATGTCCGCACCGTCGGCCACGACCAGCGGCGTGGATCCGGCGCGCGCGATGCCCTCGACGATGGCGTCGAGGTCGCTGGGCGCCGTGCCGCCTTGTTCCGCGACCCAGCGCTTCACCGAGTCCCCCGCGCCCTTTCGAATCTTTCGTATACCGATGTCAAGTCCCGACATGCGGGTGGTCGCGGTAAAGGGGATAAAGGCGTGGTCCCCTTCGAGTTGACGTTCACGAATGTCAAAACGCTGCTTGGCCAGAATGACGATAGAACGGCCTTCGGGGGTCTCAGAGGCGAGCGACGCCAACTGCGCGACGTCAGCGACCTCTTGTTCACTATGTCCGCCGACAGGAAAGAAGTTGGCGGCCATTCGATTGCCGAGCGTGATGGTGCCGGT
>PKWA01000048.1:6692-15015 GCA_003131665.1 Acidimicrobiaceae bacterium
ACAGCAGCGCTCCGATGGTGGTGGGGATCAAACAGACCAACAGGGCCACCAGTACCACGACTGAGACTGACGCGCCCGCGAAGTTGGCGAAGGGAACGAGGGTCACCACGACCGGAATGAAGACGATCGTCAGCACCGCGAGCAGGATGGTCAGGGCGATCTCGTTGGGCGTCTTTTGGCGATTGGCGCCTTCCACTAACTTGATCATCCGATCGAGGAACGTCTGACCACGCTCGGCGGTGATGCGCACGACGATCCGGTCCGAGAGCACCTTGGTCCCACCGGTCACGGCCGAACGATCTCCGCCCGACTCACGAATGACTGGCGCGGACTCACCCGTAATGGCCGATTCGTCGACCGAGGCGATTCCTTCGGTAATCTCGCCGTCGGAGGGGATAACGTCACCGGCTTCGCAAACCACCAGATCACCTTTGGCGAGCATCGCGGCCGACACCCTCTCTTCGCTGCCGTCCGCGCGAAGGCGCCGGGCCTCAGTCTCAGAGCTCATCTTTCGCAGCGTGTCCGCTTGCGCCTTGCCGCGACCTTCGGCCATGGCTTCGGCAAAGTTGGCGAAGATGACGGTCAAGAAGAGCCAAATCGTGATCGACCACGTAAAGGTACTCGGGTGGGCGATCGCTTCGATGAGGCTGATCACCGATCCCACGAGCACGACGAACATCACGGGGTTTCTCACCTGGACCCGCGGATTCATCTTTACAATCGAGTCCCGTAACGCGTGACGAAGAATCTCGCGGTCAAAGAGGCCACGGGACTGCGCCACGCCGTGCGAGCTCGATCCCGAGGTCGGCTGATCCAGAACGGTCGTCATTAGAAGAACCTCAGGTGGCTAAGTTGCTCGACGATCGGCCCGAGCGAGATCGCGGGAAAGAAGGTGAGGCCGCCAATAATCAAGATCACGCCGATGGTGAGACCGACAAACATTCCATTATCAGTGCGAAAGGTCCCAAGTGACTCAGGCACCACGTCCTTGGCAGCGAGGGATCCGCCGAGAGCCAACGCCGGGATCATGATGCCGAATCGACCGATCAACATGAGGATTCCTCCAATGACGTTGTAAAAGGGAGTGTTACCGGTCAGTCCGCCAAAGGCCGAGCCATTGTTATTGCCTTGTGAGGTCAATCCGTACAAGATCTCGGTGAATCCGTGCGGCCCCGCATTCAGCGGACCAGCTCTGCCTACGGCCAACGACACCGCCAGCGCGGCGATGACCAAGACGGCGATCGGCATCACCAGCGCGCCGAGTCCCGCGAGCTTGACCTCTCTCGCTTGAATCTTCTTTCCGAGGTACTCCGGTGTTCTTCCGATCATGAGTCCACCGAGGAACACCGCGATAATGGCGTAGATCAACAAGGTGTAGAGCCCGCTGCCCGTGCCGCCTGGCGTGACCTCGCCCATCATCATCCCGGTCAAGAGTCCCAGTCCCCCGATGGGGGTAAAGGAGTCGTAGGAAGCGTCGGCCGAGCCCGTCGAGGTACTGGTGGACGCCACGCCAAAGAGGGCTGAGGACGTGTCGCCGAAGCGCGATTCCTTGCCCTCGGTGTTGCCCACCGTGGAGTGAATCCCGGCCGCCGCGACGGCGGGGTTGTTCTGGTGCTCGCCGAAGCTGGTGTAGCCCACCCACACGCCAAAGAGAATCACGACGACCGCCAACAGGGCGAAGCCGTGGCGAATGCTGCCCACCATTTTGCCAAAGGTGTAGGTCAAGGCGACGGGAATCGAAAGCAGCAAGTAGATCGACAGGAAGTTGGTGAGACCCGTGGGATTCTCAAAGGGCGTGGCGGAGTTGGCGTTGAGGAAGCCCCCGCCGTTCGTGCCGAGCTGCTTGATCGCCTCCATGAACCCGATCGGTCCACGAGCGATGGTCTGTGTCACACCGTTCAAGACGTCGTGGACGCTGGCCGTGCCGGCCAGCGTCTGCACGGCGCCTTGCGCGACAAAAACGATGCCGAAAAAAAACGCGATCGGCAGCAGGATGTAGAACATGCAGCGCGTGATGTCGACCCAGAAGTTGCCAATCGTCGCCGACTTACGGCGTGAGAAACCCCGCACCATGGCGATGGCGACCGCGATGCCCACCGCCGGCGTGACGAACTGCTGGACGGTGAGAGCTCCGATCTGTGAGAAGTACGACATCGTCGTCTCGCCGCCGTAGTTCTGCCAGTTGGTATTCGTGATGAACGAAGCGGCGGTGTTCCAGCTCAGACCTGGTCCGACTGCTCCGAGATGTTGGGGATTGAGGGGCAGCGAGCCTTGGATTCGAATGATGACGTAGGTAAACACGAGCGACACGGCCGAAAAGATGATCATCGCTCCGGCGTAGCGCTTCCAGGTCTGTTCCTGGGAGGGACTCGTCCCGAGCAGTCGGTAGATGGGACGCTCCACAAAGCCCAAGAAGTGCACACGGCCATCGAAGACCGCGGCCATGTACGAGCCCAGGTACCGCCAGGTGAAACCGAGCGCGACAACGAGTGCGACAATCGTAAAGAAGAAGCCCATTTAGAACTTCTCCGGCTTGAACATGGCGTAGCCGAGGTACGCGAACATCACCCCGGAGATGACGAGCAGCAGGATCTGGGCGAACGTCATACGCGGTCCAGAGCCCAGATAAGTCCGAGCATCGCCAACGTGAACCCAACCAAGCCCAACAGTGAATACAGATCTCCCATGAACCGATTCTTCACGCACGGGCCTGAACAGATTCTTCTAAATCTCTTCTCGCCCTTCATTTTTTCTTCATTTGCACTCGCCCATCGGCTCGACCGGTTTCGTACGATACTGAAAGGGTGCATAGACGTCTTCTAGGGTCCGCCGTCGGAGTGGTGAGCGTCCTCGCGCTGGGCGCCGCGATGCTGCCGCTGCGAAGTCACCTCAGTGTCTCGACGACGGCGTTGGTGCTCGTGATACCCGTGGTCGTCGGGGCCGTGATCGGCGGATTCGCTGCGGGCGTGGCGAGTGTGGCCGCCGGCTTTCTCGTCTACGACTACGCCTTCGTGCCGCCTTACAAGACCTTGAGCGTCGGTACCACCCAGAACTGGACGGCCCTCGTGGTCTACGTCGTGGTGATGCTGCTCGTGGCGCGCATCGTTGACGTGCTCGATACGACGCGAATCGAGGCCCGTCGGGGGCACGAAGTCATGCGTCGGGTCTCGGAAGTGTCGGAGCTACTCGTCGGGAATCAGCCCGTAGACGATCTGTTGATGACCATTGTCATGACCGCCATGACCGTGTTCAACGTCCCTGGAGTGTCACTCCTCGAACTCGAAGAGGGGCGCCTCGTTGTGGTCGCCAGTGCCGGCGAGCCGCTCTCGAGCGCCGAACTTCATCGGCTCGACCCACACTCTGGTTTCGCGATCCCCGTGGGCACGACCTCGGGATCTCCGAGTGAACTTCGCACGGTGGCACTGTCGTCGTCCGGTCGACCCGTGGGCATCCTCGCGATGCGCGGGGGACCCGTGCGAGAGACGGAGCGAGCAGTGCTCAACACCTTCGCCAACGACGCGGCGCTGGCTTTAGAGAGGGCCCAACTTCGTGAACAGGCGCTTCGCTCGCAACTCCTCGAGGAGTCGGACCGATTTCGCCGAGGACTATTGGGCGCGATCTCGCACGACCTGCGCACGCCACTCGCCACGATCAAAGTCGCGTCGTCGACGCTCTCAGAGCGCGGCCAGTCGCTCTCGGCGGACGATACCCGCGAACTTCACCACCTCATCGAGATTGAATCCGACCGCCTGACTCGTTTGGTGACGAATCTGCTCGATATGACGCGCATCGAAGCGGGCGTGCTGAATCTGGCTCGCATCCCGATATCCGTGAGTGAACTCGTGGGCGAGGCCGTGAGTGTGATGATCCCGAGCATGGGTGAGCAACGGATAGAAGTCATCGGGTCAGAGTCGCTGCCCGAAGTCGAAGTGGACCGCGTGCTGATCGGTCAGGTACTCGTGAATCTCCTCGACAACGCTCTTCGCCACTCGCCCACCAATAGCCTGATTAGCGTGAAGAGCGAACGTCGAGACGACCGGGTACTGGTTTCCGTCACCGATCAGGGACCCGGCGTGCCGCGCGGTGACCGCGAAACCATCTTTGACCGATTCACCCAGTTCAACACCGGAGGTCGAGCGGGGCTCGGGCTCACCATCGCCAAAACTTTCGTCGAAGCTCACGGCGAGCACCTCTGGTACGAGGACAATCCCGAGGGTGGCGCCCGTTTCGTTTTCTCACTACCCGCACACGTCAACGCGGCGAACCGATAACGAACATGGCCCTCGTACTCGTCATCGATGACGACCAGTCACTCTTGCGAGCGATGCGCGTGGGACTCGAAGCGGGCGGCCACGACGTCCTGAGCGCGCCTAACGGAGAACAGGGCATCTCGCTGACCGCACTCAAATCGCCCGACGTCGTGGTACTCGATATTGGTCTGCCCGATCTCGACGGTTTAGTGGTGTGCCAGCGAATTCGAGAGTGGAGCGACGTGCCGATCATCATTCTCTCGGCCACCGGCGCCGAAGATCGGAAAATCGCGGCCCTGAACGGCGGAGCCAATGACTACGTCACGAAACCCTTCAGCATGGGTGAGTTGGAGGCGCGCCTGCGGGCGGTCCTTCGCGCCCGCCGAGCTGATAGTGACGACGACACGTCTTCCACCTTGAACGTGGGCGAACTCGATATCGACTTCGTGCACCACGAAGTACGCCGTCACGGCGACAAGGTTGAGCTCACCGCCAAGGAGTTCAGCGTGCTGGCCTTCCTCGCTCGCCACGCCGGACGCACCTGCACGAACCAGATGATCCTCAAAGCCGTATGGGGATCGGGCTACGGCGACGAGACTTCCTACGTACACGCCTACGTACACCGACTTCGCCAGAAACTAAACGACGAGTCCGCCACGTTGATCCACACGATGCCTGGCGTTGGCTACAGCTTGCAACTCGACCCGGCGTGATCCAATCGCCGAGGCGTCAAGGCTTCTAGTACAGCCAGCCCATCAGAACCACGCGCCGGTTCTTGGCCTCGCCCGCGGCCGTCGTGTTCGAGGCGGCCGGACTGGTCAGACCCTTGGTGATCACCCGTATCGAGAAGTTGATCTTGACCCCGAGGCGCTTGAGTTCGGCGCGCAAGAACGTATTCGCACTCGAGGCGCGCGAAAGACCGAGGGCCAAGTTATAGGCGGCGCCACTTCGACTGTCGGTAAAGCCCGTGATGATGACCGACTTGGCGACGTCGGCTTTGATGAGCTTGGCCAAATTGATCAACAGCACCTTCATCTGTGGCAAGAGCACGGCCGAACCGGTCACGAAGGGATCGAGCGTCACGATGACTTCGAGGGGCTTCTTGCTCTTGGGTCCTCGCGGCACCACCGGATTGCTGGGACCGCCGGGCGCCCCGTTGCCAAAGGCGTTGATGGCCGACACGTCAAAGGTGTACATCGTGCCGTTGGTCAGGCCCGGCACGACGCAGGTCAGCTGGTTCGGGTTCGTGACCGTACAGGTGTGCTTGCCCGGTGAGGAGACGACGACGTAGCCCGTGATGGGCGAACCGCCGTCCGAAACCGGCACGGTCCAGGTGACCTTGGCTGTCGTGTTACCAGGAACGGCGGTGACCACAACCGGTGGCGTCGGACCACTCACCGTTGAGGGCGTTGCCGGAGGAGTCGGTGGCGCCGCCGGAGGAGGTATCAAGGGGGCGGGAGGGCTCGGCGGATTAGGTACGAAGAAGAGCGATCCGTAGAGTGTTTCATCGTTCGACGTCGGCACCGACGTGGCGTTCAAGTTCACCGTGTAGCAGTTCGGCGATCCGACCACCGCTACCGGTGCGGGCGTGACCGGATAACTCTGTCCGTTCAGTGAGTCGTACCAGTCAATGATGCCGTCCGATCCCACGCCGCAGATCTCGAAACTCACACTCGAGAACTGCGAGCCGGCCGATATCGACACGTCGTACGACGCCGATCCGCTGGTGGGGGTGAAGACTCCGGCCGCGGGATTATCGTTGTACACGCCCACCGAGACCGTTCCTTGACCGAGGCCGGTGGCGCTGACGTAGCCCGTATCTCCAGAAGTGCCCACCGAGGCGGTCGACGAGCCGTTCTGCGAAAACGACTCGGTACCCGAGGCGTTGGCCCCGGTCGAGCCGCTCGGCGCGACTACGGTCGGCAAGGTGTAGTTCGAGGTCGCCGAGGATTCGGTGCCCACCGGAACTGAGTTGAACACGGCCGTGACGATAAAGTCGTACGTGTCGCCGCCGATGAGGCCGGCCACGACAAAACAGAGCGGGCCGGGACCACTTGACGACGCACACGTCGAAGAGGTGGAGATTGCGCTAATCGTGGCGCTCGTAACGCCAGTCGACGCATTGGTGGGCGTGATTTCGTAGAAATTCACCGAGCCCTCGACGGGGGCGTTCCACGTCACAAAGACGGTGTTCGCCGCGAGCAAATCGGTCGTGGCAACAACGGAAGTCGGCGCGTAGGGCGATTCAATAGTGAACGTGTATATCTGAGAGTTAACCCCCACGCTGTTCTGGGCGCCAAAGACCAAGGTGTACGTGCCAGGGATCGTGGAGCCATCCAGCGCCAGCGTGCCACTGCCGCTGCCGTTGTCGATGAACGTGACACCTGCGGGCAAAGCTCCCCCGTTGTAGGTGGCCGACAGCGTCATCGGTAGTGTCCCGGTGACCGTGACGGGCTGGGATTCGACGCTACCGAAGGGGAACGACGGGTGGTAGGAACTCGTGAACACCGGCGGTGAGCCACCGCCCCCGCCACCCGATGGGAGCCAGACGGCGTACAGCGTCACACTCACGCCGACCGAGCCAAGCACGTAAGAACTATTAGCGCTAAAGGCCACGGGGTAACTCACCGATGACGTGCTGGCCGACGTGGACCAACCGGCAAAAGTGCCATAGCCCGACGGCGCCGTTAATCCGGTGCTGCCGGGCAGCACCACCGAAGAGCCATCGTTGCCCGTGAGAGCAGTGATAGTCCCGGTGCCACCGAGCGCGGTGTCGGGATCAAAACTCACGGAATCGGTAGTCGGCGTTGCGGTCCACTGCGCGGTGAGCGTGATCGACGACGTTGGCGTGTACGCGCCACCCCCCACGCCGACGTCTACGAGTCCGGGCGTTTCCCAACCGAGGAACGTGTTCCCGTTCAACGTCGGTGTGGGCAGCGTGAGCGCGGGACTGCCCCACAAGAAGTCCTCGCTCACGGGAATAGTACTGGCCGAACCCCCACCGACTGTGACCGATCCGCCATTGGGATCGAACGTGATCGTGTACACAATGGGCGTCCAATTGGCGTAGAGCGCTATATCAGGAACCGAACCGCTGGGGGTATAGAGATCACCGGCTCCGCCAACTAACACTCCACCAAACTGAGCGGTGTACCAGCCATCGAATGTATTGCCGGCATACGTAGGCGACGGCAAGATTAAGGCAGGATCACCCGTTGTAAAGTCCGCTGACGAGTCAGTCGAAAGAGAAAACACTCCGCCTTCGGGATTGTAAACAACGATGTACGCCATCCTCGTGGTGAAGTTCTCTACCTCGCCGTAGTAGGTGACGCCTACTGAGTTGGTGGCCTCGAGCTCGAAGTAGTAGGTCGTGCCCGAGCTGAGGCCCGTCAGAGCGAGCGACTGAGCCGTGGCGCTGGTGCCACTGGCCGTGCCGGGGCTGGAGGCCGTGGTGACCTCGCCGGGGGCCCCGGCGCAGTTGCCCGTGGTGAACGAGGTCGTCGAGTAGCAGAACTCGATCGCCGTGACGCTGGGGTCACTGTTGGCGTTGACGGTGCCGTGCAGGGTGGCTGCGGTCTTGGTGATCGAGGTGGCGGACCCGGTGGAGACCGCGATGGTGCCGGTGGTGAAGCTCACGACCCCGCCGTAGGTGACGGTGCCCAGAGAGTTGGTGGCCTCGAGCTCGACGTAGTAGGTCGTGGCGTCGGCGAGCCCGCTGAGGGTCGTGCCCTCGGTGGTCGGGCTGGTGCCACTGGCCGTGGCCGGCGTGGCCGCGACGAGGGCGCCCGCGCAGTTGCCGGTGGTGAACGAGGCCGTCTGGTAGCAGAACTCGATCGTCGTCACGTTGGGGTCACCGTTGGCGTTGACCGAACCGTGCAAGCTGGCCCCACTGGCCGTCACCGCCGTGGCGCTGGCGGTGGTGACGGTGGGTGTGTTGGCCGTGGTGAAGCTCACGACCCCGCCGTAGACAACGGTGGCGGCCGAGTTCGTGGCCTCGAGCTCGACGTAGTAGGTCGTGCCCGAGCTGAGGCCCGTCAGGCCGAGCGACTGGGCCGTGGCGCTGGTGCCACTGG
>PKWA01000042.1:0-715 GCA_003131665.1 Acidimicrobiaceae bacterium
GCCCACCATGACCTTGAGCGGATTGGAAAAGACGTAGTTCACGAAGGGCCGAGTTCCTTCAGTGAACCGGTGTTGTTGACACACAACACAATCGGCGTGGCGTTCGTGAACACGAGCGCGCTGATCGAACAAGGCGAGATGACGGTGCGTTGAAAGAGATCGAGCGGCACGCCTTGGGCGTAGGTGACCGCAGCCTTGATGGGGTCGGCGTGACTCACCGCGACGATGGTGCGGTTGCGATGTCGTCGGGCCAGTCGCTCGAGGGCTCCCCAGACGCGAAGTTGCATCTCGCTAAAGGACTCCCCTTCGGGAAAGCGAAAGGTGCTCGGCGCGCTCTGGACGGTCCGCCACTCGGCCCGACGGCTGAGCGTGGCGAGCCGTTTGCCGGTCCAGGTGCCAAAGTCGCACTCGAGTAGTCCGCGCTCGACGACCGGGCGTAGGCGAAGGGCCTTGGCGAGGGGAGCGGCCGTCTCCTTGGCGCGCTCTAGGGGCGAGACGTAGAGCGCGGTGGGTTTGCGCGCCAGCTCCTGGAGTCGAGTAGCCAGTTGTGCGGCCTGGGCGACGCCCCGCTCGGAAAGATGCAGTCCCGGGGCTCGTCCGGGCAGCACGGAGCCGGTCGTCGCCGTCGTGGCGTGACGCACCAAGAGAATGGTCGTGAAGGTCGGTCGGCTCGCCACGTGGTGACCTTTACGCTGGCTCAACCGGGCGTTACCGG
>PKWA01000042.1:724-3205 GCA_003131665.1 Acidimicrobiaceae bacterium
GGTCGTCGTCGCCGGGGCGCGTTTCGATGAGACCTTGTTCTTTCATGGCGCTCATGAGTTCGCGACCGAGATCGGTGCGCACGATGACGAGCGTCCAGTCGCCAAAGACGCCGATCCCTCCGGCGGAGACGTCGGCGTGTTCGGCGGCGAAGTCGGGACAGAGTTTGCAGCCCTCGCGCGTATAGGCCTGGCCCTCTTTCAGCGGCACCTCGAAGTATCCGCCGTCTTTGGTCCAGAGTTGAAAGACGCCCTTGATATTCATCTTGATGATGTCGGCGCGCTTGATCTGGTACTTGGCCTCGAAAAGCTCTTCGAAGATCGAGTCGTCGAAGGTCTTCGAACACAACAGTCCAATGGTGAGCGAAAGCCGTCGAGCGATCTTGCCGGCCTTGCGCGCTTGCATGGCGCCCGGTGCCGAGGCCATGCACCCCATGCCGACGAGCGCAATGCGTTCGGCGCCGCCCTCGGCCGCCTCGGGGTACGCCAACAGGTTGGCGCTGTAGGTGTAGCGCGATTTTGAGCTGGCGAGCACGTCGTCTCTGGTGCGCGCCACCATGGGCTTCGCACGCCACGTGGAGCCGTCACCTTCGAGACCACTGACCAACGCCGCGTCGATGATGTCGTTTTCGAGCGCGTAGATCAACAGCGCCGCTACGACCCCGCCATCTTGACCGTTCTCGACGAGTGATTCGTCGGTGGCGCGAGCGAGCAGGACGTCACCGATGCCGTAGATCTCCTCGTCGGTTCGCTCTCGCGCGAAGCGCTGGACGTCGATCTCGCCCTCCCAGTTGCGAAAGCGCGGACAGGCCCTGGTGCACATCGTGCAGCCCTTGATGCCGTGCGTGCAGTCCTCGGGTCCTCCGTCGATATCGAGGTGAAAGGGTTTGTAGACGCCGTTGTCGGCTTCGTAATCGAGGACCGGGTGGGGACAGGCGATGATGCACGCGGCGCAGCCGGTACACAGTCCCGAGGTCACGACCTCGCTAAAGAGCTCACGCCACTGCGGTTTCTCTGCGGCCACGCCACAACCTTAGGAGGAACCCTTACGCGACGTTCGCCGGTACGCTTCGTCGAGTGCCCGAAATCCTCGAAGTGGAGTCGTATCGACAACTAGCGGATCACGTCGTGGGCTCGACGATCACGCGCGGGTGGGCCGACGCTCTGCTCGCACAGAAACTTCACTCACCCTCGTCGTGGGCGCGCTCGGTCAAGCACCTAACAGTCACGGGGACGTCTCGAAGGGGAAAGTTGTTGCTGTTAGAGACCAACGGACCCGTGCTCGCGATGCGTTTTGGCATGACCGGCGTGCTCTTGCTCGACGGCGACGCGGGTGTCGAGGGTCTTTTNNGTTGAGAGTCTCTTCTATGGACCGCACTCGTATCAATCGAAATGGCTGCGCGGCGGACTCGAGTTCGACGACGGGCGACGACTCGTCGTGCACGATCCACGCCGACTGGCGCGATTTGAGATCGATCCCGATCTGAGCGAGCTGGGACCCGACGCGTTGACGTTGACCAAAAGACAGTTCGACCAACTCGTACACGTCGAACGAGGCGAAGGGCCTGCCATTAAGGCGAGGCTGCTCGACCAATCTCGCGTCGCCGGGGTGGGCAATCTGCTCGGCGACGAGATGTTGTTTCGAGCCGGCGTCGATCCACGAACGCCCACGGGACTGCTCAGTCTCGACGAACGGCGACGTCTCTACAGCGCCTTTCGTCTGACGCTGCGCACCTTGCAACGTCGCGGTGGCTCGCATCTGGGCGATCACATGGACGCGCGCTTTCCCGGAGGGCAGTGCCCGAAGGACGGAACGACGATGGTGCTCGCGACCATCGGTGGGCGAACCACGTACTGGTGCCCGAAACATCAAATGTAAAGGTGGGTTAAGGACGACGTTGAGGTCGGTAAGAATAGACCGGTGCAGTCCTTTGTTCAAAGCTACGGCTACTTTGCGCTGATTGTCTTATCCATCGCGAGTTCGGCATGTATTCCCATTCCCTCCGAGGTGACGTTTGTCGTGGCCGGTGCGCTTTGCACCACGGCCGTCACGGGACACGCGCAGTTCACCCTCTGGGCGGTCATCGTCATTGGCACGTTGGGCTCACTGATCGGATCTCAGATCGCCTACGAGGTCGGTCGCAGCGCGGGCAGAACAATCGTCGACCGATGGGGCAAGTGGATTCTCCTAACCCATAAGGACCTCGACTCCTCCGAGCGTTGGTTCGAGAAGTACGGTTCGGCGACCGTGTTGATTGGCCGGGTTCTGCCGGTGGTACGCAGTTTCATCTCAGTGCCGGCTGGCATCGCGGAGATGAACCGAGCGCGTTTCGCAGTGTTGACGGTGATCGGATCGGCGATATGGGTGTCGCTCTTGGCTGCTCTCGGTTACGCGGCGGGATCGAACTGGCATCACGTCTCGAGGGACTTTCATGACGCACAGACGCCGATGATTATCATCATCGTCGCACTCATCGTGTTTGG
>PKWA01000042.1:3217-3349 GCA_003131665.1 Acidimicrobiaceae bacterium
GTGGAGCGAATGACGCCAACAACCTTTTTGCCGTACATCATCTTCTCGCCGTAGGCCCCGTACTTGGCCATGACGGTCTTTTCTGGATCGCTCAATAGATCAAAGTGCAGTCCGTACTTCTTTCGAAAGGCC
>PKWA01000094.1 GCA_003131665.1 Acidimicrobiaceae bacterium
GCCAACTCGATTCGAAGGCTGCGCTCGAAGTGCTGAGCGCCGCCGCGGCCAACTCGATCGCGGGCGAGCTGGTTGGACAGCGTCTCACCATTGACGCCATCACCTCGACGCCCCGTACGCAACGTCCCCAGGCGCCGTTCATGACCTCGTCGCTCCAGATCGAAGCCAGTCGAAAGTTGCGATTCGATCCCGAAAGAACGATGCGCGCGGCCCAACGGCTCTACGAACAGGGTTGGATCACGTACATGCGCACCGACNNAGGGCTGGATCACCTACATGCGCACCGACTCGACCACCCTCTCGGACGAGGCGATCAACGCGGCGCGCTCCCAGGCGGCGTCGATGTTCGGCGACGACTACGTGGCCACGCAACCGCGTCGTTACGACCGCAAGGTGAAAAATGCTCAAGAGGCGCACGAGGCGATTCGCCCGGCCGGCGAGTCGTTTCGCACGCTCGACGAGGCGCAGGGACAACTCAGCGGTGATGAGCGCGCGCTCTATGACTTGATCTGGAAGCGCACGATCGCTTCGCAGATGGTCGACGCGCGACTCACCCAAGACAAGGTGCGACTCTCGGGGGTGCTTCGAGACGTTAAAGAGTTCAGCGGTGAGGTCGCGGTCGGCTTGAGCGCGACGGGACTGCGCATTGAGTTTGCGGGTTTTCGCCGGGCCTACGTCGAGGGTACGGACGATCCCGAAGCCGAACTGGCCGACCAGGAGCGACTCCTGCCGAGCCTGCTCGAAGGCGCGCAGGTTCCCGTTGACGCGGCCGAGGCGAAGTTGCACGAGACCCAGCCACCGGATCGCTACTCCGAGGCGACGTTGATCAAGAAGCTCGAGGATCTTGGCATTGGACGGCCCTCGACCTACGCGTCCGTCATGAAGACAATCGACCGGCGCGGCTACGTATGGAAAAAGGGTAAGTCGTTGGTGCCCACGTTTCGCGCCTTCGCCGTGGTGAATCTCTTGGAGTTCTACTTCGCCGAACTGGTCGACTATCAGTTCACCGCCGAGATGGAGGACCAACTCGACGAGATCGCCGAAGGGCGCCAAGCGCTCGAGCCCTGGCTGCAGCGGTTCTACTTCGGTGACGAGAAAGCGACGAGCGAGTTCGCGCGACTCGGTCTCCAACACGCCACGCACGCCCAGCACGACTTTGACTTCGCGGCCATTAACTCACTCCCCCTTGGCGTGGCGCCCGACGGGATCGCGGTCTCGGTGCGCTCGGGACGTTACGGCCCCTACCTCGTGCACGGGGAAGATCGCGTCTCGATCCCCGAAGCGACCGAACCGGACTCTTTGAGCGTCGAGCACGCGCTGGAGTTGTTGGCGGCGCCGAGCGGCGATCGTGAGCTAGGACGAAACGACGAGGGCGAGACGCTCTTTCTCAAGGCCGGTCGCTACGGTCCCTACGTCCAGGTCGGCGAGGTCACCGACCCCAAGGAGAAGCCCAAGACGGCGTCGCTCTTTTCGGCGATGACCCCCGAGAGCGTGACCCTCGAAGACGCGAAGCTCCTCTTGTCGCTGCCTCGACTCGTGGGAGAGCACCTCGATGGGGGAGACATCGTCGCACAAAACGGTCGCTACGGCCCTTATCTCACCTGGGGCGCGGAGACTCGTTCGCTCGAGAGCGAAGAGCAGATCTTTAGTGTTGACGTGGCCGAGGCGACGCTCCTCTTCGCCCAACCCAAACCCCGGGGACGGCGCGCCGCCGCTCGTCCCTTGGCCGAACTCGGCCAAGATCCCGTCACCCAACGTCAGGTGGTGGTGAGAAGTGGGCGCTTTGGTCTCTACGTCACCGACGGCGAGACGAACGCGACGATGCGCTTGGGCGACATGCCCGAGACGATCACCTTGGACCGTGCGTGCGAACTCCTCGCCGAGCGGCGAAACGCCGAGCCCTCGACGCGCTTTCGCAAGGCACCAGCGAAGAAGACGGCCAAGAAAACGCTGAAGAAGGCGAAGAAGACGACTAAAAAGACCGCGAAGAAGACGGCGACGAAGACGACGAAGAAGGCGGTCGCGAAGCCCACGGGGGCCGCGAAGCGCGCGGCGATCGCTCAGGGGGCCGAGGCCAACGCGGCCCTGTTGCAGAGCGCGCGCTCGAAGGACGAGGCGTGACGCGCCCCGGGGTCTTTCTTGTCTTTGAAGGCATCGACGTCAGCGGCAAGAGCACCCAGGCGCGAAGGGTCGCCGCGCGCTACGACGCGCTCTACACCTTCGAACCGGGCGACACCGCCTTAGGACAAGAGCTGCGCCGCTGGGTCTTGGACGCCGCCACGCCGATGAACCCGGCGACCGAGGCCCTCTTCATGCTGACCGATCGCTCGCATCACGTGCACGAGGTCATCGCCCCGGCCCTCGAGACGGGGCGTTCTGTGGTCTGTGATCGTTTCTACGCCTCGACCCTCGCCTACCAGGGATACGGACGAGGTGTCGACTTGGGGCTGCTTCGCGCGGCCAGTGAACTGGCGATCGATGGGTGCCGTCCGACCAGGACGATCCTGCTCGACGTGAGCGTCGAAGTAGTGAATGAACGGCGCGCCCACGATCAACGAGACCGCTTCGAGGCCGAGGACCTGGCGTTTCACCAGCGGGTTCGTGACGGCTACCTCGAGCTCGCCCAAGAGAACGCCTGGTTCGTGGTGGACGGAGCGAAGAGCGAAGACGAGGTCGCTCGCGTGGTCGACGAGCGAGTGGCGGACCTACCCTGGTGACGTGAGCGACGTCTTTGCACGGCTGGTGGGCCAAGAGCGCGCCGTCGCGTCGATGCGCCAGTACGTCACCAGTCCCGTGCACGCCTACCTCTTCAGCGGTCCGGGCGGGGCCAGTGTGCGCGACTCGGTGATCTCGTTCGCCGCGGCGCTGCAGTGTCCGCGTCACGGATGTGGCGAGTGCGAAGTCTGTCGACTGGTGCTGAGCGAGCAAGACCCCGACGTCTACTTCGCTGAACGCTCGGGTGTCGCGTGGCGCATGGAAGAGATTCGAGAGGCCGAGCGCGTCGCTCGGCGCCGGCCGCTCGGCGCGGGCTATCAGATCGTGGTGATTGAGGACGTGGAACTCTCGACCACGGGCGCGTCGCCCAGCTCGCCGGCGTTGTTGAAGTCGCTGGAAGAGCCGCCCGCGCGCACGATATTCTTGCTCAGCGCCGAAGAGTTGCCGCGCGAACTCGACACCATTGTCTCGAGGTGTCTTGAGGTGAAGTTACGTGCCTTGAGCGAAGCGGATCTTTCGTCGATCCTCGTGGGAGAAGGGGCGCCGCTCGACACCGCGCTTCGCGCCGCGCAGGCCGCCAACGGCAACCTGCGCCGAGCGCGCGTGCTGGTGCGTGACGCCGATCTGGCCGGACGCGTCGCGCAGTGGCGCAACGTGCCCGAGCGACTGAGCGGGAGCCTGGCCACGTCGGCCACCGTCGCCCAAGAGATCTCGGCGTCGCTCGATGAAGCCATTGCCCCGCTGCAAGAACTCCAAGACGAAGAGATGGCTCGGCGGTCCAGTGACGCTCGAGAGATGGGCATGCGTGCGGTCGCGAATCGCCGAGACGTCGAGGCCCAGTTCAAACGAGAGCAACGTCGTTTTCGACTTGACGAACTCCGTTTCGGCTTTAGTGCGCTGACGGGCGTCTACCGAGAACGCCTCATCGAAAATCTCGACGCGAGTGCTCACGGTGACGCGCGCAGCGAGTACCGAGTGGGCGCGTCGCTGCGCGCCATTGACGCCGTGGCGGAGGCGAATCGGCGCCTCTCGAGCAATATCGACGAGTCGTTGTTGCTCCACGATCTCATGTTCTCGTTGATGGAGTTTTGAGTTTGCGCGAGAGCCGTTGGCGTTCAATGGGCTAATGTTGCTCTCTGCGCCTGGGTAGCTCAGTCGGTAGAGCAACGCATTCGTAATGCGTAGGTCAGGAGTTCGAATCTCCTCCCAGGCTCCACGTCACTTCGGAGCATTCCTCAGCGCTAGGGCGCGAACGTCATCCATTCGTCATCGCGCTCGACCTTAAAGCGTGCACGGGTGAGAACTACTCTGAGCGCATGCGCACTCGCCGGACCCTCGTCGTTTTGGTCGTGGCGGCGGCGATCGTCGGCGCTTACTTTGGCGGGCGAGCCAGCGTGACGGCGCCAACGGGCACGTCGTTGACCACATTTCATGTGGGACCTAGCTTGACGACGACGACCACGACGGCGACGTTCGTCAAGCCGGTCGCGGCAACCTTCAATCCGGTCTCGGTGACGTTCGTCTCCTTAGATATCGGCTGGGCCCTGGGCACCGCACCGTGCGCGAAGACCGGCACCTGTCTGGCGTTGCGTCAAACGACCGACGCGGGACGCACTTGGATTTCCCGGCCCTTATCAACGGCGCTCCTTGCTGCGGCCGACCGCGTGGTCAACGGCCGGTTGGCCGCTCAGTACTACGACCAGTTGAACGTGCGCTTTGCCAACACCCAAGACGGTTGGATCTACGGCGCGCTGCCCGGTCCGACCCCGCCCCAGGGCGTCAACTTCATCGAGCCCGTACAGTACCTGTGGTCGACGCACGACGGGGGCCGCGTCTGGCAAAGGCAGTCGTTCGACTGGCTGGGTAAGTACGGCACGTTCTTCGACTTAGAAGCTTCCAACGGCACCGTGTACGTGATGGGTGAAAACAAGACGTACCACGTGACGGTGGAGAGTTCACCGATCGGCGACGATAGTTGGCACGTGGTCAACGCCGAGCAGCTGGGCCTGCCGGCCGGTGGAGCACAACCGTCGGGCTCGATCGTGCTCAATGGATCGAGCGGCTGGTTGGTCGTCGGCAATGATCGTGAAACCTCGGGCGCGGCCCGTCTTTCTAGCGATGGCAAGTGGCTCCCCTGGACGCCGCCGTGCACAACGGTGGGCAACAGTTTCGCCACTCCCGCGGCCTCTTCCAGCGCAACACTTGTCGCGGTGTGTGAGATGGGTGGTTTCGCCCAAGGACTGTCGCCGCAAGCCCCATCGGGAGCGAAGCTCGGGTCCAGTTGGCTCTACTTCTCTCACGACGGTGGGAACACCTTTGAAGCCGGCCCCGAACTTCTTTGGGTGGTGGACGGCAATAGCGGCGTGATGGCCTCTCCGGCGCCAGGCGTCATCTTGCTTGGCCGTTTCGCGAGCACGGGCGCGTTGATGGCGAGCTTTGACGCAGGCGTCCACTGGCGCGACGTCTACCACGGGGAGCCTTTCAATCTCGGCTTCACCAGTGCCACCCAGGGCGTGGGCCTCGTGGAGAAGCCCTTAGGTCCCATTGGTACCAACACCATGATCATGACGCACGACGGCGGCCACCATTGGTCCCGCGTCACTTTCTCATCGGCGAGTCATTAACTCTGGTCACCTCTGGCGTCGTCGATCGTTTGCGCTAGTGGGGGGCTCCGGCCAGAACGGCGATCACGCCGAGAAAACCGGCGCCCACGAGCACCGACACCACCCCTCGGCGAAAGGCGAACAGCCAGAGCGCGGCGGCGCCCAGCACGCCGAACTGCCACAGGTGCAGTAACTCACGCCCAAGGGGGACTGCGGAGCCGGCGATGGCCCCAATGACCGCGGCGCCGGCGCCCAGTAAGAAGGCCCGAATCGAGACACTTGCTCGCAGTCGATCGAAGTGCGGCGCGCCGACCATGACGAAGAGAAACGAAGGGGCGAAGGCCACGAAAGAGGCCAGCAGCCCTCCGGCGAGACCGCTGGCCGCGTAGCCGACCACGGCCACCGTTTGCACGACCGGCCCCGGGGTGATCTGGCCGAGCGCGACGGCGGAAAGAAACTGCGCGCCACTCATCCAGTGATACGTCGTGACGACGTCGTGTTGCATCAAGGGAATGATCACGAACCCCCCGCCGTAGGAAAGGGCCCCGACCTTAAAGGCCACCCAGGAAAGGGCGAGGAGTCCGCCCAAGGCCACCGGCGCGACCGCGGCGGGAAACAGCGCCAGCGCCCGTCGACTGGCAACGCCGCCGATCGAGATCTCCACGAGGCCACAGAAGATGAGCGCGAGTACCAGGTACGACCCGGCCACGACGGCGCCCGCGACGCCCACGCCGAAGTAAATGAGCCAACGAACTTGGCGAGACTTGACCTCGTTCGAACGTCGCCAACTCGGCCCCACGAGTCGAAGAGCGGCGTTGAGCGCGACGGCGGGAACGGCGGCGCCGGCGCCAAGTGCTGCACCTCTCACCCACAACGGAGTGTGAGCGGCGAAGAACAGCACCGCGAGGGCCAGGATCATGACCAGGCCGGGAAGAATGAAGCAGAGCCCGCCCACGAGCGCGCCGAGACGACCTCGAAGTCGCCACGCGCAGAAGATGGCCAGTTGCGTCGAAGCCGGGCCCGGCAGCAGATTCGTCGTCGCGATGGCGTCTTCGAACTCGTGCTCGCTGAGCCATCCTCTCTCTTCGACACACATCTGACGCAAGAGCGCAATATGCGTCGGCGGTCCTCCGAAGCCCACCAGGCCGAGGCGTCCCCACTCGCGAACAATTGTCGAGAGTGGCACTTGTGCCAATGGTCGTGCAGTCATGATCTGGTCGGTACTGCTACGACGGTACTCGCGNNGAGTTGGTGACTGCTAACTCGATCCCGAGAGAGGCCGGCTCCCTAGTTGTTCAAGGAGTAAATGGCCTGCACCTGGACGCTGATGGTCTGCGAACCTCGTTGGATTGGTACCGAGGACGCGAGGCCAGCCGTGGCGTAGGCCACGGGGTAGGTCACGCCGGTGGTGCCGGAGTTCTCCTGGTCGACGACCTTCACGATCGAACCCACGGTGGTGCCGGCGCCCTTGGCGATCTGCGCGGCTTCGGTGTGGGCATTCTTGATCGCTCGTGCCCGCGCGGCGGCGAGCAACTTGGACTGGTTCGAGATCGAAAAGGTGACGCCGTTCAGTTGAATGCCGTTACCGACGGCCTGTGCCGCGGCGTCCAAGGCGGCGCCCGCCTTTTTGATGTCGTGCGTCGTGACGTTGAGTTGGTCATCGGCCGTGAAGCCGGTGACCTCGTTACGCGAGTTGGTATTCGTGTAGATGTTGAGACCGGACGTCTGTAGATTTTTCTTGACGATGCCGTTGGCTAAGAGTGAGGACTCCAGTCTTCCCACCTGGAGATTGTTCTCGTTTAGCGCGCCCGTCGCGGTCGAGGCGGTGGTCTGGACGCCAATCACAAAGCTCATGGTGTTCGGCGTGCCGGTGACGGTGCCCGAACCGGTGACGGTGATCGTCGCCGCGCCCGATGAGTGGGAGTGACCGAGAGACTCCCCGGTAAAGGCAATGGCCGCGATGACGATGGCAAAGAGGGCGACGGAGATCAGTCGAAAACCGTAGCGGCGCCGTCCCGCGAACGGGCCGCCTCCTCGATAGTGGCCGTGACGGTGCTCGTGCTCGTCGATGGGACGTTCTTCGCTTGCGTCGCTCTGGTCACTCATGGGGTCTCCTTAATGTTGAACGGCTTACGTCGTTTGGTGCGGTACTGGACTTATCTCACTTCACGGGGCGAGTGCGAAGGTCCGGCGTGACCTACATGGTCACCTCACTCCTCGTTCTTACCCTTAACTCGTACCTGTCGCCAATGCTGAAGAACTTTCCAGAGATTTTGACTATGTCTCGGCGACGGGGTGACCGTGTGATTGCCCGACACTGAGCAACCGCTGGTCGCTCTAGTCGACGAGCGAGTGAACGATTGAGGTGAAGTCGTCCGAGCGTTCTTCCCAGTTGCGGTACGCGTCAAAACTCGGCGCCGCTGGTGAGAGCAGGACGACACCACCAGTGTCGAGCGACGTTCGGGCCAGCTGGACAGCTTCGAGCATCGTGGCGGCGTGTCTCGAAAGTTCTGCCCGGTGCCCTCGCAGCGCCGCGTCGAGGCGCTGTCCGGCGTCGCCCATCGTGATGACGGTCGTGGGCTGGGATCGAGCGGCCAGGACGCTGGCCAGTTCCTCGTAGTCGACGCCACGGTCATATCCGCCGGCGATCAAAGCGACTGGTTCATTCTCGAAGACTTCCAGCGCCGCCATGGTCGGCAACACCGACGTCGCGAGGCCGTCGTCGACGTAACGAAGGATCGCGCCACCAACCGTTTCCGTCGCGACGAGAGTCAAGCGGCCACGCAGGGGCTCAAAGGTGAACGCCTCTGCCGCTACGACTTCGCGTACCTCGTCCACTGTGGTGCCCGTCAACGCCTCGACGGCGGCGAGGGCCAAGGCCACGTTCGAGTCGTTGTGATTACCGATCAGCCCCAGCGCCGCCGCGAGATGACTCGCGTCACGCGCGATGAAGCGTAAGTCACCGCCGAGTTGTTCATCGATCTGGTGAAAGGTCTCGGTGTCGGGCACCAAGGTTTGATGGTCGCCTTCGGCCCGTGTAAGCGACAACTTGTCGTCGTGGTACTGCGCGAGCGATCCGTGCCAATCGAGGTGGTCCGCACCCAGCGACGTCACGACGACGACGCCCGGCGCAACGTCGAGATCGACGCATTGAAAGCTCGAGACCTCAAGGACGAGCCAGCCCGCGGAGGTGTCGATCGATGGATCGTACGGCGGCTGACCGATGTTGCCCAGGCGCAACGCCGTTTGGCACAAGCAGTGCAAAAAAAACGCGACAAGGGCCGTCGTAGTGGACTTACCCTTCGTGCCGGTAAGGGCGACGACGCGCGCCCGATCGGTCTCGTGCAGCCAGAGGTTGAGTGCGGAGGTGACCGTGACGCCGTGAAGATCAAGGTTGACCACGTCGGCGCGTCGGCGTGGAATGCCGGGGCTCTTTAAGACGACGTCGCATTGAAGGAGCGCGTCCAGTCCGCCTTCGCCCGAGACCAACACGTCCGATCCCGGTTCGGGGTGATCATCGACGAGCACGAGATCGGCGATCTCGCGCAACCGCGCGGCGGCGGCGCGGCCTTCGACGCCGTAACCAAAGATGCCCACGCGCTTACCGGCGAGGTCAGCGAAGCCAGTGGGCCGGAACACGGCGTGGTCCTTGAGATTCGAGCAACTCTTCGAACGTTCGATCGGGACGGACTTCTTCGGCGAGGGTGGTCAGCAACTCGACGTCGGACCACTCGCTCATCTGAGCGACCTTGGCCAGGGCCACGGCGCTCTCGTCGGGATCACCGACACACTCAAAGGGCTTGAAGTCGACGCCGGCGCCCACCAGCACGCGTAACTGCGCCTCGCGCGCGGGATCGCTGAGCGGCTCGTGCTGAAAGATCTCGTACAACGCCGCTCGTGGGATGAAAGGCGCGAGCATCAAGTTGGTGAAGAGGCACTTGTCACACACGCCGCACCAGGTGTCGAGACGCTGATCGCGTTCTTGGCGAAAGGCGCGGTTGCAACTGCGAAAAACGTGGTGATAGGTGTTCAGGTGGCTAAATTCCTGCGCGACCCAGACTTCACTTCGATCGCGCAAGAAGCTGGCCACGACGAACTCTGCTCCCACGCGCTCGCTTAACGCCTCGGCCATCAACTGTTCGGCTCCCCAGGACTTGCTCCACTGGTGATTCACGTCGAGGTCGCGCCAGCGAAGGTTCGCCAACGAGGCGGAGTGTTCGTTGCTCATCACGACCCCTCCGCGACCTGAAGCGAGAGCGCCCACGGCGGCGAGGAGCGTCACCATCGCCGTCACGGGCACGTGTCCATTGAACCGGGCGTTGTCGCGGGCCAGAATCTTCTCGTCGAGCACGCGCGTCGCGCGAACGATGTCGAGTCCCGTCACCATGGCGGTGGCTTCGAGCGGCGCAAAAGGCCCGCTCGCAGGACTTACCACGAAGAGGGTGCGCTCGAGATGAGAGGCGAGTTGGGTCGTCGTGACGATGGAGTCGATGCCGCCGCCGAAGGGGATCAGTACTCGCTCGGGGTCGATCGCCGGAACGTACGTGGTCGTCGCAACGCCCCCGGCAATGACGACGTCGGCCAGTGAGAGTTCGTTGCGGAAGGCGAACTCGGCGAGTCCCTCGTGGAGGGCCGCCTCTAGAAGGGCGCGACCCTTGACACCCAGTGGCGTCGAACCGACGTCGACGCGTCGCGCGGCCCCGGCCTTGTAGTAGGACAGACCCGCCAAGAGAAACCACAACTGCGCGACCGCCGTCACCGCGGGCGTGTCGAGCGAAGCGACACCATCAAAGGTCACCGATTCGACGAACGTTTGCCCGTCGAGTTCGTAGGTTCCCTTCAAGGTCGTTTTCTCCACCTCGAGGGCCACGTAGCGGAAGAGTTCGGCGCGTTGTTTGGTCTGCGGGGCTTCGCTCATGACGTTCTTCATGCTATGAGGTTCGTTTCGCCACGAGCGCGAAACGGCCACAGGGCCGTTGCGCGCGGTCGCTGAAGA
Organism: Acidimicrobiaceae bacterium; assembly: GCA_003131665.1. Lineage (GTDB taxonomy): Bacteria > Actinomycetota > Acidimicrobiia > Acidimicrobiales > RAAP-2 > RAAP-2. The sequence goes on from PKWA01000094.1 coordinate 10,315, forward strand.
ACACTTCGCCGCCGTCGGTGACTTGTTGAGAGCGAACGATCCATTCGTCACGTAGCCCGTGCTGGAGTAACTGCTCTGTTGCTACTCGACGGAGGTCGAGTCGCGAACGGTCACCGCCGTCGGGGGTAAGTGCGTCGGGCACGTGCGCGAAATGGATGGCCACCTCCGGTCCGACTTGGTAGCCCTCACCCGAGATTGACGGACCGAGAAACGCGTGCACCTGGGCGGCGTCTGAGAAGTGTTCGAGTGTCTGTGCGATGACGCCAACGTGAAGACCACGCCAGCCCGCGTGCACGAGCGCGAAGCGCTTCGTTGCCGCATCCACCAGCAAGAGCGGCACGCAGTCGGCCACGAGAACGGCCAACGCGTGGTCGGAGTCGTCCGCGACGAGAGCGTCAGCTTCGCTCGAGGGCGTCGCGATCGAAGCGTCCAGCACTCGAGCGCCGTGGACCTGTCGAACAATGACGAGGCGTGAAAGCTCAACTCCAATGGCGCTCGCGACGCGTCGACGATTCTCCCTCACGTCGTTCGCGCGGTCGCCCACGTGCTCTCCGAGATTCAACGAGTCGTACGGCGCCGTACTCGCGCCGCCAAAGCGATCGGTCACGAAAGCGTCAATGCCTAGGACACGAACACTCGATACGGGATAGACCGTGAGCGCGTCTCGGGTTTCAGCACTGAGTGCTACGTCGATCGACATACCCAGTCGATACCGTTGGACTTCGCGCCATCGATCACGCGCAGGTCCACGTCTCGCGACGCGTTCTGTGCAGTGTGCGGCTCGAAGTTAGGGGCTGGGGCAACGCAGTTACTTTATGCCTCGAAGGGTTCTCGGGCTGTGCTCGTGATCGATCTTCCTCTCCGCCCTGCCGTGTCGTCGACGTTCGTCGGAGCGTGGCGCAGTCGAAGCGTGTGACCAAGGGTTGCGTAATCTACCTTGGTGAGCCAAAGCGCCCAGCGACTTCTCGATGCGTGCGTGTTCCCTCCTAAGGGAACCGTGGTAGCGCTCGCGGTTTCCGGTGGACCGGATTCGTTGGGTCTGTTGTTGCTCGCCCAGGCGGCCGAGTTGGTCACCACCGTGCACCACGTCGACCACCACGCTCGATCCACGAGTGGTGACGACGCCGAGTTCGTACGCGCTCTATGTGCTCGCCTCGACGTGCCCTGCGTCGTGCACGACGTGGTGGTCGAGCCGGGTGGAAACTTTGAAGCGCGCGCTCGTGCCGAGCGACGTCGGGTTCTTCCGCCGGGGTCGCTGACTGGTCACACCATGGACGACCTCGCCGAGACGGTGCTCTTGAACATGTTGCGCGGCGCCGGCGTTGACGGACTTTCGCCCATGGTGCGCGATCCCACTAAGCCGCTTCGTGCCCTTCGCCGTCAGGAACTTCATGACTTCGTATATGACCAGGGCATCACTCCCGTTCACGACGAGACCAACGACGACCCGGCGTATCGCCGAAATCGGGTGCGACATGAACTCATTCCCTTGATGAATGCTGTTGCCGAGCGCGACGTCGTGCCGCTCCTCGCGCGCCAGGCAGAAGTGTTGTTCGAAGATCGGGCGTGGCTCGATCTAATAGGAGTTAACGACGCCGCGCTCGCCGTTGACGAGGTGGACTGTCGTGAGTTGAGCGGATGGCCCCGTGCACGACTTCGAAGGTGGCTTCGCGTCAAGCTCTTCACCCTGGACGAGCAGAATGAACGACATCCGCCGAGCGCCGCGGAAGTAGATCGGGCGCTGCGCGTGGTGACCGGTGACGCCGTCGCGACCGAACTGAGTGGTGGTCGACGCCTATCGCGTCGGGGTCAGCGCCTCAACCTCGAAGGCGGCTCCACTACGCTGACCAATCATGGATAGGCACGCGCCGCACGACTTCACCGCCAAGTGGGCCCAGCAGGATCTCGGTGAAGTCGTGGTCTCGGCGAAAGAGGTCCGCGATCGGGTGGGCGAACTGGGTCGCCAGATTACAAAGGACTACGCGGCGAACCCGCCTCTATTGGTGGGCGTTCTAAAGGGCGCGATCAACTTCATGTCCGACCTGATGCGCGCGATTGAACTGCCCGTTGAGGTCGACTTCATGGCGGTCTCGTCCTACGGCGCGGCCACCAAGACCAGTGGCGTCGTTCGCATCGTGAAGGACCTTGACGTCGACCTACTTGAGCGTGACGTCTTGATCGTGGAGGACGTCGTCGACTCGGGCCTGACGCTCAACTACCTGCGTCAGTACCTCGGTGCGCGCAATCCGGCCAGTCTCGAGGTATGCGCGCTCTTGGTCAAAGAGGGCGAGCAGCGCGTTGAGCAGTCGCTTCGCTACGTCGGCTTTACGATTCCCTCTCACTTCGTCGTGGGCTACGGCCTTGACGTGAACGAGCGTTACCGCAATCTCGATGCGATCTACACCTTCGTCGGCCAGGCGTAACGATGGTCGATCACCCGCGAGTGCAGCGTGTCATTCGAGAGTTGCTGGAGGCGATTGGTGAAGACCCTTCGCGCGAAGGGCTACTCGAAACGCCGCGACGGGTTGCGGATATGTACGTCGAGCTCTTTGAGGGCATCGAGAGCGATCCCGGCGAACATCTTCGCGTGACCTTCGAAGTTGGTCACGACGAAATGGTGATGGTGCGCGACATCCCCTTCACGTCGTTGTGCGAGCACCATCTCGTGCCCTTCGTCGGGCACGCGCACGTGGCCTATCTGCCCGCCGCCGACGGACGGATCGCGGGACTTTCGAAACTGGCGAGGCTGGTCGAGGGATACGCGCGTCGTCTCCAGGTTCAAGAGCGAATGACCACGCAAGTGGTCGAGGCGATGGAGCGCGAACTCAAGCCCCGTGGCTCCATCGTGGTGATTGAGGCCGAACATTTCTGTATGTCGATGCGCGGGGTCAAAAAAGAAGGCATGACCACGGTGACCTCGGCCGTTCGAGGTGTGTTTCGAGACGACGCGGCGTACCGCGCCGAGGCGCTGCAGTACATACACCAACGCAGATCCACGTGGCCCTAAGTCCCGCCGTGATGGGCGTCGTGAACGTGACGCCCGATTCGTTTTTCCCCGGGTCGCGCACGGTCGCCGCGGACGAGGCCGTCGCCCGGGGACGTGCGCACTTTCTCGCCGGCGCCGACGTGGTGGACGTGGGTGGCGAGTCGACGCGCCCGGGCGCCACGCCGGTGTCCGAGGATGAAGAGATGGCGCGCGTGGTGCCGGTCGTTCGCCTACTCGCGCGCGAGGGTCCGGTCTCGATTGATACCCAAAAGGAGTCAGTGGCGCGCGCCGCGGTGGCCGCGGGCGCGAGCGTGCTCAACGACGTGTCTTCGCGCCTCGTGGACCTCGCCGGCGAACTGGGCGTGGGCTACGTCGCGATGCATCGCCAGGGCGACTCATCGACCATGCAGGACAGTCCCACGTACCACGACGTCGTCGAAGAGGTCGGCGACTTTCTTCGCGACGTCGCCGAGCGCGCTCGTCGCGCGGGTGTGGCGCAGCTGTGGCTCGACCCGGGCATCGGTTTTGGCAAAACCGTGGACCACAACCTGGCCCTGCTCGCGCACTGTGATCACTTCGTTGAACTGGCGCGCGAGTATCACGCCGGCGTGCTGATTGGAACGAGCCGCAAACGCTTTCTCGAACGGCTCGGCCGAGAGACGCTGGGCGTCGAGGAGCGGCTGGAAGGATCACTCGCCAGCGAGGCATGGGTCATGGTGCAAGGTGTCAGTATGGTGCGAGTGCACGACGTTCGAGAAGCTGTTCAATTACGCGAGTTGCTGACTCGCCCCCTCGAAGCCGTGCCGTCGTGAGGGGCAAGTGGGCAGCGGGTATTGAACCTCGGGGATTCACCTGGGTCTATAAGGGGATCCTCGCCGTGTCGGAGCGACCCGGCGGATCAACCACGGTCCATCGTCAGGTCCGTCGCGACGAAGAACTGCTCTGGCTCAAACACCAAGGCTTTGGTCGAGTCATCTCCATTTTGCCAGTCATGCAGAACATGAGCGCCTATTTCGAGCACGGACTGACCGCGAGTCACTACGCACTTCGCGGAGGACCCCAACAGCGCGAGGTGCTCGAGGCCTGTTATCTCGACGTTGCCAATTCGATGTCCTCGAACACGACCGTGTTGTTGCACAGCGACGAAGTGTCCGATCGGCTCTTGGGCGTTGTGGCGGGTTATCTGGTCTGGTCGCAAAAGGTCGCCACGATTCCGGCCTCCATCGCCCTGGTGGAACGGCTCTTTAAGCGCTCGATTGGCCCGGACGGGCGTTCGGTGCTCTTCGATCTGCCCGAGGAACCGAGTGAGTGACGTCATTGAGCTTCGCGAACTGCGCTGCAGCGCGGTGGTGGGAGTTTTGAGCGAAGAGAGAGTCCACGCTCAACCGCTGGCCTTTGACATCGATATCGTTCGCCCCTTTGCCAAGGCCGTCACGAACGACGACCTCAACGAGACAACGAACTACGCGACCGTCTTGAGCGCTGCGACGAGAGTTGCCATGGAGGGCGGCTTCGTCCTCCTCGAGACCCTGGCCTACCGCGTCGCAGAAGAGGTGCTGAGTCTCGATGACGCCATTGCGTCAGTGACGGTAGCGGTACGAAAGCTGGAGCCACCGGTCGATGAAGACGTCGCCACGGTGGGCGTGCGTTGCACGGTGCCGCGCCGCTAGTGCGCCGGGCGTATCTCTCACTGGGCTCGAACGTTGGCAATCGCCGGTCCCATTTGGCCGCGGCGGTACCCCTCGTCGCTCAGGGCGACCCTTTTCGCCTCTCTAAGGTCTACGAGACCGAACCGCTTGGCGGCGTCGCGCAAGAGAACTTTTGGAACATGGTCGTCGAACTCGAGACGGTCGCCTCGGCCCGGGAGTTGCTGGAACGCGCACGTCGCGCGGAGCGAGCGGCGAAGCGCTCGAGAGGAGTTCGCTGGGGGCCGCGCACCCTCGACGTGGACGTCCTATTGGTGGGTGAAGAGACCAGCGACGACCCCGAGATACTGCTACCTCATCCACGTCTTTACGAGCGGGCCTTTGTCCTCGTGCCGCTGCGTGAGTTGGCGCCCGAGCTAGTGAGCGACGAGCAGCTGGGCGCCGGCGCCGGAGGCGTGTTGGAACTCGGTACACTCGAGTCATTGCGCTAGTACCGAACGGCACCCTAGGGGCCGGAACGGAAAATGGAGCCATCATGAACATCACCGTCGTGGGCGCTGGCAGAGCCGGGTCGTCCTTCGCCCTCGCGTTAGGCCGCGCGGGACATCACGCTCGCCTCATCCACCACAAAGAAGTGAGTCATCTAGGCCAGCCCGATCTCGTGCTGTTGGCCGTACCCGACGACGCGATTCGTATCGTGTCGCGCGAGATCGCCCCGAGTGAGCACTACGTCGTCGCGCACATCGCGGGCTCAAGGGGTCTCGGCGAACTCGGCGCGCATCGCCGCGTCGGGCTGATGCATCCCCTCGCGGCGTTGCCCACCGCGGAGATTGGCGCCGATCGGCTCTTTGGCGCGCTCTATAGCGTGTCGGGTGACGAACTGATCGACGCCGTTGTGGCGTCGTTGAGCGGTCGAGCGCTTCGCCTCTCTGATGAGCAGCGTGTCGCGTATCACGCGACAGCTTGTGTCGCCGCCAACCACCTCGTGGCCTTGATGGGTCACGTCCAGGTACTGGCCGAGTCGGCGGGACTCTCGCTCGAGGACTTTCTTGCCCTCTCCCATCAGGCCTTGGCCGACGTAGAGCTGCTGGGAGTTGCCAACGCGCTGACGGGTCCAGCGTCGCGCGCGGACATGGCCACGATCGACGCGCACTTAGCGGCCATACCGGCCTCGCAGCGGGCCACCTACGTCGCGATGGCCAACGCCGCCTTCGAGATCGCTGAACAGCGTCGTCTCGCGTCCCTCGCCTGACGTGATCACGCTGCACGAAGTGAAGGAGTGGCGTGCGTACACCGACGAGGTGCGCGCGAAGGGCCGCACCGTGGGCCTGGTGCCCACGATGGGCGCACTGCACGAAGGCCACGTCGCGCTTTTTCGCGAAGCCAAGGACCGTGGCGACGTCGTCNNACTGTCTGATCGAACCGACGCTCGAGACGATGTGGCCCGACTATCCCTCGCCGACGCCGACCACCGTGTCGGTGGGTGGATTGAGCGATCGGTTCGAAGGGGCCGGTCGCCCGGGACATTTCGACGGCGTTGCGAGCGTCGTCGCCAAACTTTTCGCGATCACCGGTCCCTCGAGGGCCTACTTCGGTGAGAAGGACTTCCAACAACTCGCGGTCGTACGCCAGATGGTTCGTGATCTCGACTTTGACGTCGAGGTCGTGGGCTGTGCGATCGTGCGCGACCACGACGGTCTGGCGTTCTCCAGTCGAAATGCGCGACTCTCCATCGACGGGCGACGCCGGGCCCTCTCGCTCTCGGCGGCGTTGGCGCAAGTCGCGCGACGCGTCGACTCCGCCAGCGCACAGCGCTCGATCCTCACGTCAACCATGCTCGAGGCCGGGGTAGAGGTCGCTTACGCCGAGATCGTCGATCCTTCGACCTTGGTTCCCTCGCGTGACGATGAAACCGGAGAGCGTCGGGCGTTGGTGGCCGGGCTCGTCGAGGGCGTTCGACTCCTCGATAACGGTCCGCTGAGAATAGGAGAGAGATAGCCCATGCTTTTAGCAATCGACGTCGGCAATACCGAAACTCTCATTGGACTCTTTGGCGACGCGGGCCTCGACGCGCCCGACGCGATGGGTTTTGCGAGGGCTAGTGGCGAACATGGGCTTGCGTATCACTGGCGAATCTCGACGATTGCCGACCGAACCCCTGACGAGCATGCGATGGTGTTGACCCAACTACTGGATCTAGAAGGGCTGGATCTTCGAACCGCCGTCACGGCGATGGCGATCTGTTCCTCGGCGCCGACGGTGACGACCCAGTTGCGGCGCATGGCCAAACGTTGGTTCTCCGAACTCGATCTCACCGTGATCGGACCCGGCACGAAGTCGGGTATGCCGATCTTGTACGACAATCCTCGCGAAGTGGGCGCGGACCGCATCGCCG
>PKWA01000115.1:0-181 GCA_003131665.1 Acidimicrobiaceae bacterium
ATTATGGACTTAGGGTGCGGATCGGGAGCGATTGGACTTTCGCTACTTGAGGAACTTCGCCAGCGTGGCGTCAGCGCGAGCGTGCTCGCCGTGGACGAGTCACCTGACGCGCTCGTAGTCGCTCGACGCAATGCGCTCAAGCATGGCCTGCACGCAATGTCGTTTGTCCACTCCACGTGGT
>PKWA01000115.1:202-12222 GCA_003131665.1 Acidimicrobiaceae bacterium
CCTCGTCGCGCCCGATGACGGGGGAGTGGCGGGTTTCCAAGACGTACGGGTCATCGTCACTGAAGCATTCGAGTGGCTAGCGCCTGGCGGAGTGTTGATCTGCGAACACGCCGACACCCATCGTCAGGCCGTACTCGCCGCCGCGACCTTGGCGGGCTTTCGCGACGTGCGTGACCTGGACGACCTGGCTGGGTTGCCGCGTGTGTTGGTGGCGCGTCGATGAGTCAGTTGGTCGATCGCCACGAGACCGTTCGACTCTTACATGGAGGGGGCGTCGTGGCCGTTCCAACCGACACGGTCTACGGGCTCGCCGCTTCATTGGATCACCCCCAGGCCGTCCAGAGAATCTTTGAGATAAAGCGACGCCCGACGACGACGGCACTCCCGATCCTCGTTGATTCGCTGACTTCAATCGAACGCCTCGGTGTCAACTGGCCCGCCCAGGCTCAGCGACTCAGCGAGCGATTCTGGCCGGGCGCGTTGACCATCGTGGTTGGGGTGCCCCACGAGCTCGCGGCGCTCGTGGGCAGTACGAGCGACACCGCCGGTTTTCGCATTCCCGATCACCAGTTGGTGGGTGACGTTTTGATCGAAGTGGGACCGCTCGCGGTGTCGAGCGCGAACCAACACGGCGCGCCGCCGTGCCGGAGCGCCGGTGAAGTGCTCGACACTTTCGCCGGACCCGACGAGCTCGACGGTGTGCTCGACGGCGCCGCAGGCGCAGGCGAGGTCTCGACCGTGGTTGAGGTTGACGACAGCTCGTGGCGCATTGTTCGCCAAGGTGCGCTCAGCGCAGACGAGCTGGCTCTCGCACTCGAGTGACGGCGCGTTGAGCCTTCAAGGCGTCAGTCGCGCTTGATCGTCTCGACCCACGAAGCGGGGCGTTTCTCCAAGAACGCGGTCATGCCCTCTCGTGCCTCGTTGCTCTGGAACAGTTGCGCCGAGAGCTGCGCCGTCCAGGCGAACGCCTCCTCTTCGGACATCGATGGAACCGAGAGCGTGAGTTGTTTCGCCACGGCCAGCGCGTGAGGCTCACCAGCGAGTAGGTCGTTCACGACAGAGTCGATTTCGTTGTCGAGCTCGCTCGCTACGACGGCCTTATTGATCAAGCCAATGCGTGCGGCCTCGGCGGCCGAGAAGCGGTCGCCTCGAAGAAAGGCGCTCTGCGCGTCGGCGAGACGCATCTTGGGCAGACAGACGACCGAGATGATCGCGGGCGCGACACCGACGCGAACTTCGGTGAAACCAAACTTCGCCGAGTCGATCGCGATCGAAATATCCATCACGGCAGCCAGACCGACGCCCCCGGCCACGCAGTGGCCCGCCAACCGGCCCACGAAGGGCTTAGGTGAAAGACGAATTCGTCGAAACAGGTCAGCGAGCTCGACGCTGCGGGTGCCGGTGCCACTGGGATGCTCTGACGAGCGCTCGGCCAAATTAGCGCCGGCACAAAAGGTTGTGCCTCGATTGGTGACGACGATCGCTCGTACTCGTCGGTCGCTCTCTGCAGCGCCAATGGCGTCCATAAGTTCGCTCAACAATTGACGGCTCAGCGCATTGCGGCGCTCTTCGTCGTTGAGCGTGATGGTCATCACACTCTCGACAATCTCGGTCTCAACGACTCCCATTAGCCCCTCCTTGGTTGGGGACCCGTACTGGCAGCGCCGGCAAAGGCCTGCGCCCGCACCAACCAGTGATAGCCCAGTTCTCCGGTCTCGAGCGCGGTGTCCTTAACGTGACGGCGTTGGGTGACGACGAAGCAGAAATCCTGCGCCGGACCTCGGATGGTGTCCTCGGCGTCGGGTGGTCCCCACGTCCAACGTTCACCGGTCGGACCCTCGAGCTCGAGGCGAACCTCGCCCGGGGGCGGCTCTTCGCCACGCACTCGATACGACCACGCTCGGGTGATGAAGCCGAGTTGGGCGATGTGGCGAAGCCGAACCGTCGCGGCACGAGTCGCCCCCAGTGCGTCCACGACGTCAGTGCCGTGGGCCCAGACCTCCATCAGTCGAGCGCTGAGGAACGATTTCGCGCCCATGGACGGTCCGTACCAGGGAACACGCGTCTCGTCGCGTAACGTCGCCGCCGCACTGGCCAGCTTGACGCGGCCCCTTCGCCACGTGGCCAACTGCTCGGCGGGTGGAAGTGTTCGAAAGGCACCGAGCGTGTACTCATCGACGCTTCCTTCAACGGCGCCCTCGACGAGTTCAGCGACGCTCTGGCGAAAGGCGTCGGGGTCGAGGATGGCCTCGGCGGCACTGTCGTCAAAGTAGGTCAAGTGACCGATCTGGTCGGCCACGTTCCAACCCGGACTCGGGGTCGCTCGTTGCCACTGTTCATCGTGTAGGTGGGCGACGACCTCGTCGAGGGCGTCTTGTTCGGCGACGAGGTCCTCGCGCAACACGTCGAGCTCGCTCGGTGTACTGGCATTCGAGAGACGGTCGCTCATAGCGAGGTCAGGAGCACAGAAGGGATCTCGACGTAGCGACTGCGCAGCCACTCTCCCAAGCTCTTCGCCTGGGCGTCTTGGCGCGTGGCGGCGGCGACGCCCTCGTCGAGAAGGTTGTGGATGACGAAGTTGAGAGATCGCAGTGTGGGTAGTCGGTATCGATCAATGACGAGTGACGCGGTCTCGGGTAAGAGTCTTTGAAGCTGCTCCACACTCAAGAAGTCGTCGAGCCAGGACCACGCGGCGTCGCTGCGCGCGTAGATACCCAGGTTGGCGTGACCGCCCTTGTCGCCAGAACGAGCGCCGAAGAGTTCACCGAGCGGTGCCCAGGTCGTGGGTCCGCTGGCGGGTTCATCTCGAAGTTCGTCGTCCACGACGATGTCGCGGTGCGCACTCGGCGCGAGGGAGTCGACGACGGCGCGCGAACCGCCGAGCACCGTCACATACTGGGGCACGAGTTCGCGCGCCACGACGGCGGGACGGTAGACGCCAAAGGCCGAGCCGCTCGAGAGACTGAAGCCGAGGGTGAAGAAACCCGGGATCGTCGCGAGAGCCATCTCCACCACGACGTCGGCGACAGCGCGTCCGACCTTTCGCTCGTCGTGGTCCTTCAGGGTGAGTCGCCACGTCGCGACGGCCTCTTCATTCGTCGCGGGGTCGACCTTGTCCGTTCGATTGAGCTTCGTCGTGACGCTGTCAAAGTCCCCGGGCGAAAAGGGACAGGCCAGCCAGAACGCCTCTTCGATGAGACGGGCCTTGGCTTCGATGTCCAGTCCCGTCAGGGCCACGTTGAGNNCCCGCCGATCTCGTTCATCGCCACCTTCAACGTGGACGGGGGCGCTTCACCTTTGACGCCACTGATTCGTACTCGATCGTGATCGATCTGCTCGAGATGAATGGTGTCAAAGCGTGCCGACACGTCCGGACCCAAGTAGGCCGGACCGGCGATCTCGTAGAGCAACTGTGAAGTCACGGTACCTACCGAGACCTCACCGCCGGTGCCGTCGTGTTTGCCCACGACGCACGAGCCGTCCTCGGCCACTTCCACCCAGGGGAAACCGACCCGGGCCATACCCGCCACGTCGCGAAAGAATGAGTAGTTGCCCCCCGTCGCCTGGGCGCCGCACTCGACGACGTGCCCCGCGACGACTGCGCCCGCGAGTTGATCGAAGTCCTCGCGGTGCCAGTGGTGATGCCAGGCTGCCGGGCCACAGACGAGCGCCGCGTCGGTCACGCGTCCCGTCACGACGATGTCCGCGCCGAGGGACAACGCTTCGACGATGCCAAAACATCCCAGGTAGGCGTTGGCGGTGATGAAGCGCGCCACGTCCCCGACAGATTTGCCAGTCTCCATATCCGCCAGATCGATTCCGGCGCCTTGGAGTTCGGCCAAGCGCGGCAAGAGGTCGTCACCGTTCACGTAGGCGATAGTGGGCGAGAGGCCGAGCTTGGTGGCGACCTCGGCGACGGCCTCGGCGCAGTGCTCGGGTTCGAGGCCCCCGGCGTTGGACACGACCTTGATACCCCGATCGAGACAGGTGCCCATGACCTGTTCCATTTGGGTGACGAAGGTGCGCGCGTAGCCGGCGCCCGGTCGTTTCGCCCGCGAACGGGCCAGGATCAGCATGGTCAGTTCGGCCAACCAGTCGCCAGTTAAGACGTCGATCGGCCCCCCGTTGACCATCTCGTGAGCGGCCGAGAGGCGATCACCGTAGAAGCCCGAGCAGTTGGCGATGCGTATCGGTGAGGCCACTATTAGCCCTCCGGCACCGCGTCGAGATCGAGTGTCAGCAGCGCCACGTCCCGGTCGACCTGCTGGCCCTTCGTGACCAAGACGGCGATGACGGTTCCCGCACCTGGCGCGCTGATGACGTGCTCCATCTTCATCGCCTCCATGACGACCAGCGTCTCGCCGGCTTCGACGTGTTGGCCGGGCCCGACGCGAACGTCGAGGACCAGTCCGGGCATCGGCGCGTTCAGTCCTCCCACCGTGGCCTCGCCGCGACGAACCTCGAAGCGTGCGACGATCTCGAACGTGGCCGTGCCGCGCAGCGTCTGAACGTAGAGGTGTTCATTGCAATGCGTGACGCGCGCGCTGGCACGTCGGCCATTGATCTCCGCATCGATCGCTAACTCGCTCCAGTGATGAATCCGCGCGACGCCGAGCTCGCTGAGATCAAAGGATCCGTCGCGACGCGCGCGGTAGTCCACGTCGATGTGACGACCATTGAAGCGCAGCGCTGTTCGCTGGCTCGGTAGTCGCGCGTTTCGCCAACCGCTGGGAATCTCGGAAAGTACGAGGGCGTTCTCGCGGCGCTCGCCCTGGAGCCAGAGCGCGCCGGCGCTGGCAGCCCACACCAACTCAGCCTCACTCAGTTCCAAGGCGAGTGGCGGAGCGTAGCGCTCGATGAAGTCCGTCGTGGTGTCGCCGCTGAGAAAGTGTTCGTTTCGTAGCGTGCCCGCGAGAAAATCGCGATTCGTCACAACGCCGCCTAGGTGCAGTCGCTCCAGAGCCAAGGCGAGCGTGGCGGCGGCTTCGTCACGGGTGGGGGCGTGGGCGATGACCTTGGCCAGCAGCGGGTCGAACGCCACGGAGACGTGAGAGCCACGCTGCACACCACTCTCCCAGCGCACGGCCGGTTGGGCCGACGGCTCGAACGCGACCAGTGTGCCGGTCGCGGGCAAGAAGCCAACCGAAGGGTCCTCCGCGCAGAGCCGCGCTTCGATGGCGTGGCCGGAGAAATGCACGTCGTCTTGGGTATAACCGAGCTCTTCTCCCGAGGCGATCCGGAGCTGTTCTCTCACGAGATCGATGCCGGTGACCTCTTCGGTCACAGGATGCTCGACTTGGAGGCGGGTGTTGACCTCGAGAAAGTAGAACGCGCGAGTCTCGTCGTCGACGAGGAACTCCACCGTTCCGGCCGACTCATAGCCGATCGCACGCGCGAGTTCGAGGGCGGCCGAGCCCATGGCGTGGCGCATGGCGTCATCGACGATGGGTGAGGGTGACTCCTCGATGAGTTTCTGGTGACGGCGTTGAATGGAACAGTCGCGTTCACCGAGATGAACGAGGTGGCCGTGCTGATCACCGAGGATTTGAACCTCGACGTGTCGTGATCTCGCGAGGTATCGCTCGAGAAACACCCGGTCGTCACCAAAACTGCTCTGCGCTTCGCGCCGCGCCGCGGAGAGGGCCTCGTTCAGTTGCGAGTCCTCGTGCACGACGTGCATGCCCTTGCCGCCGCCGCCCGCGGCAGCTTTGACAATGAGCGGAAAGCCAATGGACTTCGCGTCTTTCGGGTTCTCGCTCGAAGGGAGGAGCGGTACTCCCGCGGCGCTCGCCGACTGTTTGGCCGCCAGCTTGTCGCCCATCGCGGCAATCACGCGTGAAGGCGGTCCGATCCACACCAGTCCCGCCGCTTCGACCTTCGCTGCGAACTCGGCGTTCTCCGAGAGAAAGCCGTAGCCGGGGTGAATCGCGTCGGCGCCACAGCGCGCGGCGGCCGCCAGAATCGCTTCTTGATCGAGGTAACCCGTCGAAAGCAACAGCGCTTCGTCGGCGTCGGCGACGAAGGGGGCGTCGACGTCGCCGTCCACGTAGATGGCGACTCCGCGTAGCCCCATCTCACGAGCGCCGCGCAGCACTCTTCGCGCGATCTCGCCGCGATTGGCCACCAGGAGGGTGGTGAACCTCACAGGCGAAAGACCCCGTAGCTCGAAGCACCCTCGACCGCTCGGCTTCGAACCACTGAGAGACACAGACCTAAGACCGTTCGCGTGTCGCGCGGATCGATGATGCCGTCGTCACTGACCGCGCCGGTCGCGGCCAGCGCGAGCGAACCTTTTTCCTGGGCCGCTTCGACCATTTCGACGATCTTGGCGTCTTCGGCCTCGTCGAACGCCTCTCCCTTTCGTTCGGCTTGGCCGCGACGGACTTGGGACATGACCCCGGCGATCTGCTTGGGTCCCATTACGGCAATCTTGGCGGTCGGCCAGAGGAACGTGAAGCGATTGTTGAACGCGCGCCCCGACATCCCGTAAGTGCCCGCTCCGTAAGAAGAGCCGATGATAACGGTCAAGTGCGGCACCGTGGAGTTCGTCACGGCGTTGAGCATCTGCGAGCCCTTTTTGATGATGCCCTCGGCTTCGGCCTCCTTGCCGACCATGTAACCCGTGATGTTCTGGATGAAGACGAGTGGCACGTCGATCTGATTGCAGAGCTGAATGAACTGACCGGCCTTCTCGGCGGCTTTAGGTTGGATGACGCCGTTGTTGGCAAGGATTCCTATTGGATACCCGTGGATGCTCGCCCAGCCACAGATCAGTGTCGGGCCGTAGCGTGTCTTGAACTCTTCGAAACGAGATCCGTCAACGACGCGCGCGATTACGTCACGCACGTCGACGCTCTGGCGCAAATCGCGACTGACGATGCCGAGCAACTCTTCGGGGTCGTAGACCGGCTCGTCACTCTTCAGCGACGGCGCGGGACCCTTCTTTCGCCAGTTGAGGTGTGAGACGACCTCACGACACATGCGTATAGCGTCCATCTCGTCTTCGGCGAAGTAGTCACCAAGTCCCGAGACCTCCGCGTGCATCAAGGCGCCGCCGAGGGTTTCGTCGTCGGACTCTTCGCCCGTCGCCATCTTCACGAGTGGTGGACCGGCGAGAAAGATCTTGGACTGATCTTTTACCAAGATGTTGTAGTCCGAAAGTCCGGGCTGATACGCCCCGCCCGCGGTCGAGGAACCAAAGACGACGCACACCGTGGGTACGCGCATCTTGGACAGTTCGATGAGGTCATAGAAGAATCGACCACTCTCGGCGAAGTGACCGGTCTGCATACGACCGCCGCCGCCTCGCCCAACGCGCAGGTCGGCCCCGGCCGACTCGACGAAGCTCACGTAGGGGATTTGGTTGTCGCGCGCTATTTCGAGCGCGCGCATCCACTTCTTGGCCGAGTACAACGTCAACGCGCCGCCCAACACCGAGGGATCGTTCGCCATGATCAGGCACTCCGTGTTGGCGATGACCCCGATGCCCATCACCATGCCCCCACCAATGGTGTAGTCCGAGTCGAATCCGGCCAGCGCCGAGATTTCGAGGAAGGGCGAATCGGGATCGAGCACGTTGGCGATGCGCTCGCGCACGGGCAACTTGCCCCTCGAGCGCATTCTCTCCATGGCCTTCTCGCCGCCGCCGGCTTCGGCTTGATCTAAGAGCTCGCCGATGACACCGAGCTGTTCGAGCATGTCGACGCGGTTCTTTTTGAATGGTTCTGAGGAGGTGTCGAGCGTCGAGGCGAGCGGCGGCGCGAGCAAAACTTGCTTCATGCGCAAATCCTAGTTACCGGTTGAAAGCAGCGTTTTTGCCCGGACCGACGCCAACGGCACCGACGCGACGACGCACACGCCCTTCGACGCGCGTGAAGTTTTCGTCCGGGAACGACGAAGTGTGAAGGGTAAGGTGTGCTCAATGCGTATCGCCCTTGGCTCGGATCACGCCGGCTACGACTTGAAGACGCTGTTGAAGTCAACGCTCGTGGCGTGGGGCTACGACGTGCTGGACCTCGGAACGAACAGCGCCAGCGAACCGGTGGACTATCCCGATTTTGGTGCCGCGGTTGGACGAGCGGTGGTGTCCGGCGAAGCCGAGTTGGGCGTGGCGTGCTGTGGCTCGGGCATCGGTGTGGCGATGGCCGCGAACAAGGTACCCGGCGTTCGCGCCGCGGTCGTGCACGACGTGACGAGTGGACACCTCGCGCGCGAGCACAATCACGCGAACGTGCTGTGTATGGGCGGGCGACTCCTCGGCTTGGTGGTCGCCATCGAGTCGATGGAAGCGTGGCTGAACGCGACACCCCAAGTGCGCCACGAAGGACGTATCGAAAAGCTGCGACAGCTCGACATTGCATTAGCGAACGAGGAGAAGTAGAGGCGTGGGCACATCACCGTTGGACGCGTGGATTACCGACGACGACGAGATTGCGTCGCTCCTTCATCAAGATTGGACTCGTCAAACGACGACGGTGCAGTTGATCGCGAGTGAGAACTTTGCCTCGCCGTCGGTGTTGGCCGCGACGGGTTCGATTCTCACCAATAAGTACTCCGAGGGCTATCCCGGTCGTCGCTACTACGGCGGTAACCAAGTGGTCGATGAAGTGGAGGACTTGGCCCGTCGACGTTTGACCGCGCTCTTGGGCGCCGATCACGCGAACGTCCAGCCCCACTGCGGCGCGAACGCGAATGTCGCGGTCTACGAGGCGCTTTTGAACGCGGGCGACACCATTCTCGCCATGCGACTCGACCAAGGCGGCCATCTCACCCACGGCTCACCGGCCTCGATCACCTCGAAGTTCTGGAAGTTTGTCTCCTACGGGGTGACGCCGCGTTCGGACGATCCGGCCACGCCCGGTGAGGTCATTGACTTTGACAACGTGCGTGAGTTGGCGCTCGAACATCGGCCCAAGCTCATCGTCGCCGGGGCCACGGCCTACTCGCGAGTGATCGACCCGGTGCCGTTTCGTGAGATCGCCGACGAAGTGGGCGCGCTCTTGATGTTCGACTCGGCCCACGTGGCCGGTCTCATCGCGGGCGGCTCTCACCCCGACCCGGTGCCTTACGCCGACGTCGTCTCCTTTACGACCCACAAGACCCTGCGTGGTCCGCGCGGGGGTGCCATTGTCTGTCGCGAGGAGTTCGCGAAGAAGATCGACTCGGCCGTCTTCCCGGGACAGCAGGGCGGGCCGCTGGAGCACGTGATCGCTGCCAAGGCGGTGACGTTCCGGATCGCGGCAAGCCCGCAGTTCCGCGAGCGCCAGCAGCGGACGCTCGAAACGCGTATAGGCGAGCCAGCAGCGCTGCTCGGCGCCGGCAACGGCATCGAGGTCCTGACGGGCGGTACCGACGTACACCTCGTGCTCGTCGACCTGCGCGCCAGCGAGCTGAGTGGCCAGGACGCCGAGGATCGCCTGGCGCAGGTCAACATCACCGTCAACCGCAACGCGATTCCCTTCGACCCGCGTCCGCCGCGCGTCACATCAGGCCTGCGCATCGGCTCACCCGCGATGGTTACTCGCGGGCTTGTCCCGGACGACTTCCGCGACATCGGTGAGATCATCGGCCTCGCGTTGAGCCCGAGCTTCGAGCGTCTGCGAGGCGATCTCCTCGAGCGCGTCGCCGCGATCGTCGACCGATATCCACTCTACGCGGATCTTGCGGCGCCCGCCGCCGTCTGACTGCATCAGCGTCTGCGGCCCTTACATTGGCCTAGCCCGCCTGCGATGCTGTCGTCCAGCCGATGACGCTTTCATGGCTCGATGCGCTGTACGCGTTCGCTGCAGCGACCGCGGTCGCTGCGCTGCTGACGCCGCTGACGATGCGCCTCGCGCTCGCGATCGGCGCGGTCGATCGGCCGAATGAACGCGGCCTGGCCTCGCGCTCAACGCCGCTGCTCGGCGGTCTCGCGATCTTCGCCGCGGTGCTCGTCGCGGGACTGCTGTGGCTGCCGGGCCTGACGCGTCCCGTTTACCACCACGGCGCGCTGATCGCCGACGCGGTGCATTGGCACGGCGTTCTGCTTGCCGCCGCGGTGATCACGCTCGTCGGTGCGATCGACGACCGCTTCCCACTTCACCCGCTCGTCAAGCTCCTCGGTCAGATCGCCGCCGCGGTCGTCGCCGAGCAGTACGGCGTGGTGGTTCGCGAGATCACGCTGCCGCTGTTCGGAGCCCTCCATTTTCCGAATGCCGGGCCGACGCTGAGCGTCATCTGGCTCGTGGCGATGATGAACGTCGTCAACTTCTCCGACGGCGTCGACGGTTTGGCGGCGGGTGTCTGCGCGATCATCGCCGCGGCGCTGGCCGTGATCGCGTTCGACCTGGGCCGCCAGGAGCCGGGCGTGCTCGCGGCGCTCACCGCGGGCGCGGCGCTCGGCTTTCTGATCTACAACTTTCCGCCGGCATCGAGCTTCATGGGCGATTGCGGGGCGCAGCTGCTGGGCCTCCTGATGGGCGTGATCACCGTGGAGGCGGCGGTCAAGACGGAGGCGGTCGTGTCGTTCGTGCTACCTCTGATCCTGCTGGCCGTGCCGTTCCTTGACACGACGTTCGTGGTGCTCAAGCGCATGAAGTACCGCCAGCCGATCTACCGGCCCGACAGCGAGCACTTTCACCATCGCATGGCTCGCATCGGTTTCTCCAACAGGCGCACGATCGCCTACCTGTACGCCTGGACGCTGATGCTCGCCGGCGTGGCGCTCGCGCTCGGCTTCATCCCGTACAAGACGAACACGTACAGGCACCACATTGCCACCGGCCACTACCACCTCGGCTGGAGCGTCGTGATGGGCGCGATCCTGCTGATCGCAGCGGTCGCGAGCGTATACCTCGTCTACGTGCTTGAGATCTTCAAGTTCAAGAGCCTGCGCACGGTCCAGCTACGCGCGGTCGACCCTGAAACCACCGAGCACGAGATCGTCGCGAGCGTCGAGCGCGACATCGAGACCGGTGAGTTCGACGCGGTGAGCGGTAGGGACCGCGAGTGACGCTCCGCTCCAGCGCCGCCGTCGGTGAGCGCGGTCTCACCCGGGTCGAGCGGTCACTGTTCGCACTGGTTCTGGCGCTCACGGTGCTCGCCGGGGTCGGACGCTATGTCGGTGGCATCCCGCACGTCATCGCCTTCATCCTGGCGGCGCTCGCCCTCGCCGGTCTGGCCTGGACTGTCTCCTTCTCAACCGAGCAGATAGGTATGCGCTACGGCCCCGCGGTCACAGGCACGCTGCAGTCGACCGTCGGCAATCTGCCCGAATTCTTCGTCGTGATATTCGCGCTGCAGGCGCATGACACGACGGTTGCCGAGACGGCGCTGATCGGGTCGATCCTCGTCAACGCGCTGCTGGTGCTCGGCATGGTCCTGATCGCCGGGGCGCGCCAGGCGCCCGACGGCCTGATGCGCTTCAGCCAACGCCTGCCGAACGACACCGCCACGCTGCTGCTCGCGTCGTCGCTGACAATCGTGCTGGTCGGCGTCGTGACGTCTTCGCATGGCGCAGCGAGCCATCACGTCGAGACGATCTCGATCGTCGGTGCGGCCGTGCTGCTGGTCGTCTACTCGATCTGGATGCGTAGCTACATCCGCTCCGATCAACCGCCGTCGCCGGAGGTCGGTGACCAGGCGCAGTCAGCACATGCCGTAGAGCCGGCATGCATCAAGCTGAAGACGGCGCTGACCCTGCTGGTCGCCGCCGGTGTCGGCTCGGCCTTCGTGTCGGACTGGTTCGTCAACGCGCTCGAGCCGACGATCCACCTGCTGCACATCTCGCAGGCCTTCGCGGGAATCGTGATCGTCGCGATCGCGGGCAACGCGGTTGAGAACGTCGCCGGCCTGGTGCTCGCCTCAAAGGGGCGCTCGGACCTCGCGATCTCGGTGGTCAAGAACTCGGTCGCGCAGATCGCCGCGTTCCTCTTCCCCGCGCTCGTGCTGATCTCGTTCGCGACCGGAACGGCGCTGACCTTCGCGCTGCCGCCGATCTACATCGGCGCGCTCGCGATCACCGCGATCGTCGTCTGGCAGGT
>PKWA01000097.1:0-5541 GCA_003131665.1 Acidimicrobiaceae bacterium
TCTTCACGTCGTCGCCCTGTTTCACGTAGGCCAAACCGTCATCGAGGAGGGTAAAGACCGAGGGACAGATCTCTTCACAGAGCCCGTCACCGGTGCAGAGGTCTTGGTCGATCCACACCTTCATCTGTCCGCCCTCCATGGCCGAATACGTGTTGCCACTCTAGTAGCAGAGCGACGCGAATCGTGACCTCCTCACTGGTGCCGAGCGCACCTAGGGTGGCGATATGGAAGGTTCCCAAGGATTTAACGATTCTTCTAACAGTGAGCGCGACGGAGCGTCGAACGCGGATACGCCACGCGACTTCACGGCGAGCGACCTCGATCAAGCCACACGACGAATCGAAATCTTGGAGGAGAAGCTCCTCGAAGCCAGGGGTCAAATATCCCAAAGTCGTTCGAACAATGAAAAACTGGCGATTACCATCCAACAGACCCGGGACCAGATCGCGGCACTGCGGGACGAGGTCGAAAAACTCACCCAACCCCCGGCGGTGTACGGCACCTTTACGGGCTTCAACGACGACGGATCGGTGGACATCTTCGCGTCGGGTCGAAAGATGCGCGTGGCCCTGCATCCGGGCCTCGACCCCGCTCAGATCGCCCGTGGCGACGAAGTCGTGCTCAACGAATCGTTCACAGTGATCGGCGTGCGTGACTCCGACGGTCAAGGAGAGGTTGTCACCGTTAAGGAAGTTCTTGACGAGCGCAGAGTTCTGGTCTACGGGCGGGCCGACGAAGAACGCGTGGTCGAACTGGCCGAGGCGCTGCGTTCGGTGAAGCTGCGCAGCGGCGACGCGCTGCTCTTGGATCTTCGCTCCAACCTCTTGACCGAGAAGCTGATTCGACAAGAGGCCGAGGAGCTGATTCTCGAAGAGGTTCCCGACATCAGTTACGCCGACGTGGGGGGCCTGGACGCGCAGATCGAGGCGATTACCGACGCCGTAGAACTGCCGTACCTGCACCGCGCCCTCTTTAACGACTACGACCTTCCGGCGCCCAAGGGCATCTTGTTGTACGGGCCGCCCGGGTGCGGCAAGACCCTCATCGCCAAAGCGGTCGCCAACTCTCTGTCCCAGAAGGTCGGTGAGTTGACGGGTAACCGCAACGTGCGCTCCTACTTCTTGAACATCAAGGGGCCCGAACTGTTAAATAAGTACGTGGGCGAGACCGAGCGTCAGATCCGCGTGGTCTTTCAGCGCGCTCGAGAGAAGGCCGAAGAGGGCGTGCCGGTCATCGTCTTTTTCGACGAGATGGACTCCCTGTTTCGGACCCGTGGCACCGGGATTAGCTCAGACATGGAGTCGACGATCGTTCCCCAACTTCTCGCCGAGATCGACGGCGTCGAGTCGTTACGCGACGTCATCCTCATCGGGGCCACGAACCGCGAGGACTTGATCGATCCGGCAATATTGCGCCCGGGCCGGCTCGACGTCAAGATCAAGATCGAGCGACCCGACGCTGACGCGGCGGCGCAGATCTTTCAGCGCTACTTGCACACCGAACTGCCGCTCGATGAGTCGATGATCCAAGAACTCGGCGGCGGCGATCGCGCTAAAGCCATCCAAGCGGTCATCGAAGAGACCGTGACGCACATGTTTCGCGTCGACGACGAGAATCGCTTCCTCGAGGTTACGTACCAGGGTGGGGACAAGGAAGTTCTGTACTTCAAAGACTTCGCGTCGGGGGCGATGATCGAAAACATCGTTCGTCGCGCCAAGAAGATCGCTGTCAAGCGCGAGATCGCCGGGCTCAGTAGGGGACTGCGCCAAGAGGACCTTCTCGAATCCATCCGTCAAGAGTTCCGTGAGAACGAGGATCTTCCGAACACGACGAACCCCGACGACTGGGCGCGCATCTCGGGCAAGAAGGGTGAGCGGATCATTTTCATCCGCACACTCATCAATCGTGAAGAGGACGATGAGAAAGGTGGCCGGTCGATCCAGCACGTAGGCACCGGACAGTATCTCTAACTCCATGGCGATTGCGAAAGTTCTCGGCATCGAGACGGAGTACGGTATCGCCGGCGGACCCGACATGGATCCCATCACTTCCTCGAGCATCATCGTCAACGCCTACGCCCAGATGGGGCGAACGCGCATCAACTGGGACTTCGAAGGCGAGACGCCCGACATGGACGCTCGCGGGCGGGTCGATTTGACCTCGTTCGCTCCCATCGTCGAAACCCACCTCGCCAATACGGTGCTGACCAACGGCGCGCGACTCTACGTCGACCACGCCCATCCCGAGTACTCCTCGCCTGAGTGTCGCACTCCGAGAGAAGCCACGCTCTACGACGTCGCCGGCGAGGAGATCATGCGCCGTGCGATGGGCATCGCCAACGATTCGCTCGAGGCGAGTCAGGCCATCACGCTCTACAAGAACAACTCCGACGGTAAAGGCAATTCGTACGGCACGCACGAGAACTACTTGGTTCGTCGTGACGTCGAGTTCGCCCACCTGATTCGAGCGATGGTGCCTCACTTCGTCTCTCGTCAAGTGGTGGTGGGCGCCGGCAAGGTCGGCGCGGAGACCGAAGCCGGCCTGGACTACCATCCCTCGTTCCAGCTCTCGCAACGCGCCGAGTTCTTTGAAGAGGTCGTGGGTTTAGAGACCACGCTGAAGCGACCGATTATCAACACCCGCGACGAACCCCACAGCGACGCCGAGCGATTCCGGCGCCTGCACGTGATTATTGGTGATGCCAACATGAGTCAAACGGCTACGTTCGTGAAGCTCGGTTCCACCGCGCTCTTGCTGGCCTGTCTCGAAGAGTTTGGGCCGGAGGGATTTCCAGCGATGCCCAAGGCGCCGGTCCACGCCGTGCGCTCCTTCGCCCGCGATCTCACCCTGCGTGAGGCGGTGCCCTGTGACGACAATCGTTCAAGGAGCGCCTGGGACTTCCAAGACGAGCTGTGGCACGTGGCTAACTCCTACGCGCTACGAACTGGTGCGAGTGTCATCGCCTCAAGTGACGAAGTTACCTTGCTACTGACCCAGTGGCGCGAAATGCTGGACGGCGTGCTCGACGACCGTGACGCCGTCGCCGATCGCGTCGATTGGGTGGCTAAGTGGCGGGTGGTGACGGGCTACCAGAGTCGGTACTCGCTCACCGAGCAGAACGCCAAACTGCGCGCGATCGACCTGCAGTACCACGACCTTCGCCCTACCCACTCACTGGCTCAACGGGTGGGACTGCGCCCGTTGAGCACCGACGAGGAGGTTCGTGAAGCCGTTCACAACCCTCCCGATAGCACTCGGGCCTATTTTCGAGGTCAATGCGTGGCGCGATACCCCGAGCAGATTGTCGCCGCGAATTGGGATTCGGTGGTCTTTGACCTCGGGGAGGGACCCTTGCAACGCGTGCCCATGATTGATCCTTTGCGGGGTACCCGTGCACTGACCGCAGAGTTGCTAGAAACGAGTGCGACGGCAAGTGAGCTTCTTGACGGACTAGACAGGTAGAACAAACCTATGACTGAACGAGAGCGAATCCAAAAGCAGCGCTCCGAGCGCGCCAAGACCTCCTCGAGTGAGGTCACGGTGGACGCGACCAAAGGCGACCAACTCAAAGCCGACCTCGACGACCTGCTCGATGAGATCGACGAGGTGCTCGAAGAGAACGCAGAGGAGTTTGTACGTAACTACGTGCAAAAAGGCGGCGAGTAGCACCCTGCCGATGCCTCGCTTGGGCGGGCCGGCGTCGGCCGCCGAGGCCGAACGGCGGTAGCCTGCGCCTGTTATGAGCCTTCCCATGTTCCCGGTCGGGGGTGATCCCGGCCCGAGCTTCGTGGACTTGGTGCGCGCTGCGGGCGGTGCATCGGGCATCGCCGAGGCGGGGACGGCGGCCAGAATCCCTTGGAGCCCTCCTGCGGCGCCAGGAGCGGGCGGGAGCGACTCGTCGATGACGACGGGGCGCCCGGGCGTCTGGCACGGCACGACCATCGTTGCCCTCCGCTCCCTCGGCGGGGTGGTCGTGGCGGGCGACCGCCGGGCGACCGAGGGCCACACGATCGCCCACCGGGGGATCGAGAAGGTGTTCCCAGCCGATCGTCACTCTGCTGTGGCGATCGCCGGCGCCGCCGGGCCGGCGATCGAGATGGTCCGCCTCTTTCAGACCCAGCTCGAGCATTACGAGAAGGTCGAGGGTTCCACCTTGAGCCTAGAGGGGAAGGCCAACCAGCTGGCCCAGATGGTGCGGGGGAACCTGCCGATGGCAATGGAGGGCCTCGCGGTGCTGCCCCTTTTCGCCGGCTACGACCTCCGGCGGCGGACCGGCCGCATCTTCTCCTTCGACCTCGCCGGCGGTCGCTACGAGGAGCTGGAGTACTATGCCACCGGCTCAGGCGGGCGCGATGCCAAGACGACTGTGAAGCTCGGCTACAGGGACGGTCTCGGCACCGAAAAAGCCATCGAGCTCGCCGTGAACGCCCTCTATCAGGCTGCCGACGAGGACTCCGCCACAGGTGGACCGGATCCGCTCCGCGGCATTTACCCCGTCGTCGCCGTCGTGGACGAGTCGGGCTACAGGCGGTTGCCGGACACCGAGGTGGCCGACAGGTTCGTCACGCTCCTCGGCTCCCTCGCCCAGCACCGGAACGCCGCCGAAGTGACCAACCCGCCCGCTACCTCGGCCAACGCGCCGCAGATCGCGCCCGAGCGGGAGGACGAGCCCTCATGACGATGCCCTTCTACGTGGCCCCCGAGCAGGTCATGAAGGACCGGGCCGAGTACGCCCAGAAGGGCATCGCCCGCGGCCGGGCGCTCGTGGCGACGATCTCCGACGCCGGTGTGCTCATCGTGGCGGAGAACCCGTCCCGGACGCTGCACAAGATCAGCGAGATCTACGACCGGGTGGCCTTTGCCGGCGTCGGCAAATACAACGAGTTCGACCAGCTGCGCGTGGCGGGCGTCCGCCACGCCGACACGAAGGGCTTCGCATATTCCCGTGAGGACGTCGATGCCCGGTCGCTTGCCAACCTGTACGCCCAGTACCTCGGCCAGGTCTTCACCCACGAGATGAAGCCGCTCGAGGTCGAGATCCTCGTGGCCGAGCTCGGGGTCGACGGCAAGTCCGACCAGCTGTACCACATCGCCTACGAGGGCACCATCACCGACGAGCCACGCTTCGTGGTCCTGGGCGGCGACGCCGAGACCATCAAGAACCGCTTCGCCGAACTTGATCAATCAATCCAATCGTTCGAGTTCACGCTCAAGAGCGCTGTAGCTGCGCTCGCGGGACCTGAGCGCACCGTGCCGGCGACCGATCTCGAGGTTGGCATTCTCGAAGACCGCGGATCACGTCGAACCTTCACCCGCCTGGACGACGCCAGAGTCAGCGAACTCCTGAGCTGATCAGTCAGCAAAGGCCCTCCCATGCTGCGGCGTATCTACGGCATTGAAACCGAATACGGAATTACTTTTTCGCTGCGCGGTCAACGACGCTTAAGCCCCGATGAGGTCTCGCGCTTCCTCTTTCGAAAGGTAGTGGCGTGGGGCCGCTCCAGCAACGTCTTCTTAGAGAACGGCAGCCGACTCTATCTC
>PKWA01000097.1:5563-5743 GCA_003131665.1 Acidimicrobiaceae bacterium
AGAACTACTGCATCGAGCGCATTGAAGACCTGACCCGTCTCGAGCAGGTATTCATTCCCCATCTCATCAGTCGACAAATCTTCACCGGGGCCGGCAAGGTCGTGACCAACGCCAAGGGCACCGCGTACTCGATGAGCCAGCGCGCCGAACACATCTGGGAGGCGATCTCCTCGGCGACGA
>PKWA01000083.1 GCA_003131665.1 Acidimicrobiaceae bacterium
GTCGATGAGGTGCTCGAGTTCTCCGGGATCAGTTCCGTGGCGGATAAGAAGGTCGGCGACTACTCCTTGGGGATGAGTCAGCGCCTGGGCATCGCGGGGGCGCTGCTGGGTGATCCCGGCGTGCTGCTTTTCGACGAGCCGGTGAACGGACTCGACCCCGANNGCTGCTGCTCGACGAGCCGGTCAACGGCCTCGACCCGGAGGGCATCCAGTGGGTGCGCAACCTCCTCAAGGGCCTCGCGGCGGAGGGACGGACCGTATTCGTCTCGTCGCACCTCATGAGTGAGATGGCCGTCAGCGCCGATCAAATCATCGTGATAGGTCGGGGCAAGTTCATCACCCAAGGCTCGGTCGACGCGCTCACCGCTTCAGCCAAAGGCACCGTCTTCGTTCGAGGGGCGAACCATCAACAGTTACTCGCCGCGCTGAAAGCTCACCACGGCGTGGTGCACGAAGTGAATGACGAGGGGCTGAGCGTCAGTGATCTGACTTCGGACCAGATCGGTCAGATCGCCTTTGAGGCGGGCGTGGCGCTGTACGAGCTCACGCCACAGCGGGCCTCACTCGAAGAGGTGTACATGGACCTCACGGCCGACGCAGTGGAGTACGGATCAACGGGAGCGCGACGTGAGTAGCGACGTGACGCTCGGTTCCACCATTCGATCCGAATGGATCAAATTTCGCACGGTTCGCTCCACCATCATGGGCGTCATCATCACCTTTGTCTTGACCGTGGGCCTGGGTGCCTTGATCACGACGGCCGTGCGCGCGCACTGGCACACCATGAACCCTGCGCGTCAGCTCACTTTCGATCCGGTCTCGGCGAGTCTTTCGGGCATACTCTTCGCCCAGTTCGCGGTCGGCGTGATCGGCACCCTCTTTATCACCAGCGAATACTCCTCGGGTTCGATCCGCACCACCTTGGCGGCGGTCCCGAATCGCCTGGAACTGGTGTGGGGCAAGTTACTCGTGTTGGCGGCCTCGATGTTCGTGGTCAGCGAGATCGCGTGCTTCATCACGTTCATCATGGGTCAGGCGATCTTCTCCGGTGTCGTGCCGTCGGCGTCACTGGGCAGCGCCGCGGTCGTGCGTACCGTGATCTTGGCGGGGGTCTATCTCACGCTGCTTTCGGTGTTGGGCTTCTCGCTCGGGCTCATCTTGCGCCAAAGTGCCGCGTGCATCAGCGTCTTCACGTCGCTGTTGTTGATTCTGCCGATCATTGTCTTTCTCTTGCCCCAGAGTTGGCAAAACACGATCACCAAGTTCGAGCCGAGCGAGCTCGGTCACGCGATGACCTCGTTGACGACCCCGACCAATGACTTTGGCACGTGGACCTCACTGATCGTCTTGAGCATCTACGTCGTCGTTGTCCTGGGCGTGGGCACGACGATGTTGATTCGTCGCGACGCCTGAGCCGAGGTCGTGACGCTCTATGGTGGCGCCATGGAACTGAGCGAGGCCCTGCGAACCACCGGCTCGGTGCGAGAGTTCACGGCGCAACCGGTGGACGATGCTCTCCTCTTTGATGTGCTCGACGAGGCCCGTTTCGCGCCATCGGGCGGTAACCGCCAGGCCTGGCGGGTGGTCGTGGTGAAGGACACCACGCAGCGACGAGCCATTGGCGAGGCGTACCTCGACGCGTGGCACGACTACGTGGCGCACCTGCTCGCCGGGGTCATCCCCTTCTCGCCCTTGGCGAGTGACGAGGACCGTGCGGCGGCCCAGGGCCAGCGAGCGGCGGCGCTCGCGCGATCGCGACCGGACGGCTTCGCCGAGACGCTGAGCGAGGTACCGGTGATGCTGGTGGTCTGTGTTGATCTGGGCGTACTCGCCGCGACCGATCGAGATTTAGATCGCTACCACTTCGCCGGTGGCGCGTCGATCTACCCCTTCGTGTGGAACATTCTTCTCGCCGCGAGGGGCCGAGGACTCGGGGGCGTGATGACCACCATGGCGATCCGCAAAGAACCACTACTCAGTGAGCTACTGGGGTTGCCCGCGAACTACGCCGTGGCGAGCGTGGTCGCCCTCGGGTACCCGCAACGTCGAAACACGAATTTGACTCGAAGAGCGGTCAGTGAGTTCACAACGCTCGACACGTTCGAGGGCGCGGCCTTTAGCGCCTAAGTGGCGTCGCGACCAAAGATCTCGTTCGTGTCTTGACCTAGTTCTCGCGGGCCTCGACGGAGGGCCGGTCGCTGCCCATCGATTCGCAGCGGCGAGCGCAAAGTCTTCGTCGGTCCCGCGGGAGCGCTCATGGTGCCAACAAAGTCGCCACCAGTGATCTGTTCTTGGGCGAACGCCTGGGCGACGTCGAGAATCGGTGCGTGGGGCACTCCCGAATCGCCCAATTTCGCCACCCAGTACTCAGTGCTGTGGGTAGCAAAGAGCCGATTTAGTATTTCAACGAGTTCCAATCGCCCGCTCACGCGTCCCGCGTTGGTGGCCCACCGCGAGTCATCGCGAAGGGCAGCGTCCGAGAGAACCTCAACAAGTTTGGCGAACTGCGCGTCCGTGCCGACCGCCAACAAGAGAAACCCGTCGGCGGTGCTGACCGGCCCGTAGGGCGTGATGCTCGGATGGTCGTTGCCAAGACGTGAGGGGTTGACGTCCGTTGACAGATACCCCTGAGCCTGGTTGATCAAAGCGCTCATCGTCGATTCGAGCAGCGGCACTTCGAAGTGACGTCCCCCACGACCTTGTGACTTGGCGTAGAGACCGCTCAAGAGCGCCACGGCTGCGTAGAGTCCGGTCACCACGTCGGCCAACGGCGCGCCAACCTTGCCGGGAGGGCCGTTGGGATCGCCGGTGACGCCCATCAGTCCCGAGCGAGCCTGGGCCAGGAGGTCAAAGGAGGGTTGGTCGGCGAGCGGGCCCCCCGACGTGGCGGGCGTAACGCTGACCCATACGCACTCGGGATTGCGTGCGCGAAGTCGCTCGACGCCGAGCGCACGGAACTGGCTCGGTAGAAAGTTCTCGACGACGGCGTCGGCGAGTTCAACGAGGTCGGCCACGTCTGAAAAATCCTGGGCGTCGCGAAGATCGGCCACCACGTTTCTGCGTTGGCGATTCACCGCCAAGTAGTACGTCGCGTCGTCACCAAATCGTGGGGGCGCCAAGGAACGAACCGGATCGCCGGCGGGGCTCTCCACTTTGATGACGTCGGCGCCG
>PKWA01000132.1 GCA_003131665.1 Acidimicrobiaceae bacterium
GCCTCGGCGCGCTCGCGAGCAAAGTGAATCTGGCCGAAGGACTCGAGCAACAGTACGCACGCTTTCCGATTCTGGGCGACCGTCGAAAGAGATACTGTTCGACACTCTCCGGCGGTGAACGACAGATGCTCGCCATGGCGCGTGCCCTCATCGCCAATCCCGAGGTCCTGTTGCTCGACGAACCCTCGCTCGGNNTTTGCGAGAGCGATCACCTCACGGTCGTTCTCGTCGAGCAGAACGCGAAGAGTGCGCTGCGCATCGCGCACCAAGCGCTGGTGTTGCATCTTGGGTCGGTCGCGGCCATCGGTGACGCAGCGTCCGTCGCCGCGGACGAAGATCTGAAGCGTTACTACCTAGGGGTCGTGGTGACGTGAGTGCGTTCCTGTCGTCTTCTTTGATGCACAACATCTTCGCGGGACTCTCCCAAGGAATCATCTACTCACTCGTGGCGCTCAGTCTCGTCATCATCTGGCAGTCCACTCACGTGTTGAACTTTGCCCAGGGCGCGATGGCGATGATCGCCACCTACATCGGCATGACCGAGATCGATCGAGGCGTCGGGTACTGGTGGTGCGTCATTATCTCGGTGATGGTCGGTATGGCGCTGGGCGGCGTCACCGAGCGGGTGTTGATTCGACCGCTCTACGGAAAGCCCGAAATCAATCCCATCGTGGTGATGGTCGGGTTCCTCGGCTTTCTCGAAGCACTGGCCGCGGCGATCTGGACGAGCACGACGCGCAATATCGCCGAACCCTTTTCGCAGATTTACTTCAAATCCAACGGACATCTGGTCTTCCTCTCGTCGTTCGTCATTTTCCAGATAGTCCTCGCGATCGTCATCATGTTGTCCGTCGCCGCGCTCTTTCGATTCACCAAACTAGGACTTCAGCTTCGCGCGTCGGCGTTGGCTCCCGAAGTCTCTCGACTGCTCGGCGTGCGGGTGAGTCGGATGCTGACCATTGGCTGGATTCTGTCGGCCGGCGTCGGGGCCATCGCCGCAGTGATCATCGCGTCGGGCAACTTCGGTCTCTTTCCCACCAATATGGACGGCATCTTCGTGGCGAGTTTCATCGCCGCTGCCGTGGGCGGACTGGAATCGCCCCTCGGCGCCGTCGCGGGCGGACTCATCATCGGTCTCGGCGAGCAGTTCATTCTGGCCTACTGGTCACCGGACGTCGCGCCCCTGGGCGGGATCATCATCTTGGTGATTGCGCTCATGATTCGACCCCAGGGCCTCTTTACTAAGACCACCATTCGGAGGGTGTGATGGACTGGCTGCGCTCGCTGACCCGACAAGAGACCACGCACTCGCGTTTCGTCGGAATGCTGTTTTTGACGGTGCTGACGCTCGTCATCACGATCTTCTTGCCGCCAGTTGCGGATTCAGAGCTCGCCGGGGGCGCGGCCATCGCCATCGTCGTCCTGGGACTGAGCTGGCTGACCGGTTGGAGTGGCCAGATCTCGCTCGGTAACTCAGGTTTCATGGCGGTGGGTGCCTACGCGGCGGGAATCTGGGCGCACCACCACGCTTCGACGCCACTGGTCTTTACTCTCTTCTTGGCCCTCGTGGTAGGAGGCATCAGCGGGCTGATCATCGCGGTCCCCTCCACGCGACTTCGCGGTCCCTATCTCGCGGGCATGACCTTGGCCTTTTCCGCGGCCGTTACTCCCATCGCGCAGAACTTTACGTCGATGACCGGCGGCGAAGGTGGTCTCTTCTTTAACTCTCTCGCCACACCCAAGTGGTTTTTGCATTTCTTCAGTGGCCCGTACGCGGCCATTAACGCCAGTGCACAGTGGAGCGCCGATCTCGCCGTGGTGGTGGCGGGCGTGATGTTCTTCTTCATGGCCAACCTCTTTCACAGCCGCACCGGTCGCGCCATGCGACTCGTGCGTGACAACGACGTCGCAGCGGAACTGATGGGCGTCAACCTGGCACGCGCCAGGACTTCGGCCTTCGTCGTCTCGGCGGCCTTCGCGGGCCTCGGCGGGGCGCTCTACTCGCTCTTGCAGGCTTCCGTTCGACCAGAAACATTCCCAATCGGACTGTCAATCACGCTGTTGACCCTGATGGTCCTGGGTGGGATCGGTACCCTCAGCGGCGCCGTCATCGGCGGGATTATCTACGCCTTCAGCGAAAATCTGGTGGCCCACGTGAACTCTCTCACCGGCGTCAACCCGGTTTCGAACGTGGGCGCGAATATGCAGGGCATGATCTTTAGCGTCCTTCTCATCCTGACGATGCTCTTCGCGCCTCGGGGCATCGTGAGCCTTAAATATCCGCTCCAACGGCTTTTTCGAGCCCGCCCCCTCTCTCGCGGCGCGAAGGAAGTACATTAGTCACCAAGTAGTAATTCAAAATTCACACAGGGAGAATTCAATGTTTAAAGGTCGTTTACGACGTTCCATGACCTTATTGTCCGTTGCGGCGCTCGCGCTTGGAATGGTTTCAACAGGTCTACTCACTGGCAGCGCCAACGCTGCCAACTCCACGCCAGGGGTCACCGCCAAAACCATCACGATCGGCGCCACGGTGCCGCTCTCGGGTGTGGCGGTCAGTTACGCCCCGGTCTCGGCCGCAGCGAACGCCGTCTTTACGTGGGTTAACGCCCACGGCGGCGTCAATGGACGCAAGATTAAGTTCATTCGCCTCGACGACTGCTACGACCTCGCGGCGTACGGCCTCGGCTGCACGGCGGGCGCGAGTGTCACGACGTTGAGCCAGACCCAGGTACTTGTCGCACAAGACCACGTCTTTGCGACGGTCGGCTCACTTGGCACGGCGGCCCAAGATAGCGTTCGTAGCTACCTGAAGACCAACGGCGTTCCTCAGTTGTTCGTCAACTCCGGTTCAATCGACTGGAACGACCCGAAAACGTATCCCGATCTCTTTGGTTATCAGCCCAGTTACGTCGCCGAAGGCAAGATCTTCGCGAAGTACATCAAGGCCAACGACGCCGGCGAGACCATTGGCTTCATCGGACAAAATGACGACTTTGGCGCGGACGGCTTACTAGGTTTGCAAGACGGTGGGATCAACCTTCTTCCCGCCAACAACCTGACCTACCAAGCGTCCGACGCCATTAGTGGTTCGAACGCTGACCTTGTGGCCGACATCGGCACCCTCCAAAAGGACAACGTCCAGGTGGTTGTCGTCGACGCGGTCCCGGGCTTCGTCAATGGGTTCTTAGAGATCGCGGCGGCCTTTGGTTACTCTCCGAAGTGGATCATCTCCTCGGTGGGTTCCGACCCGTCGTTGGTGCAGAACGCCAGCGAAGCGTCGGCGATCACGACTGACTACTTCCCCGAGATCACCGACACCGCTGACGCGTGGGTTCCTTGGATCCGCAAGGTTCTTCTTGCCGATAAAGGCGACGCGTCCTATTTCCCCGGACTCACGGCCACTTCACCGATGAACGGTAACGAGTTTTACGGCGCGGGCTGGGCCGTGGCGTTCGTCGAAGCCCTCAAGGCTGAGGGCAAGGACGTGACGCGAGCGGGCATTGTCAAGTCGATGTTGTCGACAACGTTCGAAACGCCGACGATCACGCCGCTGAAGTACTCGAAGACCAATCACCAGGGTCTGCAAGGTGCGACCTACGCCATCATTGCCTCCAACGGAACAAAGATTCCCGTCAAGGCACTCGAGTTGAACACCAACGTGTTCACCACTGGTCAGGCAAAGTCGTCTCCAATCACGGTGACCAATCACTTCATCATCGACCCGATTCCGAGTTGGCTGAAGTAACACCGATCGACTTAGGCACAACGCCCCGCCCCTTTTCGGGCGGGGCGTTNNGTGCCGTCTGCGCTTCTCGTGACGTCGCGCAAACGAGGGCACACGAGAGTCATTTATCGTGCAGAGAACGGCGACACTAAGGTGAGTGTCACGGCGAGCAGGATTCGAGAGCGCGAATGATTCCCATACTGACGTGCGCCGCCATGCGCGAAGCTGACGCCCGGGCGGTGGCCCAACGCGGGAGCGACGTCTTGGTCGAGGCGGCGGGAGTCGCGGTAGGGCTCGAAGCGAAACGGCTTCTGCGCTCGTGTTACGGCGCTCGTGTCGCCATTCTCGTCGGGCCCGGGCTCAACGGCGGCGACGGACGGCTCGCGAGTCGGTGGCTGAAGTCGCGCGGCGCCCACGTCGACCTGGTTGAGTGGGACCACGCGCCCGCTATCCTTCGCGGACACGACCTCGTCATTGACGCAGCCTTCGGCACCGGCTGTTCGCGGCCCTTCGTGGCCCCCAAGGTGTCACCCGGAACGATCGTGCTGGCCGTCGACCTTCCCTCCGGCGTTGACACCGACACCGGTGCGGTGCTCGGCAAACCGATGATCGCTGATGTCACGCTCGCCCTTGGAGCGATCAAGCCCGCTCACCTCGATGGTCTTTCTACTGAATTTGTCGGCGAGATCCGCTTCGCGGGGCTCGACATCGTGAACACGTTTGATGACGGCCTGGTTGATGATCACGACCTCGATGCATTCATCCACCTCGGTGCGCACGACCACAAGTGGGTTCACGCCGTGCAGGCCTTCGCGGGCTCCACGCTGATGCCCGGTGCCGCCGAGCTCGTGCTTCGTGGCGCCCTCGCCGGAGGCGCGTCAATGATTCGACTGGCCAGTCGAGGCGACGTGTCCGAATTGGTCACGTTGCCACCCGAAGTAGTGCACGTCAGCGAACTCGGTGTCGACCCCCGTTGTCGAGCGGTCGTCGCGGGACCCGGTCTGGGACCTGACGCCTGGACCTGGTTGCGCGAGCGAATGGCCCTCGTGACGGTGCCCGTCGTGCTCGACGCCGATGGGCTCGATCGGACGTCCATCGACGAACTCGCACCTCGAAACGACTCCTGGATCCTTACCCCTCATGAAGGGGAGTTCACGCGTCTTACCGGCCATCCACTTGGACCCAGTCGATTTGACGCCGTACGCGAGCTCGCTCGAGCGACACAGTGCGTCGTACTGTTAAAGGGCCCCACGACCGTCATCGCGAACGCCGCCGGGGCGCTGCGTGTGGTCAACTCTGGAACGCCCGCCCTCGCGACCGCGGGCAGTGGTGACGTCTTGTCGGGGCTGATGGTTGGCACGGTCGCTCGGGGCCACGACCCCTTTGAGGCCGCGGCACTATCGGCGCATCTTCACGGACGCGCCGGAGCGCGCTTGCGACCCTACGCCCCGGCATCTGAACTCGTGGCCAAGGTCCGCGAAATACTCAGTGAACTTGAGTGCGGCACTCGCTAAATCGCCAAGATCCTTCGAGGTGCCCCCGTCACGTTGACGAACCCGGGTACGTCGGTCGCCGGGCGTAACGTCGTGACCGAGTTGGCTGCGACTTAGATAACGGGAGACAGTCCCCCGTCGATGCTCACACCGACGCCGGTGATGTAGCTGGCGCGCGGCGATAGGAGAAACGCCGCGAGATCGGCAAACTCCTCGGCCCGGCCAATTCGCCCAAGAGGGATCTTCGAACCCTTGACCAAGTTCTTGTAGAACTCCTGAAGATCGACACCAGAGTCTTTGGCCCGTCGCACCCACTGATCGGATTCGATGAGACCAATCAATATGGCGTTCACGCGCACGCCTCGAGGGCCCACCTCGTTGGCCAAGGCCTTCGTGAGGGCAAGTCCCGCTGCGCGCGACGCCGACGTCGGAGTCGAATTCGCGCCCGGAGCGCGAGCGTAGACCGACAAGACGTTGACGATCGAACCACTGGATTCCTCTAGAGCGCCCAGTACTCGGCGCGACACGTGCAACGCCGAGATCACTTTTAGCTCATAGTCCTCTCGCCACAACTCGTCTTGAGAGTCGTCGATCGAGCCGCCCGCACTGCGTCCGGCGTTGTTCACTGCTCCGTCCAGTCGACCAAATCGAGAAAGGGTCTCATCGATGAACGCGTCCAACTGCGCGGCTTTGGTCACGTCGGCTTGACGGCATAGCGCGTCGGTGCCCAGGAGGACCTGCGCCCGATCGAGGCGATCACGGTCGCGTCCACATATCGCGACGCGAGATCCCTCTTCCACCAGTTTTCGAGCCAGTCCCAGCCCGAGCCCGTCGCTACCGCCAGTGATCAGAAACACGCGATCTCGAAGCTCCAGATTCACGCGCTCATCCTACAAACGAAACCACGTCGCTGACTGTCCTTAGTCTTCGTCGGCGCACTGTCGATGGACCATGCCGAGCGATTGTTGCTCATCGCTGGTCACTGCAGATAGTTCTCGACCACGTCGCTAGGGCGAACGGTCGCTTCATTAGGGTTCAGTCCCGCCGTTCGCCGAGCCCGCCGCTGACGCAGCAAGTCATAACATTGATCCAGCTCAATCTCGACGTCCTTTAGCCGAGCCAGTTGTGTCGGTGCGAGGGGCTGACCGTGGTGCGACTCTTCGAGCTGTTGTTCTTCGTTCGACAGTCTTTCGATCCGCTCAAATATGGTCTCGTCGTTCATAGACATTCCTTTCAATGTGCTCAAAGAGGTACGTTCCCTGCACACTACGCTTTGACTTTTCGCCGAGACACGAAGGGCCCAGCGACCGTTGGCCTAGATTCCCGTATTCTCAACTCGCACCGCATTGGGGTCGGGGACGTGCGGCATCAAAGCATTAGCCGGCACGGTACCCAAGCGACCGGCCTGGAAGTCCTCCAGGGCCTGGACGATCTCAGCCCGGGAGTTCATAACAAAGGGCCCGTAGTGCTCGACGTGCTCGCCAATCGGGCTACCCCCAAGGACGAGGAGTTCGAGGTGTTCCGTTCGCGAATCTTGACGTTCGTCAGCTCGTACTCGCAACCAATCTCCACTGCCAAAGGCGATCAGTTGGCCAGCGATGATCGGACGGCGCTCACTTCCCACCGAGCCGGAGCCGGCCAAGACGTACACGAGAGCGTTAAACGACGGCTCCCACGGCAAATTCAGTTGAGCTCCCGGCGAGAGCGAGACGTGCGTCATCGCCATCGGCGTATGAGTTGAGCCCGGTCCGCGATGTCCCCCAACGTCGCCCGCAATAATGCGCACGAGCGACTCGCCGTCGGGTGAAGAGACCAACACCACGTCGTCGGCTTCGAGGCCTTGGTACGCGGGCGCGATCATCTTCTCCTTGGCCGGTAAGTTCACCCACAGTTGTATGCCGTGAAAGAGTCCACCGGACACCACCAGATCTTCCGGGGGTGTCTCAATGTGCAGTATTCCCTTACCGGCGGTCATCCACTGCGTGGAACCGTTGGTGATCATGCCGCCGCCGCCTTGGGAGTCTTGGTGTTGAAAGGCCCCGTCGATCATGTAGGTCACCGTCTCGAAGCCGCGATGAGGGTGCCAGGGCGTCCCCTTGGGTTCACCGGCGGCGTAGTCCACCTCCCCCATCTGATCCATGTGAACAAAGGGGTCCAATTCTTGCATGGTCAGTCCCGCGAAGGCTCTTCGAACGGGAAAACCCTCGCCCTCCAGGCCGCTCGGTGCGGTCGTCACTGACCTGATTGAACGCTCGCCAATTCCGTCGTTGACAATGGCGTCGAGGTGAGGGAGATCAGTCAACTTCTCGGGCATTACGGCAGGCATATCGACCTCGCATTCCTACTAAGAAAATCAGTGTACGTGTTTCGCTGCGGTGACCTCATCGTCACCAGTCATGGACAGATTTTGCTGGCACGACAAGATTCAAGATGCAATTGTAAGGGTTTCTTAAGAAGCAGCGATCCACCGACGTTCCGAGGTCGCTCGCCGTCACATTATGAACTTTTCTTAACGATTCACCACGTTCCCAACAGGACATGTCGGCCATCGGCACTTTATCCAAATAGTTGCATTTCAATATGTCATTAAAACATTCACTAAACGTGCGACGTATACATGTCACTCTCTGTCACATTATGAAGAATTCGCTGTGAGTCACTTCATGAGCATCATCACAGCGTTCTCACACCGCGTTCACAATTGGGGGCGCCAGGCTTTTGGTTGTTCGAGATCATCTTGAACGAACCCAACGAAGGGAACACGATGCAATCGAGAAGAATGAAAGTAGTGGGCCGCTCAGTTACGGCACTCGCCATCGGTATGGCGTTGACGGTCGGCAGCGCGAGCCTGGCCTCCGCCTCGTCTCACCACGGACAGGGCTTCAGGGATCACGGCGTCGCCAGTGGTAAATGGTCGAACTTTGACTACGCGAACACCGGCCTTGGTGGCTTTGTCACCGCGGTAACCAGCACGTCAGTCACGGTTGCATTGCGCAGTGGGTCGTCGGCAACGTTTACGCTCACGCCGACCACGACCTATACCGAGGGCTCAGCACCTGCGACGATCGCCGCCTTAGTAGTTGGCGATCGCGTGAGGGTTCAAGTTTCCTCATCCGCGGCCACCACGGCCACGTCAGTCAATGTAGAACTAGCCGAACTCTTCGGAAAGGTGACCGCCGTCAGTGGCAACACGATTACGATCACCGATCCTCAGGGATTCAGCCGCACAGTCGTCGTGAACTCTTCAACGAGCTACACCACGGGCGGCGCTGCTGGTTCGTTGGCGGACGTCACTGTGGGCTCGAAGATTCTGGCCCAAGGAACCATTGACGCCAATTTGACATCGTTGGACGCGATTAACGTAGCCATCGGTTCAGCAGAACACTCGGACGTTGTCCGTGGAATAGTCACGGCCGACACCAGTTCGTCGGTCACGGTCCAGGACCACAGTGGCACCTCGACCACGTTCACCTTGACATCGACCACCACCTTTAACAACGGTAAGACCGCGCTCAGTGCGTCGGACCTCGTTGTTGGTGAGCGAGTCGGCGTTAAGGTCAGCTCATCGGCTCCTACAGTCGCACTGAGTATCTGCATCCAGTTGGCCGGCTTGAGCGGCAAGGTAAGTGCCGTCAGCGGTAACTCAATTACCGTGACCAACCATGAAGGATTCAGCCTCACGATTGTGGTGAGTTCGGCAACGGCCAATAGCCAAGACGGCGCGTCAGCCACCCTGGCCGACGTCGTCGTTGGATCGAAGATCTGTGCCCAGGGCATCATCGCTGCTGACCAGACCACTCTCGATGCGATCACCGTAAAAATTGGTCACGCCAATGACGCAGTCCCGGTCGTTACCCCGCTGGTAAAGGAGATTGGGAGCCTAGGTAACCAAGGCCATCAAAACAGCCACGACAACCAAGGCGGTCACGACAACCAAGGCGGTCACCAGGGAAATTTCGGCGGTCACAAATCATTCGATCGAGGTAGTCACCGTAGGTAACGTAGGTCGTTCGTTGTAAGCAGTAGGCCCAACTAGCGCGTGACGTTGACGTTGAATGTCACGCGCTAGTTGGTTTTTAGCTTTCGTTACCGACATGCGGGGTTCAAAATCGGTATCTACTGAAACGCCGGCGCCGCAGAACAAGATTCTCCGGGTGATCTCTACCCGAGAGTATGCGAGCGAGCGATAAGTTAGGGAGTGTCGGATCGTCAAGAATTCGCCTTCCGCCTACGCTTGATGTCAACGGAAGGAATGGGCTTCGTGAGCACTGCTACCAATTGGCTTTGCGATATGGATGGCGTGCTTATCAATAATGGCCACATGGTGGCTGGAGCGGACCGATTCCTGGACCGACTTCGATCAACGAATCGGCCGTTTTTGGTTCTCACGAATAACTCCCTGTTCACGCCGCGAGAACTGTGCACCAAGCTTTCGTCACTGGGCGTCATCGTCGGAGAACATCAACTTTGGACGTCCGCGCTGGCGACGGCGCAGTTCGTCCAAGATCAACGCCCCAAGGGCCACGCCTTCATCATTGGCGAGACCAGCCTTCACGAAGCGCTCAACGACATTGGTTACGAAGAAAGCTCCGAGAGTCCCGACTACGTCGTGCTCGGCGAGACCTGGAAGTACTCCTTTGAGGACATCACCACCGCGATCAGACTCATCGACGCGGGTAGCTCCTTCGTGGCGACCAATCCTGAGACCACCGGCACGACCGCGGCGGGATCGCTACCGGGGTGTGGCGCGCTGGCGGCACTCATTGAAAGCGCCACCGGCGTGGCGCCCTACTTCGTCGGCAAGCCCAACCCGGTGATGATCCGCGACGCGTTGAAGATTCTTAACGCCCACTCCAACGAGACCGTCATGATCGGCGATCGGATGGATACCGATATTCTCGCCGGAACGGAAGCCGGAATCGAAACGATTCTGGTGTTGTCCGGCGTTGCCCAACGCGAGGACATTGCTCACTACGCCCACCAACCGTCTCGAGTGGTTGAGTCGATCGCGGATCTGCTCGAAGAACTCTAAGGCTACGCTCGGCGACGAACGAGAGGGCGAGGCGTGACCGCCTCGCTCGAGATGTTTTACGAACCCGTTTGTTGCAGCGCTGCCAGAAACGACTCGGCCCAGTCATAGACGTTTCGGCGAAGGATCTTTCGGCGCATCCGTAACATCCGATCCTTCTCCTCTTTTGGACCCACGATCAGTGCGAGGCGGATCGCTTCCTTTATTCCTTCGAGGTCGTGGGGATTCACCATAAAGGCGCCACCCAGTTCGGCGGCCGCTCCGGCGAACTCGCTCAGCACGAGCCGTCCCGTCAGGTCAGTGCGACACATGACGTACTCCTTGGCCACCAAATTCATCCCGTCTCTAAAGGGCGTCACGATCATGATGTCCGCGGCCAGATAGAGGGCGACTAGCTCTTCAAAAGGAAGGTTCTGGTGCAGGTAGTGAATAACCGGCCGGCCGACCAGGCCGTGTTCACCATTCACCTCGCTCACGATCTGTTCGAGATTGTGACGTTCCAAGTCGTAGTGCGCGTCGGTCTCTCGGCTGGGCACGGCCACCTGAACCATGATGTGTTTGTCCGCGCTGAGAGTGCCGTCTTGAAACAACTCGGAGACGGCCTTAATTCTCTGTTGGATGCCCTTCGTATAGTCCAATCGGTCGACGCCCAGCAGCACCAACTCTGGATCGCCCAAATCCTTTCTGATCTCAATAGCCCGCTCACGAATCACGGGATCGTTGGCCAGAGCGACAATCTGCTCGCAGTCAACCGAGATGGGAAACGCGCCCACGCGAATGAGGCGCCCGTGGAATTCCAGCGCCGAGTCCGTACCCGTCGCGGAAGACTGGCGCCTCGCCATTCGAGAGAAGTTCGAGGCGGCTTGGCGAACTTGAAAGCCGATCAGGTCCGAGCCGAGGAGTCCGGCCAAGATCTCACGCCGCCAGGGCAACTGCATGAACAGCTCGATCGGTGGGAACGGGATGTGCAGAAAGAAGCCAATTCGCACGTCCGGGCGTAACTGACGGAGCATCTGTGGCACGAGTTGGNNCGCCACCGATTCAGCGGCGGCGATGGCGTAGCGCATGTTGACCTTGGAGTACGTCTGCCACCACGCACGGTGGAACGTGGGCGCGCGAATGGCGTCGTGATACAAGGGCCAGAGGGTCGCGTTGGAGAATCCGAGATAAAAGTCATCGAACTCGGCTTTGGAAATGTTCACCGACTTCAGTCGTATTCCCTCGAACGTCTGCGGCGCATCTTGATGTTCTGAGGTGCCCGACCAACCGATCCAGAGACCGTTGCGACTCTGCAACACCGCCGTGAGCGCTGAAACCAGACCGCCCGGACTCGGGCGCCACCCATCACTCCCGTTCGACGACGAGTGCTGGACGGGCAGTCGGTTCGCGACGACGACGAGTTCCGCCCGCTCCGATTCGCGATTGGAAATCAGACCTTCTACCGGTACCGGCTTGACACGGTTGGCGACGGGCTTCGACATTGTTGGTACCTGATCAAACAGCTAGTGGACCTCGCCCGACGTTGTGAGGGCCCTACAACGGAGCCAATGGAGAACTAACCATTCGCTCGTCAGGTAATCGTAGTCGTGCGAGTGTCATTTCCCGCCCCGCCCCACCAGTTCGGGGACCCGGCCGGACCGATGACCGCTTCGTTCAATCTCTGGTCCGCTTCGATAACGTGCAAAACCGCATTGATTAGAGAGAGATGCGTGAGCGCTTGAGGAAAGTTCCCGAGATGTCGAGCCGTCGCGGGATCGAGTTCTTCGCCAAATAGTCCGAGATTGCTCGACGCGCCCACCAATTTTTCGCACTGCGTTCGCGCCCGGTCGAGCTCGCCAATTTCTACCAACGCCGACACGAGCCAGAAAGAACAGACAGTGAAACTGCCCTCTTTGGGGCCATCGATGCCGTCATCGGTGGTTTCGGGGCGGTAGCGATAGACGAACGCGCCGTCACTCAAGTTATCGGCGATCGCCATGACGGTTTTGCGAATCCGTTCATCTTGGGCTGGCAGAAAACCGAGCAGTGGCAACAACAACAGCGACGCGTCGAGTCCACTCGATTCATAGGACTGGGTGAAGTAGCCCTGGTCCCCCAGGCCCTTCGCGCAGACGTCGGCGTGGATCTCCTTCGCGGCATTCCACCATCGGTCGGCTCGGTCCTTCTCGCCTCGCAGCGCCGCGAGACGCGCACCCCGGTCCGCCGCAACCCAACACATGACCTTGGAGAAGGTGAAGTTCTGCGGCTCACCGCGCACCTCCCAGATCCCTCGATCGGGCCCCTTCCAACACTGCAGCGCCACTTCTACGGCTTGGACCACGATCCGCCACGACCGTTCGCTGAGCGAGTCCCTCGAACGGGTGTGTTCGAACACGCAGTCGACGATCGCGCCCAGTATGTCGAACTGGACTTGGTTATAGGCCGCGTTGCCCACCCTCACCGGTCGACTCCCGCCGTAGCCCGTGAGATGATCCAGCTCAATCTCTTGCGGAGCCACGGCTCCGTCCACCGGATAGAGCACTTGCAGGTCCCCTCGCGCATTTTTAGCGCCCTTCACGTGGCTGACCTGAGGCTCGAGCACGTCGCCGAGAAATGCGAGGAAGTCGTCCGCTTCGGTATCGAACCCCAGAGCGTGCAGCTCGCGCAACGTGAAGGCTGCGTCGCGGATCCAGGTGAAGCGGTAGTCCCAGTTTCTGCCACCGCCCAACGTCTCAGGAAGTGACGTCGTGGGCGCGGCCAGCAGCGCGCCCGTCGGCGCGTAGGTCAGTCCCTTCAAAGTGAGCGCGCTTCGTTGGAGATGTTCTCGCCACGGATGATCGGGAAATCGCCCGCCGTCGATCCAGTCTCGCCAGAAGCGGCTCGTCTCTGCGCGACAGGTATCGACCTCCGCGCGGTTCGACGGCGCCGGCGCGTCGGACCAGCTCAAGACCACGAACGACGTCTCGCCTTCGGTGAGACGGTGACGCGCGCGAACCGCTCGACCTTCGATGCCAAATCTCATGTCACCAGTCAACGTGAGTTTGGTGAAATCTTGGTTGGTGGAGATGACCTTGTCATACGACGTGCCGTCGTACTCCCACTGCGCGTCCACGCGTCCGTAGTCAAACGACGGCTCGCAGTTGAGCAAGACGTCCACGTTGCCGTGCAGGCACGTCGCCGTTCGCACCAGCACGTGCTTCGCGTCAGAGTCCCCTGGCGTGCGACGGTGATGATTGGAGCGGTCACCCGTTCGATACCACGGCGCGATAGCTAGAAAGTCATTGACGATGAGCCATCCGCTACGAGTCTGCCAAGTGGTCGCCAGCACCATCGTTCCGGGCACGTACTGACGGTGGGCGGGAACAGCACTGTCGACCGGCGCCAAACGAAATGACCCTGCGGAACGGTCGAGCATGGTGCCAAAGACACTCGGGTCGTGCGGCTTGGGAATACAAAACCACTCCACCGTACCGTTGGGCGCCACGAGACAACTGTTCTCACAGTCGGAAAGAAAGGCGTAGTCCGAAATGGGCGGAAAGATCGTCTCGAGGGTCTCTTGAGTGGGAATGCCCCTCAGACGCGACTCACCGATACGCGCGACACTAAAGGGCTGAGGTGTACGCGGTCCCGGCAGGTTTTGATCGTTGGCGAGCCCTTGTGATTGAGTAAATTCATTCGTCACACGGCCGCCATTTCCACTACCTTCGGATATCAACTGCCAGATGCCAAAGCATCGTCAACGTCCGCGATACGTTCTCGCCATTTTAGTTGCGAAACGAGAGTATGAGGTGGCGGGACTCGAAGTCTTCATTGTACAGAGGTCAATTGAAAATTTGAGAAGATGGACCCTTGATGAAGTCCAGACCCCGCGGTCTATACTGCACCTTCTTGACTCCGCCACGGCGACCCGTACTACTAATCATTCGCACGCACGCCAGACCATCGCGACCCGTTTTGTGGGTTAGGGAAGCTGACTGACGTGAACATTTGGATCCGCGTACTGTCCGGTCTGTTCGGACTGCTCCTGGAAGTGCTGGTCCTGGACGCCGCCATCCGTACCTTTCTTTTGCCCCGGGTCGCCAACGTTCGACTGAGCCGTTTCATCGCCAAAGCCGTGGGCGTGGTCTTTCATACTCTCGCGCGTTCGAGTAAGTCCTACCCTGTAAGGGATCGAATTCTGTCGCTGTACGCGTCAATGGTCTTGCTGGCTTACCAGACCACGTGGCTGGCTCTTAGTTTGGTGGCCTTCGCCCTGGGCTTCATTGCCGCTGGCGCTTCGAATCTTTCGCTGGCCTTCAAGATGTCGGGGTCGTCACTGTTCACCCTTGGGACCACCGCCGCTCACGGCGGTGGGTTGACCGTGCTCGAATATGTCGAGGCCGGCGTCGGCTTGACGTTGCTGGCTCTACTCATTGCCTTCATCCCCACGCTGTACGGCGCGTTTCAGCGACGCGAATTCTCCGTCTCACGACTCTCGGTACGTGCCGGCATTCCGGCGACCCCCTGGGGAGTGCTCGAAATCGCCCAAAGTGTGGACTCCTACGAGCGACTCGATGAAATATGGCGAGAGTGGGAGCAGTGGTTCATTGAGGTAGGTGAAACCCACTCCACACTCCCGATACTCAACTTCTACCGATCACCGAATCCCAACCAAACCTGGGTAGGATCCGCGGCCACCGTTCTTGACGCCGCGGCCCTCTTTAACGCCGCCGTCGACGTCACCCCGTCGCCCACCGCCGGACTGTGCATTCGTGCCGGGTGGCTCACGCTGCGGCGATTGGCCGACTACTTTCGAATTCCCTATCCGGTGGACCTGCATCGCTCCATCCCCATCTCCATCACCCGCCAAGAGTTTGACGAGGTGCTTCAACGCCTCGAACGAAGCGGGGTGCCACTCGTCGCGGATCGTGACGCCGCCTGGAACGATTTCGTCGGTTGGAGAGTGAACTACGACGCCATCATCGAAGCCTTCTACGACCGCTTCACTTGTCCTCGAACCGATTGGCACACTGCTTCAGTTCAGCCGCTGTTTGGGCCATCGAACTTGCGCGGTCTGTAGTCAATCGGGCGCAACACACCACGCTCAAAGGCAAGAAGGATTCATCAACTCGACTAGATGATCGCACCCGTGAAAAGTGAGCGGCCAACTCATTAATCTGACGCTCAAGATTTTGCGCAAAACGCACTCGGGCCTAGATTAAGGGGAGTAGTCAAAGGAGAAACGTGCCGTTTAACCTTACGGAGTTGATGGATCGTCGCCGAGGCGAGAATTTCCAACTGCACGAGCAGTACCTCAATCCGCAGCTGGCCAAGGTCATCAAAACGCTTGGATTTGATCGGTTCTACGAGCGCGGCGAGGGCTGTTACCTCTACGACGACGAGGGCAAACGGTACCTGGATCTGTTAAGCGGATTCGGGGTCTTCGCGCTCGGACGAAGTCACCCGGTGATCAAGGACGCGCTACGCCAAGCGATGGAAGCCGATCTACCCAACATGGTCCAAATGGACTGTGCGCTGTTGCCCGGACTGCTGGCCGAACAGTTGGTCACGCGCAGCCACGCCGGCATCGAGCGCGTCTTTTTCTGCAACTCTGGCGCCGAAGCCGTCGAAGCCGCTATCAAATTTGCGAGAGCTCGGACCGGTCGAAGCAGAGTTTGCTACCACGCGCACGCCTACCACGGACTCACCACTGGTGCACTCGCGCTCAACGGGTCCAGTGAGTTCAAGAAGGGATTTGGTCCCCTGCTACCCGGTGCCACGGAGATTCCCTTTGGTGATCTCGATGTCCTAAGAGAAGAGCTCCGCCGCGGCGACGTGGCCGCGTTCATCGCTGAACCCATCCAGGGCAAAGGTGTCTACGAACTCGACGGCGAACGCTGGCGAGAGATCCAAAGCGCCGTCCACGACGCCGGGGCACTTTTCATCTGCGACGAAGTACAAACTGGATTGGGTCGCACAGGAAAGTTCTATGCCTACGAGCACTACGGACTCGCCCCCGACATCATTACGATCTCCAAGGCGCTCTCGGGAGGCTACGTGCCGGTAGGGGCCACGTTAACGAGTGACAAGATCTTTCGCAGCGTTTACAGCTCGATGGACCGAGCCTTGGTCCACTCCACCACCTTTAAGGGAAATCAGTTGGCCATGGTCGCGGGACTCGCGACGTTGTCAGTCTTTGACGACGAACACGTCGTCGAACACGCCGCGGATATGGGCGTGATCTGGCGAGCGAAGCTCGAAGAACTAGCGACTCGCCATGAGTTCTTGCACGAAGTTCGCGGCCAGGGTCAGATGATCGGGGTAGTCTTCGGCGCACCAAGTTCGGCGGGTCCGCGGCGCCGTTGGCGAGCGATCGAGGCCACCCGCACCGCGATGTTCTCCCAAACGTTGGTCGTGCCACTCTTTCAC
Organism: Acidimicrobiaceae bacterium; assembly: GCA_003131665.1. Classification (GTDB taxonomy): domain Bacteria; phylum Actinomycetota; class Acidimicrobiia; order Acidimicrobiales; family RAAP-2; genus RAAP-2. The sequence continues at coordinate 16,637 of PKWA01000132.1, forward strand.
CGTTACCAGATACTCACCCAAGTGGCGGCGGACAATGTCAACGTGATCAAATTACTGCCACCCCTCATCGCCCAAGAGACCGAGGTCGATCTCTTCGTTAACGCCCTAGACGAACTCTTAGGTGACGCCGAACGAAACAGTCGTTGGCTTATGGACTTTGGCCTGACCATGGCCAAGGGCGTGTTCAAAAGGACGCGGGGCACCTCAAGAAAGGCGATCGCCACGTCGTGACACACGAACTGTCCCGTGGCGACCGCGTGGTCGTGACCGGGGCCGCGGGGTTTATTGGATCGGCAGTGTCGCGAGCCTTGCTTCGCCGAGGTGTGCACGTGGTGGCCCTCCTAGAGCCGGGCGCGCCGACATCGAACTTGGACGGGCTCGACATCGAGCGCCACGACGTGGACGTCGCTGACGCACAACAACTGAGTCATATCTTCAACGGGGCGCGGTACTGCTTTCACCTGGCCGCCAAGTTCGGGTTCTGGCCAAAGGATCCTTCAACTTTTTACGCCATCAACGTGAGGGGCAGTCGTAACGTCATCAGAGCCGCGACGGAGTCGGGCGTCGAACGCATCGTTTACACCTCGAGCGTCGCGACCCTCGGTCTTTGGCGCACGAAGGACGGACGGCCGTCAAATGAGGACGATTTCGCCAATCTCTCGCAACTGTATGGCAACTACAAACAGACGAAGTACGTGGCCGAACACGAGGTTCTGCGACTAGCCGCGGAAGGCGCACCGGTCGTGCTCGTACTTCCCACCATGCCTCACGGCCCTTTCGACCATCGCCCGACTCCGTCGGGCAAAGTTGTGCTCGACTTTTTGAACGGACGTATACCCGGATACGTCGACACGGCCATGAACGTGGCACACGTTGACGACCTCGCCGAGGGCCACCTGTTGGCGTTGGAGCTGGGAAGTCAAGGTCGAAGCTATATATGTGGCGGCGACAACATGTCGATGACCCAACTTCTCGACGTGATATCACACGTGACCGGACTACCGCGGGCTCAGCGACGCTTCCCGTCGGCGTTCCCGATGCTCGCGGGGCGAGCGTCACAATTCTTTGAAGGGAGCCTGCTTCGTCGTGAACCAAGAGTGCCCTTGGAAGCCGCCCACATGGCCACGACGGTCATGACGTTTGACGACTCGAGAGCACGAAGTGAACTCGGTTATCGTTCCCGTCCGGCGGCGCTCGCGCTGTATGACTCAGCCAAATGGTTTGTTGAACACGACTACGTCAAACCCGATCGAGTCGCCAAGTTACGATGGAACGTCCCCGACGAGCCGTGAGCGACGTCACGACGACTCACGGACCGGACAGAATCCTCAGTGGGGTAGGAACTCAGCGCCCGAGAGTGACCGGCATTGACTCCATCCCTCGCAAGATGACGTTGGCCTTGTACGTCACCTTGTCAGAAGCCAGTGCCAGTCGCGGAACCCGACGAACCAGGCTGGACAAGGCGACGTCAGCTTCCATTCGGGCCAACGGTGCGCCGAGACAGTGGTGGATTCCAAAGCCGAATCCGAGGTGGTTATTGGGCGTTCGCCCCAAGTCAAACTCATCTGGTCCGTCAAACGCTAACGGATCTCGATTTCCCGATGCGATCAGCAACATGACAAACTGTCCGGCCTTAAGTTTCACATCGCCGAGTTCGATGTCGTGGAGCAGGGTCCTTCCGGTCAACTGGACGGGCGAAACGAATCGCAACATCTCCTCGACGCCACTGCGCGCGACCGCGGGGTCGAGGCGATAGCGCTCCAGTTGGCTCGGGTGTTCGAGTAAAGCAAGGGCCCCTCCCGCAATGAGATTGACGGTGGTCTCGTGACCGGCCACCAGGAGCAAAATGCACGTCGAGAGTAGTTCCGCTTCACTCAAGACCGTGCCGCCGTCCTCCGCGGCGACGAGTTGGCTCAAGAGGTCCTCTCCGGGAGAGCGGCGTCGCTCGGCGAGTAACTCGAAGAAATACGCAGCGAACTGCTCTCGGGCCTCGGCGCTGGCTTCCAGCACTTCTGGCGGAAGCAAAAAATTTGGATCAAGACCCCGGGCCAGCGCGTGCGACCACACCTTAAAACGTTCTTGATCCGCGACGGGCACCCCTAATAGTTCGCAGATGACGCGCACAGGCAATGGGTAGGCGAAGCGGTCCACCAAGTCGATCGAGCCTTCGTCGATCGCTTCGTCAATCAGTTCGTCCACGATCTCCTGGGTTCTCCCGCGCAGCGCTTCGACGACCTTGGGGGTGAAGGCCTTAGCCACGAGACCGCGCAACCGAGTGTGATCTGGTGGGTCTCGAACGAGAAAAGAACGGTTCTCGAACTCGGCGACGGCCCGCGGATCGTCTTGGTTCACGCCACCGCCGAACGCGTCAGAAGTCTCGTCGTCCATCATGCTTGATCGCTCAACGCTCGCTCCGCGATCGCGTAACACCGCGAGGCAGTCCGCGTGACGCGCGGCCACCCAGAAACCAAACTCATTTCGATGCAGCGGGGCTCGTTCTCGCAGATCGGCGTAGAGCGGGAACGGGTCGCTCGCCCACCGGGGGTCAAAGAGATTGAAGATCGGTCCGCCCAGGCCAGCGTCGGTGTCGATGTCAGTCACCTAGGGCATCGTAGCCCGGTCGTGGCGAATATTCCCGGGTGAGCGATGTGGTCCTCACTCCCATACACGGAACTTTTTCCTGCGGCGAGTTGGCGTTACGAAGATCGTTCGCGAAACTCGAGACCCTCGAAGGTTCCCGCGTTGCGCCACGCGTCGATGAAAGCGAAGTACGCGACTGCTCCTTCGGGGTAACGACTGGAGAAGAGCTGCTCGCGACTACCCATTGGTCGGCCCTCATTGTTGTAGTAACCCGGTGTGCAGTCCGGATCAGCCAGGAACGTCTCGCTCGTGCCTTCCAGCAGTTTCATCCAGGCTCGCTCGGCTTCCGCGCTCACTTCGACCTCGTCGGCGCCGGTCGCGAGAGCTTGGGTCACGATCGCCGCGATGGTGGTAGCGGCTTCGGTGAGATTTTGAGTGACGTTGGATATGAGATTCGCCGCCTGCGTCACGCCCACGATGAACAGATTGGGGAACCCGCGCACGTGAATGCCGTGCATCGTTTGCATACCGTCGTCCCAATGTTTTGAGAGTGAGAGTCCGTCGCGCCCGAAGGTCTCAAAACCAGAACGTCGCTCGTACTCGGTCCCAACCTCGAAGCCCGAGGCGAAAATGAGACAGTCGAGCTCGTAGTGACTCCCGTCGACCCACACACCAGTCTCATCGATACGCTCCACTCCTTGTCCGCGCGTATCGACCAAGTGAACGTTCGGCAAGTTATACGCCTGGAGGTACTCATCGTGAAAACACGGTCGCTTACACAGCTGGCGATACCAGGGCTTCAGAGCCTCTGCCGCCTCGCGGTTCCCTACCACGGCGTCCACCCGGAGGCGAATTTCGGTCATCTTCTCGTCATCACTGTCTTCGTAGGCACGGCGCATCGACGCCGGACTCAAGTCGCCACCGTCAGCGATGACTCGGTCTCGAATTCGTTGAGAGATGTCGGTCCAACCGTCCTTGACCAGATCCTCGTCGGCGAATCCGCCACTCTGCAAGGTGGCGAAGTTCATCAGCCAACGCCCTTGCCAACCCGGTTCAAGATCAGCGAACCACTCGGGGTCAATGGGATGGTTGTTGCGCACGTCAATCGACGACGGCGTGCGCTGAAAGACGAAGAGCTCTTGGGCCGCACGAGCCAAATAGGGTATGCACTGAACGGCAGTGGCTCCCGTACCGATGATGCCCACCCGCTTGTCGGACAACTTTTCCATCACCGCGCCGCTGGGGTCTCCGCCGGTATAGCCATAGTCCCAACGGCTCGTGTGAAAGCTGTGGCGAGCGAACGTCTCAATGCCGGGTATCCCGGGCAACTTGGGTCGATGCAGCGGACCGGTGCCCATCGAGACGAATCGGGCCCGTATTTCGTCACCTCGATTGGTGCGAATGATCCAACGAGAGGTGGCTTCGTCCCAACGATGTTCAGTGACCTCGGTTGAGAAGAGCGCGTTGTCGTAGAGACCGAACTTGTGAGCGATCAGTTGGGCCTGACGGATGATCTCTGGTGCGAAAGTGTATTTCATCGTCGGGACATGACCCGTCTCTTCGAGCAAAGGGAGATAGACCATCGCCGCGGTATCACACATGGCACCCGGGTATCGATTCCAGTACCACGCTCCGCCCACGTCGCCCCCGCCTTCGATGAGGCGAACACCTTCGACGCCAGCCTGTCGCAGTCGAGCCCCCGTGACGAGCCCGGAGAAGCCGCCACCAATGATCGCGACGGTCACTTCGTCAAAGAGAGGCTCACGATCGACGCGCTCGGTGTACGGGTCATCGAGAAAGTGTGCAAACCGCCCACTCGCCTCGACGTACTGGTCGTTGGCGTCAGGGCGAATTCGCTTGTCGCGTTCCTCACGGTACTTCGTTCGTAACGCGTCTCGGTCAATGGTCTCGACGGCTGTGTTCTCTCCAGAATTTTCCTTGTCCCCCATCTCTACATCATGCCTTGATTTGACGCTAGGGAACTCCCGCGCACGTTCGAGCGCCAAAAACGCCATCACTCGTTGTCAGCGAGCCCGGCTTTGGCCACCCGTGGGCACGTTTGCTTGGAGGCTCGAGGGCCGCAGAGCCCACTACTTGAAGCGCGATTCTTCAAGAGAAGGGGCGAACTGCACTGCTACGATCCGGTTGTGGAGAGCCCGCGGCATCGTAGACCTCAAAGATGTTGGCGCTCCAACAGCTGTCACGAGCACCTCATAAATGTCTCATCTCCCACGAAACGCAAGGTCCTCTTTCTTGGAGTAACAGCCACCACGACCAACTCGCCTCGTGTTTCGACGTAGGAGCTCGCGGGCGACCTTGGCCGCCGGAGTCTGTGCCCTGACGGTGGCAGCGGGTTTCGTGGCGCCGATGAGCTCGGCACTGGCGGCCCCAAGTCATTCAACGACTCACCTCGAAACCAAGACCTCCGGGACCGTACTGCCCGGAACGAAATGTTCGGTCTTTCCGCTCGACAACGTATGGAACACGCCCATCACAGGACTTCCAGCCGACGCCAACAGCGCGACCTGGCTCGCGTCGATGTCGGCCGCCTCCACCGATCTGCACCCGGACTACGGACCATCGGGCAACCCGAAGGCGCCTTACGGCATTCCCTGGAATATCGTCCCCGTCGGCACCCATTTCACACCAATCAAATTCCTGTACGCCTCGGAGAGCAACCGTGGCCCGTACCCGCTGACGGCCTCGACACCGATTGAAGGGGGCTCCGATCGCCACGCCCTGATGGTCGATCCGAGAACATCGAGCACTTCAAAGGTCTGCACGCTCTTTGAGACTTTCGACACCCACTACTCGGCCGGGGGGCGCTCTACGGCGGGCTCGGGCGCGATCTGGAACCTCAACTCGAACGCACTTCGACCGGCCGGCTTCACCTCAGCCGACGCCGCCGGTCTGCCGATCCTGCCGGGGCTGGTCAATTACAACGAGGTCGCCTCCGGGTCCATGAACCACGCCATTCGATTCACCGTCGAGTGCTCCCAGGAGTCCTACCTGTGGCCCGCGCGCCACGAAGCCGGTCAGGCCAACACCAACTGTCCGCCAATGGGCGCGCGTTTTCGCCTCAACGCCTCGTTCACCTTGCCCGCGGTGTCCTGTGGTGCCTTCTGTCAGACCGTGCTCAAGACAATGAAAACCTATGGACTCATCGTGGCTGATAACGGCAGTAACTGGTACTTCCAGGGAACGGCAGACACCCGGTGGACTTATAACGAAGTTGACCAACTCAAGTTGATTCCAGCCAGTCAGTTCGCGGCCGTGGACGAGTCGTGTCTCATGATCAACGCCAACTCCGGTCAGGCGCTGCAGCCCGGAACCGCCGCGTATCAGCAAAGTTGTGGCTAAACCGAGCGACGTCGTCGAGATCAATTAACCGAAGACGTAACGACGGCGTGTTGGGTCGGGTCGAGCAGTTCGACCCAGGTCTGACCTGGAGTCATGTCGATCACGCGACCGGAGGAGTTGGTGTACACGATGGCCCTACTCAAGCCCTTGCGGGACCAGGTTGCTCGCTGTACCCTCCCCGCGGAAAAAACCTCGGCCGGCCCCGAGCCAACGAGGAGCGCGTACGAACCGAGCACGCCCACGCCACCTTCGTACTTGACGTTCATCACGATGACGTTCTTGGGCGAAACTCGAACGCCCGCAGCTGAGACGTCGGGCCCACCAAAGATTGAACGGTCCCACGATCGTGTTGTCCCATTCCACTCATAAGACGCTTCGTAACCCGAGGCGAAACCCACGACGAAAGAGTTCACCCGGGGACCCTTCGCCGGAGTTGATTTCGATCGATAGGTAAAGAGAGGGGGCGGCGGCTTCGGCTTGCCACCTTTGGCCATCAACAGCACGGCGTTGGCGAGAAGGTTGTGGGGAGGGTAGCGCGTCGAAATCCGAAACATCGCCGAACCCGCGTCAGACTCGGTAATCAACTTCACCGGCGCCGTCGCGATGCTCTCCAGGGCGTACTGGGCACCTCCGGAACAGGCGAAGATGCCGCCGATGCGATAGACGAGCTCGCGATCCGTTCGACGCACCGAACGTAGAGGACCGACTTCGGTCGGAAGTTGCGAATTGAAAATTGCGGCGAGCCGGGTGATGCCGCCTTCGACGATCTCTTCGTACACGACGTCGGCCTCATCGATTCCGTACTGCGGCATTGCCTCAGGGGTGTTATCGATTTTGACGGTGAGCGCAGAACGGCGACCGGCCTCCCCCGTAGGATCCGGTAGTCCGGTTAAGGGGGCAATCTTCGTGTGCTTGACCGCAGAGGTGTTTGGTACCGATGCCAAAGTCGAGGTCGAGCCGGCAAGAGTCGTAGTCGTCGAGTCGGCCAGTGCGACCGGCACGCCGATAGTGACAGCACACAAGCTAATGATCATCACAAACCCGAAGACTCGACGCATAAGGGCAACCTACTTGGTCGGCATCTCCCGCTGATGTCGTACTGCCATCATCGCTGAAGAAGACCAGAGGAGGAATATTTACAATTTCGTCCACGGCGCGCTAAACAGTGGGATAGTCAAGCGGAATTGAACTAACGACAACTAAGGAATGGAAACCGTGAAGGCAATTGTTTACAACCGATACGGCCCACCCGACGTCCTTCGCAAAGAGGAGATTGACACTCCCGTACCCAAGGACGACGAGGTGCTGGTGAGAATTCGCGCGGCGTCGGTCAATCCTTATGACTGGCATCTCGTGCGCGGCTTACCCTACTTAGTTCGCATGTCAGGCATACGAAAGCCAAAAAACACCAGTGTGGGCGTCGATCTCGCTGGAATCATTGAATCGGTCGGTCACGACGTCACGCAATTTCAAATAGGTGATGAAGTTTTTGGTCTAGGAGCCGGATCTTGTGCCGAGTTCGCCTGCAGTTCAATTATGCAACTGGCTCACAAACCTTCAGACATATCGTTCGATGCTGCGGCGGCCGTTCCGGTCGCCGCCATCACTGCGCTGCAAGGGCTCCAAAGTGACGGTGAGCTTCAACCAGGCGTCAAGGTACTGATCAACGGGGCCGCCGGTGGCGTGGGCACCTTCGCCGTGCAGATTGCCAAATCGTTCGGCGCTGAAGTGACCGGCGTGTGCAGCACCAAAAACTTGGACCTAGTCCGATCGCTCGGCGCTGACCGGGTGATCGATTACACCACGGAGGATTTTACGCGAGAGGGAATTCGTTACGATCTCATCCTTGATACCGTCGGGAACCATTCGGTCTGGGCTTTTCGCAGAGCATTGACCCCCAAAGGAACTCTCCGGCTGGTGGGAGGCGGCGGGGGCAAGTTGTTCGGACCACTTGGCCTGATGCTGAAAGCGCTCATCGTTTCGCCGCTGGTGAGCCAGCACTTCACCTTGGTCGGAGCGAAGGTCACCACTGAGAGACTGCTCGTGCTCAGCGCACTCATCGAGTCGAAGCAGGTCACACCGGTCATCGACCGAACGTACAAGTTGGAAGAAACAGCCGAGGCCTTACGCTATCTCGAGACTGGGCACGCACGCGGCAAAGTCGTCATCGTCGTGTGAAAAGTCCGTCCATCCGCAGTTGCGGTCGAACTTTTCCAGAACCTTTTCTAGCTTGATGGGGGACCCCAGAAACCGAGCCAGTCGCAATTTGAGTCCGTTAATAGACGTGGCGCCAACACGACGCGAAAGAGGCCCATCGGTTAGCATGCTCGTGCCAAGGAATACTGCGACACCACGAAGTGGAGGGTCTATGCCGTACGCCGAGGGACGTGTGATACACGACGCCGACGCTCACATTATGGAGCCACCGAACTGGCTGCGCGAGAACGCCGAAGCACAGTTTCGCGAGGAACTACCGATCTTGCGGTACGAAAGCGGAAACGAGTTGCGCCAGACCGGCAGCCCCGAAGAACAACAGCGCGACCTGCTTGCGTCCTTTGACCGGCTNNCTGAGGAGTATCGCGCCGACGAGGACGCTGAGATTATGTCCCGTAAAAACTTCGCCGCGACCGGTGGATTCATTGCCGAGGACCGGCCTCGTGCCCTCGACCTGCTCGGTTTTAGTAGTCAACTGATCTTCAATACGTTTCACAACAGCCGACTGCACAATCTCGAGCACAAAGGCGACGTCGAACTCGTCTACGCCGCGGCCCGCGCCCATAATCGCGGGATGATTGACTTCTGTTCGGTCGATCCTCGGCTCCTTCCGACGTGTTACGTGCCACTGGTCGATCCCGAGCGAGCGGCGCAAGCCGCGAACGACGCCATCGCCCAAGGGGCCGCCGCACTCCTCATCGCCTCGGGGTGTCCTCCGTCATTCTCTCCGAGCCACTTAGATCTCTTTCCGGTATGGGCCCAAGCCGAGGCAGCCGGCGTGCCGGTCGTTTTTCACGTGGGTGGCACCGGTCCGTTACTCGACCCGAACTACTTCGTGAACGGTCTGCCCATCCCGCCTGATTTTCACGGCGGGGATGAGAACTTCCGTTCGGTCGACTACATGGCCATACCCGTCCCGCCAGCTCAGACGTTGGCCACACTCATCTTTGACGGTGTGCTCGAGAAATTCCCCAATCTTCACCTGGGTGTCATGGAACAAGGCGCCATCTGGGTGCCGTCCTGGCTTCGTCAAATGGAGTCGGCCTTTGACGCGTTCGCGCGCCACGAAGAGCGGCTCCAAGCGCTCTCGATGCGACCTTCCGACTATGTACATCGACAGATCCGCTTCGCCCCCTACCCGACCGAGGACGTGGGCTGGATCGTCGAGCAAGGCGGTCCGGACCTGGTGATGTTCTCCTCGGACTATCCCCACGTCGAAGGTGGCCGCCGGCCGGTTGAGCGCTTTGAAGCCTCACTCGGTGACGCCAGTGAAGACGTGCGCCAACAGTTCTACGCCGACAACTTCCTTTTTCTGATGGGATCGGCCGGCGATCGTCTCATGGCCTCGGCGTCACTTTCCTGAGCTAGCTCGCTCATTAGGCGACGAGGGCCCGCAGTGGCTCGACGTATAAGGGATCGGTACGTAGGTACGAGCCTCGAATCACGGTCCAGGCGCGAATCTTGAACTCATCGAGTCCCGCGGCGGCGAAGGCGTGGACGCGACGTTCGGTCTTCGCGCGGTTCTCTAGGCGATTGTCGAGGGGATTCCAGAGAAACGACGGCACGTCGTATTCGCGGTCGGCGAGGTACGGCTTGGGATCGATCGCGAGATATCGATTACCCGCGCGCAGGATGTTGTGGTGGTGAAAGTCACCGTGCACGAGCCAGTCGGCACCGCCGCCGACCTCCTCAAAGAGTTCTCGAGCGAGCGGAACGAGCTCGCTGCCCTCGCGCTCAGCCTCGTCGAGCCAGCGCGATACTTCGGGCCCGACCGGTCGAAACGGTGCCGTCGCCGGTCTCCACAGCCTGAGCACCAGTTCGACCGCGATCGCCGTCGCCTCGTGCTCAGCGAGTTGAGAGAGATCGTCGCCAGGGACCGCCCGCTCCTCCAGCAACGCAGTTCCGGCTCGGCGCAGTAAGCGCACCGCGCCGTCTCCGCCCCACAGCTGTAGCGCGTCGCCTTCGTGCAGCGACTCATCGTCGCCTCCCCACGGCACCTTGATGACTCGATCCTCGCCGACCGATGCGACGAACGAGGCGTTCGAAAGCGCGAAGGGTGGTCCCAACTCCACTTCCCACTCAATAGTGCACGCCTCGGCGATGCTCCGCGCTGCGGAGAGATCCACCATCGGCTCGAACGAGTCTTCCACCGTGCAAGACTAAGCGAGCTTCGAAAAACGAGCCGATCCCGGTCTGGCGAGTAACAATGCACGTCGACGCGCTCGAGGCCGCATCAGCGAAGATGACCGGTGTAGTCTGAGCCCGTGAAACGTCATCTGCCGATGGCTTGGCTTACGGTAGCCGCGGCGACGTGCGCGCTCACGAGCGGCTTCGTGGCGACGACGGCGTTCGCCGGCAACAACGCTCCAGATTCTGGCTGGACGTGCTCGGGCGCCACCGTTACGTTGCTCAACAATACGAACGCCGACGCCGTGGGCAATGGCGGCGGTGCGCCGACTTTCAGTACACACGGCAAGGCTTACTGCGTCACGTTGATCCAGACCTACCACTGGAATGATGGCGGTGGCTCATCCCCGGGCACGCTCGGACTAAAGCGAGTCGGAACCGAAATGACCGGCGTGCCAAGTTCCCTGGGGCCCTACAAGGCATTGGCCAGTTCGGGGCAAAACAGTGCCCCGAACGTCAACTGGTACGTCTATCCGCCGCTCTCGTCGCCGCAGATCATCGATGGAACCTACACCTGCCAGGATTCCGAGCCCGGAACGTGGTCGTCCAACAAGACCTCTGGACAGGAGGGTTTTTGCATCGTTCACGCGGTACCTGCGGTTCACTCAACCTCCACCAGCACGTCGGAGGTGACGACGACCACGCCATGTGAGTCATCCGATACGAGCCCCCCACCGGACTGTCGTTACGACCTTGCCGTTTCGATTTCAGCTCCGCCAAAGATTCACGGTGACGTTCCGACATATAGGTTCGATGTTGTCATTACCGTGACGAACATTGGCCGTGTGGCGAGTCCGCATGCGTCCGACGCTGTGCCCGGGCTAGCTTTCGGCCCTTCCTTTGTGCCGAAGAAAGAGCTCTCTTCAACAAGGGCAAAGCAGAATGACCCGCTGAGCATTTCTAAAGTGCCGTCTGGCTGCACCAATGATGACCTTCTTCGTTCTTACTCACTCTGTGCTTTGCATGCGCTTTCGCCCCACGAGACGCAATCCTTCACTTTTGTCATGCTCTGGGGGGCTCGCGCCCATGGAGATTACGACGCCTGGACCGCGGTGAACCTGCCCGCCGCCGATTTCTTTCTAAGCCTCCAGGCCAGCTCCTACGCCACCAGCCGTTTGAACTGCTACCACGTAGAAACGGAGTGCACGAACAACGAGGCCAAATTGGATGTTCCAGTCGTCCCCTAGTGGGCGATGACCTGACAGTTCCTTTTGAGCTTTAGCGAGATGCCTTGAACCGTAAACCGCAATCTTCGCAAAGGTAGACCTCGCGCAGCCAATTACGTCTTCCCTTTCACGCGTGTGACTGCGACTAACTCATCGAGAGACGTGACCACCACGTTGGCACCATGTGCGCGGAGCTCATCGGCGTACCCGTGCTGATTCGGTCCGTCGTGGTGATCGACACCAATCACCAATCCAAAGAGCCCGCTTCGACCAGCTTCCACCCCCGAGAGGGCGTCCTCGATGACAACAGCCCTGCCCGGAACAACGTTGAACATCTTGGCCGCTTCCAGATAACTGTCAGGTGCGGGCTTACCGGCCAGATGAAGTTTTTTCACGACGATACCGTCAACTCGAGCGTCAAACAACGCATCGATGCCGGCAGCCTTCAGTGCCGTCTCGGTGTTCTCGCTGGCGGAGACGACCGCAACCTTGGTTCCGTGCTGGCGAAGTTCCGTCACGAGCGCCACCGCGCCGTCGTAGACGGCGACGCCTTTCGTCTTCATTACCTGAAGGACCAATTCGTTCTTTCGATTCCCAATCCCTTGAACGGTTCGCGCGTCCGGCGGATCACTATCGGCACCTTCGGGAAGTTTGATGCCCCGCGCCGCCAGGAAGTTGCGAACCCCGTCCGCTCGCGGTTCCCCGTCTACGTATCGCTCGTAGTCACCCTCGACGTCAAAAGGTGCGTACGTCTTGCCCGTGCGGATCGACTCTTGGTCGAGGAATGCGTCGAAGGTCTGGCGCCACGCCTCGGCGTGCACGGCCGCGGTCTTGGTCAAGACGCCGTCCATGTCAAACAACCACGCGTCGTACGCACCAAAATTCACGGGCACGCGTGCGCCGTCGTTTGGAGATTTTGAGGCCATCGCGCTAGCGTGCTGTCTCGTTTTAGACACCACGTCTGCCCGGCGCACGCCCGTACGGTTGGGTCGGAGGCGTTAGCGATGCCGCCAATTTCGGATCCTCCGCTGCGTCAAGGACGACGGGACGCATCACAGTCAAGGCAAGAGACTTTCCAAAGTGGAACAGCTCGAGATCGTCGCCCGCCTTTAGGGTGTAACTCGTCGACTGAGCCGTCGTCTCGACGCGCAGACGACGTCCCTGAAAGACCAGGTTTATCGAGAGTCGAGCGATTCCCGCGGGCAAACGAGGAGCGAAGTTCAACGACTCCTGGCATTCGCGCATGCCCCCCAGTCCAGCCACCAACGCGATCCATGTTCCGGCCAACGAGGCAATGTGCAGACCGTCGCGGGTGTTGTGTTCGAGATCATCTAAGTCCATCAGGGCCGCCTCGGCCAAGTAGTCGTGGGCCAATTCGAGATACCCGACTTCGGCCGCCATCACTGCTTGGCAGCTGGCCGACAACGAGGAGTCACGCACGGTGAGACGCTCGTAGTAGTCAAAGTTGGCTCTCTTTTGTTCCGGCGTGAACGCATCGCCTCGCAGGTACATCGCCAACACCAAGTCGGCCTGCTTAATGACCTGTTTGCGGTAGAGGTCAAAGTACGCAAAGTGCAACATGAGCGGATACTGATCCGGCGTCGTCGAAGAAAAGTCCCAGAGCTGGTGATCAGTGAATCGCTCCGACTGAGGGTGTACCCCAAGCACTTCGTCAAAGGGAATCACCATCGCCTCCGCGGCGTCGCGCCACGACTTGATCTCCTCATCATCAACGGCGAGTTCACTGGCCCTTTCGCGGTGTCGCTCACTCATGTCGGCCGCCGCTCGGAGATTACGTTGGGCCATCAAATTGGTGTAGATATTGTTGTCCGCGATGGCGCTGTACTCGTCAGGGCCGGTGACGCCGTCGATGCGAAATCCACCCTCGATGTCAAAGTGCCCGAGCGAGCACCACAGCCGAGCGGTCTCGATGAGCAACTCAAGACCGTACTTGAGCTCGAACTCTTCGTCGCTGGTTGCGTGCGTGTAGCGGATGACGGCGTCAGCAATGTCGGCACCCACGTGAAAAGCGGCGGTCCCGGCCGGCCAGTAGCTCGAGCACTCAGCCCCGGTGATCGTGCGCCACGGAAAGGCGGCGCCATGAAAGCCAAACTGGGCGGCACGGTCCTGGGCCATCGAAAGGGTGCTGTGGCGCCAGATGAGCGCGTGGGCAACAGCTTCGGGCTCGGTGTAACTCAGCACCGACAAGACGTACGTCTCACTATCCCAGAACGCGTGTCCGTCATAACCAGTACCCGTAAGGCCCTTGGCCGAAATAGCCCGACGTTCGCTTCGAACTCCCGTTTGCAGCACGTGAAAGAGGGCGAAACGCGCCGCCTGTTGAATCTCGTCGTCACCGTCGATCTCCACGTCGGCCCGCTCCCAGAACTCCTCTAGAAAGTCGTGCTGCTCGGCGACGAGACCCTCCCAGCCCGATTGACGAGCAACAACCATGGCGGCGTCAACTTGGTCGCGCACCGCCTCTCTCGATCGTTCCGCCGACCAGCCGTACGTGACGTACTTAATTAAGCAGAATCGCTCTCCCGGCTCCAGCGTGACCGTCACGGTGACCCGGGCGAGGTCGGGCGAACTTTCTGCTTCAATCTGAGTCGAAGGCGGCCCTTCGACGACGTGGTCCATAGCCGCGGCCATCAACAATTCGCTGTGTTCGGTTTGGTGAACGAGCTCGGCCCACGTTCCATCACTGCCGTGCGCCTGGGACTGCCAGGGAGCATCTAGTACGGCGGCAACTCGTGGATCCCCGCTCACCGGAGGCGGCGGCTCGTTGGTGACGAGCTCTGACTGGATAACGAGGCGTACCGGGTGATCGATCGCTTCGACCTCGTATCTGACGGCTGCCACTGAGCGTTGAACCAACGACACGAGGCGAGTCGACGTCACTCGTATTCGTCGATCAGAAGGCGAGGACCACTCGACTCGACGTTGCAATACACCTTCGCGAAAGTCGAGGACGCGTTCATGACTGTGCAGTTCGCCATAACGGACGTCGAATGGTTGGTCGTCAACCAAGAGACGAATCAACTTACCGTCGGTCACGTTGAGAATGACTTGATCGCGTTCGGGGTATCCATAGCCAACTTCGGCATAAGGTAACGGCCGCAACTCGTGGACACCGTTCAAGTAGGAGCCGGACAGGCCGTTGGGATCACCTTCATCGAGATTGCCCCGCCAGCCGATGTGTCCATTGGACAACGCGAAAACTGATTCACTCTGAGCCAAGACGTCAAGGTCTAACTCTGTCTCGCGCAGACACCATGGCTCGACGCTAAATGACGGGTGTTGAATCATGGGCGAGCCCGCACGGTGGTGACGTCAGTCACGCCGTCCAACCGTCCTTCGCCAAAACGTCGGTAATCTGCACGGATCATCCTTCGTTTTCGTGCATCAAACATTAAAGGTGAGTGTACCGTGATGAATTGTCGCCAGCCCTTTTGATTGAGTGACGATCGGGCAACGCAACACCTCACCTGAGTTAGCTCGGACCTTTGCTCAGCTTTACCGCCACTCGTTTTCACCTCTTCCAATAACTGGCAAGAGAGCAATGGATAGGCTCGAAGCATGAAGTCAACGCGACTGCTCGTCAGCGTTCCCGACTCGCATGTGCGCAACTTGTTCGTTGAAGCCCCCGAAGGTGTCGAGTTCATTGAATGGGATATGACGGGTCCGGCGCCAGTCGATGCGANNGCGATTGATATCGTCGTGCCGCCGTATATGGGTTCCTCGGGGAAGCTCACTCAACTGACGAGCGTAAAGACCCGCCTCGTACAAAGCCTGTCGCTTGGCTACGACGGCGTCGAAAAAGTGCTGCCACCCGGTCACGTGTTTGCCAACGCCGCCTCAGTCCACGAGACCTCCACGGCAGAGCTCACGGTGGCGCTGATCCTGGCCTCTCAGCGTGGCATTCCGGATTTCGTTCGGGCGGCCGACGAGGGCCGGTGGGCGCCCGAACTGCTGCCCAGTTTGGCCGACCGCACCGTCCTGCTCATTGGTTACGGCGGGGTGGGTCAGGCGATAGAAGCGCGGCTCGTGCCCTTTGAAGTCACCATCGTACGCGCCGCGCGCAGCGAACGAAGTGACGAACGCGGCGTCATTCATGGCATCGACTCAGTGCCAGAACTCCTACCACAGGCCGATATCGTCGTGATCGCGGTGCCACTCACCGACGACACAACTCACCTCGTAAACGACGCCTTCTTAACTCTCATGCGCGATCACAGTCTGCTGGTCAATATTGCGCGCGGCAAAGTGGCCGACACCGAGGCATTACTTAAACACGCTAACTCTGGGCGTCTTCGCCTAGCTCTGGACGTGACCGATCCCGAACCGTTACCAGAAGGGCACCCCCTCTTTGCTCTGAGCAATGTGCTCATCTCACCGCACGTCGGCGGCGCCACCACCGCGATGATGCCGCGTGTCGTGCACCTTTTGACGGAACAATTTGCCCGGATGCAGCGAGGCGACCCACCCTTGAACGTTGTTCTTCGCAGTTGATGCTCCGACGAGCGCGAACCTAGACTTGAGTATTGCCAGTATCAGACGTGAGTCGAGATGGCAAAGAACGGGTCAGCACTGTGATTGACACCAGCACTCAGCGAATCAAGAGCCCGCCGTGGCTCATTCAAGGCGGGATGGGAATCGCGATCTCCGGCTGGCCACTGGCGCGCGCCGTCGCCCAAGCGGGGCAACTCGGCGTCGTTTCGGGAACCGCCATTGACAGCGTTTTCGTTCGTCGACTGCAAGATGACGGAGTCGACGAGTCATTGCGGGCCGTGCTGGACGACTTTCCAGTTCCGTCCGTTGTCAATGAAGTAGTGGAGCAGTTCGCCACGGTACGGCGATCGGCGTCGGCTCCTTATCGCACCATCCCGATGTTGACGCACCGAAATGTGCAACGGTCCCAAGATGTACTCGTTCTCGCTGCCTACGTCGAAGTGGCGCTCGCAAAACGGGGCCACGACGGCCTCGTCGGGATCAACCTACTCACCAAGGTGCAGATCCCCACGGTGCCGACTCTCTATGGAGCCATGCTCGCCGGAGTCGATTACGTCGTCATGGGAGCCGGCGTGCCCACCCATATCCCCGGCGTTCTCGAGCGTCTCGCCCTCGGCCAGACGGTCGACAGTCCACTGAACACCATCGGCAAAATCTCCTCCGAGGAGATACCGGCGCTGCACTTCGACCCCGCGCGCTACTCACCTTCTCACGCCCTTCGACCACCCAAGTTCCTCGCCATCGTTTCCTCCCACGTTTTGGCGACTGCTCTGTCAAAGCGCAGCAATGGTCCAGTAAGTGGCTTCGTGATCGAACGACCCATCGCGGGTGGACACAACGCGCCACCTCGTGGACAGATCTCCTTGGATGCCCACGGCAATCCCGAGTATGGCGAGCGTGACCGCGTCGACTACGCCGTCATGCATGCTCTCGGCGTGCCATTTTGGATTGGCGGAGGAGTGACTACTCCAAAAGATGTCCAGGAGGCACTTGATCTCGGTGCCGCGGGAGTCCAAGTGGGGACGCTCTTTGCCTGCTGTCGGGAGTCGGGCATGGACCCCGCTCTGCGCGAGCAAGTTGTAACTGCCGTACTGAGCGGCCCCGTAGAGGTCTTGACATCGACGCGCGCCTCCTCCACGGGCTACCCGTTCAAGGTGGCGTCGATTCCAGGCACGATCTCGGAGTCATCGATCTACGACGCGAGAGATCGCAAGTGCGATCTGGGATACCTGCGAGAGGCCTACATCAAGTTAGACGGAAGCATTGGCTATCGCTGCGCCGGAGAGCCAGTGTCCGCCTATATCAAGAAGGGCGGACTGCTCGAGGATACGGTCGGACGCACCTGCCTGTGCAACGGACTGATGTCGACCTGCGGCTTGGGCCAAGTGCGCGGCGACAGTGACCAAGAACCTGCCATCGTCACCCTCGGTGACTGTATTAACGAGATTCGTGTCCTCTTGGAAGGAAAGCGGAACTACGGGGCAGCCGACGTGATCGCCTACTTGGGAGAGCGAATCACGCTCGACAGCCCCGTCGTCGTCGGCGATACATCCACGCTGCCATGAAAATGTTGCGGAGCTTCGGCGCAAACAAATTCTTAGCGCTCCGTTGTTCAGGTCAGTTGTCCAAGATTCGATTCACTTAACGCTCTGGGCCCATTAGAACTTGACCCCTGGCGGGACATTCACCACAGTCGAAGGCGGCAATTGGTCTCCGGCCCCGCGCTGAGCCCGTGCATTAATTAACAGCGCAACTGCGAAAACGCCACGGTGTGCATGCTCGATGGCGACACTGCGCCCGATGCGTTGGTCTGGCTCCACAGCAGATCAGTGCGATTCACCCGCAGAGTTGAGAACGTGTACGACGGTGCTTTTGCGGGGAACACCTTGGGTACCTGGCACCACGACGTCGCCGCTGGGTTGAGTCGAAAGAGCTCTTGATGTTGGCCCGACGGAGACGATACGGAGGCAAAGAGTGAACCGTCGGGAGCCAACAGCAGTGAACTGCCAAAGGAAGCGAAGTCCGGTCCGGCGGTGGTGCCCGGGATCAAGGGCAACGCGTAGTTCGACCACGATTTACCAGAATCGCTCGAACGCAAGAGCGGGTACTCCGAGGACGGATCCAAGAGCAACAGGTCGTGGGGTGAGGTGACGACCAGCTGTTGGGAGAAACAGCTATTGACCGTGGTGATCCAGTTCGAGGTGGTCCACTTGACGCCCGAACTCGCCGTGGCACCCGCGGGACCGACGAGCAGAGGCTGGAGCGAGCTGTTCATGGCGCAGTGACCCAAATAGTACGGTCCAAGCGTCACGCACGGTCCAGCGCTCGGACAGCCGAGGGTCGAGAGAGACCACGTGGCCCCTCCATTTGACGTCACCTCCGCTTGCACCAGTCCGTTCACGGTGCCGGGTGCCGCCTTGGCATTGAAGTAGCTATTCTGACCGGCAAAGAGCGCCAGAACGCTATTGCCTTCGTTCGTGAAACCCGAGAAATCCTCAAGGGTGTCGCCCGGCGGCGTGGGCACCGCGTGCCAGGTCGCTCCACTATTTGTCGTATAGAGCCCGGCTAAATAGACCGGTGGCGCGCTGTCGTTCTGCGCCGTGTCGAAGCCGGCGTAGACCGTAGCACCGTGGCTTGGATCAAGAAGGACGTCGGAGCACTGAGGATCAGACGATGGAGAGGAGAACATCGTGAGATCGGATCCTGCCAACGCCGCCGTCGCGCCCGCCGTGGAGACCGTGATCTCCTTGGGGCCCCCGACGATCTCCACGCCCGACGCCTGGCACCACGCGACGACATTCGAGTTGCGTACTGGTTCAACGGCGGAGGGACCGGCCCACGTGGACAAAATCGTTCTGACACGGCCCAGGTTGGCCCACGTCTTGCTCGCGGCGACTCGCAATATTCTCGGAGCCAGTACGACGTTGAAGCCACTACTCTTTTGGGTTCTTGTGAACGAAAGAGGCCGATACTTCTGCCCTTTAGACGCTGGCGCAACGGAGAGATCGAAGCCAAAGGGTTGGCCAATGATTGTCTGCAGAGGCGCCCAGCCAGTCACTCGTACTTCGTCACCAACCTGCGTCGCCGGGGCGCTGAGATTTAACGTCGCACAAGGCTGCCCGCTCGCACATCTCTCGGGCGTGGGGGCGTCCAACTGAACTGTTGTCTTTGCGTTGGCGGGAGAAAAAGCGCAACCGGATATCAATCCCAGGCACTGAATTCCCACCTGATAACTGCCCGACAGTAGTGGATGAATCGACACCGCTCCGTGGTTACTGACGAGCCACGCCGTATCGGGAACTATCAGACTCGTGTGAAACGTCGTGGCTGATGACCAGCGAAGTTGAATCGACTCTTGCAGTCCGGTTCGACAGCCGTCCCAGCAGAGATTGCCCAGCGTGTTTCTCTTGGTCGGTGGACGTCCCAAGAACCGACCAGTGACCACTACCGTCTCTCCGGGCGTGACGGGGCCCGGGCGAATCGACAACGACACGTCTTTGATGGTTGTCGAAGGAGAAGTCGTCGTCGTTGGAAAAGTAGGCGCCGCGCCGGAGTTCAGCAAGTAGGCCTGAAGGGCCACTACCAATGAGGAGCTCTGCAGCGCCGGTATTCGAAAGCACCCCGTAATATCGCCATTGAAGGACTGCTGGATGAAGCCGTTATACGTTGGACACATCGAACTGGGATCGACCGTCGCCTCCGGGGTGATCACTCCGCTGGAGTGAGCGCTAACGGAACCGTTGAGAGGAGAACCACAACTCGCCAGGACGATCGCTGCCGCCGCGAGCATGGTTGCCCTTTGGAGGGTAACTCTGGTGCGAATCTGTTTGAGAAACAACATCGCGTGACTCCACGTCGTCTAGGTCTTCAATTCGGAGCGAACAGCGAATTACTCAACCACCCTAACGACGTCACCGTCTCGCCAGCGGTGCAACGCGACCGCTAACGAAGGCGAAGTACAACGAACCACTCTCCGAGCGGCGATTTTGAGCAAGTGAGCACAAAGTCATCCTTGATGTGAGGTCCACGCTTCATCGTGGTGGTGACGTCAAGACCGACGAGAGGCTTCTAACCAATTTTGAAAGAATCTCTCAGAAATCGGACAGCTTCCTCACATCAATCTCACAATTCCCCTTTCTACAGTGGGTACCGTTCCTGTGAAAGGAGAACCCATGAAGTACTTCCCCGCTCGATCCATAACAGCTTTCGCCCTAGTCACCGCGATGGGCATCGGCGTTCCCGCCGTTGCGTTCGCCGATTCAACCACCACCACGACCACACCCGCCGCCCCTTCGGCGTGGACCACGTGGCACCAGTCGTGGGTGAGTTACTACGACGGCATTAAGGCAATTCGTGCGACTTACCGAGCCTCAGTTGAGAGCGCGCGAGCGACGTACGACACCGCGAAATCGATGGCCACGACCAAGGCGGAGCGTCAAGCGGCGCTGGTCACCCTCGACGCGGCTCTGACCGCGGCCCTTAACGCCCGGGTCACCGCCATTACTGCAGCCGGCGACCCACCCGCGCCGCCCGCGGGCTATAACGGCACCACGTACGTCACCGGCATCCAAGACGCGAACGTCGCCTATCGTGCCTCCACCACCGCCGCCCAGTCGGCGTACGCACAGGCTCTGGCCAGCGCGACCACGTCGGCGCAACGTCGGACCGCTCGTCTGACGCTTGACATTGCGGTCGCTAACGCCATCGTTGCCCGCAGCACCGCCCTGCTCGCGCTCGGCGCGCCCCCGGCGCACCCGGGTAAGACCTCTTAGTCGCGACCCATCCAGCAGGCTACGCAGGCCTGGTTGCCCTCTTTGTCGGCCAAGACCCACCACGCGGGTGCGTATTGGTCGGTAACGAGGCGGCCGCCTCGTTACCGACNNGTCGGTAACGAGGCGGCCGCCTGCGTTAACCGCAGCGGCCACGCGAGCTTCTGCCTGATCGTGCGACACGAAGACATCGACGTGGATGCGGTTACCCTGCGAGCGCGGTGTTTCCATTTCTTGGAACCAAAACGACGGCCCACGAGCGTGGGCGTCGAGTAGATCTTCGTTACCCTTCTCCCGGTATCCAAGTACGGCGCGCCAGAACGCCCGCACCTCGGGAATCACCAGCGCGTCGATCGAAACTTGAACGTCTTGTACCGCGGCTGGGTCAGCAGGCACGCCCAACGCGCGAGCCGCCTCCGAAATTTTCCGAGCCAGATCGACGTCGCGCTGGCTCAGCCCGTCGACGTCGTGTGACATCAATCGCACGGTCACGCTCGAGTAGCGAAGGTCGACGTCAGGGTGGTGGTTCGCGGAGCCGGCGAGTTTGCCGATCTCGTTCACGAGCTCGACACCCACCGCGAAGGATCCCGTACGAAAGAGTGCGCTCGCACCAATTGTCAGCATCCGCCAGTCCTCGACGCCTTCGGCTTCATGGAACTGTCGAGGGGTAATCTTCTCACGCATGCTTCGTAATTTAGTCGACGCGTGAAGGCCCTACTGGACCTGAAACAGTCACCGCTTGCGTCACATGTATATACGAGAGGTCTCTAGATTGTCGCCAGAGTCAAGTCTTGCGGACATTCAACGAGATCTCGTCCTAGGATGTGCGTCGCTATCTCAAAATTGTCTGTCGTTGCTGACGCGATTACTTTCTTTGGACGTAATGAAAGGAGTAAGGACCGTGAGCCGCAAAGTCGTGAGGTTTCGAGTCAGGACTCTGGAAGGTGTTCGCGCCATGAGTGACGCGGTTCGTAGCCAATAACCTCTCGAGCACGATCGATCGCGAGCAATGTCTCAAACTCCCCAATTTCGCGCCGAAGCGGCACCCCAGGGAACACTTCGCCAAAGAGCGCTGCCGACGGGCGGTTCATGACCGTGTCGGCAGCCGCAATGATCAAACCCGGACTTCCGCCGAGCGCCTCTGAAGGTGCCGTAAGGGAGAGACGGCACGCGGTGGCGACGTCCCGACCGTCCACGTAGCCCCACAAGTTCCACTTGCGCTTGTGGGGATCCGACCACATTGACGGGAACGTTTGGTAGTCGTCGGGATCCATGATGTTGGAGAAGCGAAGAGCAACGAAGGGTATCCCCGACCACTGCGCAATGTGTCCCGCGATTGTCTCGCTCGCGACCTTCGACAGTGCATACGTCGTTGTCGGCACCGGGTAGTGATCCTCGTCCACTGGGGCGTACCGAGGGGCCAGTCCATTGGTCTCAGTGAACGGCAGGCCAAGCGTCGTCTCACTTGAAGCCCACACCACACGGCTCAAGCCGCAGCTGGCTGCGGCGTGANNTTTCATTGCCATATTCGCGTTGAACGTGACTGACGGAGTGTAGATCCCTGGCGCCGGAATGTTGGCCAGGTGAACAACCGCATCAACGCCTTTCAGCACTTGAAGCGTTTGACCGTAATCAGTTAGATCCGCACGGACGGCGCCGTGCTCCATATCTTTTTTCGAGGACGCAATGTCCGTCGCCGCGACGTCGTAACCGTGTTCGAGGAGATCTCGCACNNTGCCCCCGTCACACAAATTCTGTGCATTGGCGGATCTGTCATGCCAACCACCTCTCAACCAATTACCTGTTCAACGAGCATTTACCGTATGAATGCCTATCACTTGTGGCGCGATCCGAATCGCTGACACAGTGTCTTTCTCAAGTCAGCCGAGAGATTGCGGATCTATCCCGACGCCGCCTCGGGCGCTGCTTTCATAGGCGCTGAGCGCGACTCGTAGTACTTCCATCGCTTCTTCGGCGTCCCAAAGGAGCGGACCCTCACCACAGCGCAGCCACCGCAGCCAGTGGCGTCCGGAATCTCGAAAACTGCTCGCCCAGTCGTCGTCAAGCGCGTGATACGAGCGCATCTCACCGTCGAGGTACACCTCGAAACTCGGTTGCTGAATGCCGCGGGCGGTGCATCGATTCACCCGGGCGAATCCCCGTCGTCCCGTGACTTCCCAGCGTTCATCGTTCGTGTAGTAGTCGGAACGAAGGTACATGTCGACCGCGAGCGTGATGTCCCAAACACCGCGAATGCCGTTGGTGTGCTCCCAGACGACTGTGGTTGGCGCGTCAATCTCCAGGCCCGCCACGACCTCCGTGGCGCCGACCCAGGCGCGCACTTCCTTGATCGGCCCGAACAGCCAAAGCGCCGTTGAGAGCTTGTGCCAGCCATCGTCGAAGAGCAGGATCCCGCGTCCGTGACGGGCTTCGTCGAACTGCCACTTCGAGGTATCGCCTGGCACTTCCCAGCCTCCCCGACCGCTGGCGACCATCTTCAAGTGGTACCCGCTCACTGGGCCGAGTTCCCCCGAGTCGACCACCTCTTTCAGCTTGCGCAGCGGTTCGTAAAAGACGTAATTTTCCATCACCCGAAGCTGGCGGCCGTTGAGACGAGCCGCCGAGATCATCCGCTGGGCGCTGGGCAGGTCGTTGGCGAAGGGCTTTTGTAGGTTGACGTGCCACCCCTGAGCGAGGCACTGCTCGACACCTTGCTCATGCAGGACAATCGGCAACAGCACCTCCACTGCGTCCACCCCCAGACCGCTCGCGGCCAACTCATCCACCGAGTCAAAGGCTCGGGCCTCGGGCCAGTCGAGCTGGCGCTGGGCCCGTCGCTCTTGCTTGGGGTCCACGATCGCCACCACCCGCACGTCGTCGTTGTCCAGGTAGCCGCGCACGTTGAGGTCGTAGATCCGACCGAGACCCACGAAGGCGGCGCGCACCGGACGATCTATCGGGGTGAAGCTCGTGAGGACCGCGTTTTCGCTCATGCCCAGTAGTTATAGCCGCTCGGCAACGTCGAGACTCGAGCAATTGGGGCCGACATCGCCCCTGCTAAGGGGTCACCCGGTTCTCTTGCCTGCGCGCGTAGCGACCGCGCCCTTTCAATAAATGCGTGCCGGGCCTACCCTCGTGCACCCCGGCGACGAGCGACGACGTGGACAGTCCCAGCGCGCCGAGCACCATCACCACCAGTGAGAGCACCTCCAAAGAAATGTCCAGCGGGCCGCCTCGAAGACTCTCTCCAAACAAGACGTTGCCAATAGCGATGGAGGCGAACGGGTTCACCAGAATCAGCGACGACTGCGACGCAGTGAAGGGCCCCACTTGAAAGGCGCTCTGCATGATGAGGAACGAACCCAGCCCGATGATGGCTAGCGCGTAGAGCGGCCAGGAACTGAAGAGCGCACCCCACCCACCTATCAGAAGGTTGGTCATCGACTTGGTCACTGCGGACAAGAGCGCGAAGCCCACCGACGCCGCGGCGCCTAGTGCTAGGGCTCGCCACCAGGCCGGGCCCCTCGAACCAACAATGACCAAGAGTGCCACGACGAGCACCACTACTACCCCGACGGCGAGCCACNNAACGCGGTCGCGAGCGCCGCCACAAGATTCCGCGGGCGCAGCGGCGTGGAGTACCACAACCAGAGCACGAACACCAAGATGACCAATTCGCTGACCATCAATGGCTGGACCACGTTGAGTCCACCAAGGTGCAGCGCCACCGCTTGGAACGCGTAACCCAGCGCCATGATCACGAATCCCATAAGCCACACCGGGCGCCGGACCATGTGGCGCACCAGCCCCATCGAGGGGCCATTGTTCGCCGGCGCATCCTCGACCCCTAGTCGTTGGCACACACTTGCGACGGCATTAGCGAATGCGGCAAGAAGTGCCATGAAGACAACCACGGCCAAAGCCTACGGTCCTGGTTGAACCGCAATCTCCATCTCTTTCCCGATGAAATTAGTGCGTCGCGTGGGCGCGGGGCACGAATATCGGACAGTGGTGGGCCGTACAGTCTGTGGTTCCATAGTTCTTGGGACAGCATGTCTCAGGGTTTCTGGGACACCAAGTGATTAGGTGTCTCTCATGGATCTTGCCAAATACGCCGTCACCGCGGTCTGTCGTCCAAATTTCGCTAGATGGCAGCAGTTAATGTCCACCGAAGTATGCCGCTAATTGCCAATAATTTTCGGTAGTGCTGACGGCGTTGCTGACGAGAATTTTGCCCGCGCCGTTGCGGATTACGCAAAGTGTCATTCGAACCACCTTCCGCGCTTGAAACGATGAGGATCGATTGCGAGTTCGCGAATGGCGCTCTTGGATCCCTTTCGAAAGCGTTCACTGGCGCCCCCAAGGAACGAAACGTCGCAAGTCGCTCGCTCGAGTGATGTAATATTGAATCACTGCCATTGGATTCACTGAGTCGCCTAGGGGGTATCCATGCCCTCACCCTGCTTCGCATCTGTCTGTATGGAATTCCATACAGACACTTAAGTCGCTAAGTGTCTGTATACTGGAAACATGAAGACACCAAGCCAACCAAAGGGAGTCCGGGAAGGAGGGCGATTCTCTACAACAGCGAAACCGGAGTCAACACTCGCCTTGGCCCCCGAAGATTCCTCCTGGCCGTCAATCACGTACGAGGAGCGTCGCCTCGATGACCTGGACGAGGGACCGGAAGCATACGGATCGAATCGCGAGCGCAAGTTGTCCAAAAGGCCGTACCGCGCGGCGATCACACCTGAGATCGCCGAAGTCCCCTCCATCGACATCCCGTCTGAAGTGGCCGCTCTCGCAGCAGAAGCGTCGGTAGAGATCGCTAGGTTCGACCAAGAGATCGGTTCGGAGTTCGCGAACTTCACGTCGATCCTCCTTCGTTCGGAGTCGGCGTCTTCGTCACAGATCGAAAACCTCACTGCAGGCGCGAGAGCAATTGCACTTGCCGAGATCGGCGATACCTCTAAGAGCAACGCCTCGATGATCGTGGCGAATACGACGGCGATGAATCGTGCGCTCGATCTCGCCGATCGCCTCGACGAAGAGTCGATTATCTCGATGCACGAAGCGCTACTTGGCGACACCAAACCCGAGTGGACAGGACACTGGCGCACCGACCAGGTGCGCGTTGGTGGTGCCTCAGTTCACACGGCTCGTTTTGTCCCGCCACATCAAGAGCGCGTGCCGGCAGCAATGACCGACCTTGTTCAATTCATCCATCGCCTTGACATACCAACCTTCGAGATGGCGGCCGTCGCTCATGCCCAATTCGAAACAATCCACCCGTTCCCCGACGGCAACGGGCGCGTGGGCAGAGCTCTCATCCACGCGATATTTAAGAACCGAGAACTCACGCACAATGTGACCGTTCCCGTGTCCGCCGGGCTCTTATCGGACACCGATGCGTACTTCGATTCATTGACCGATTACCGCTCCGGCAATCCCGTCACGATCATCGAACTCATGGCACGCGCTTCATTCGCCGCAATCGATAACGGAAGGAACCTCGCCGCCGATCTTCAAGGCTACGAGGAAAACTGGCGCCGCCGCCTCAAGGCGCGCTCGGACTCGTCAGCGTGGAACGTAGCAAACCTTGTATTGCGTCACCCAGCGATCGATTCGTCTCTCGTACAGAGAGAGCTCTCCATTGCGCAACGCGCAGCGGACCGCTCTATTGGTCAGCTCGTCGACGTGGGAATATTGACCGAGGTTTCGGGCTACAAACGCAATCGACGCTGGGTAGCCGTCGAAGTGATCAACGCATTGGACGCGTTCGCGAAGCGAGCCGGAAAGCGTCGAACGCTCTAATCAGCAGAGCCACGAGTTAATGTGTCACGGTCAATTCCATATTTCCAATTCGCCATCGCTTTCTGACGTCTAAATTTCGCAAGGTTGTAGCAGTCTGATTCCACTGACATTCGCCATTCAAGGCTCAGATTTTTCGGCGTTGCTGACAACAGTTGCTTGTGGCAGGTTTTTGATCAAAAATGGTCTGAGGGCACTGCCTCTAACCAGGGTTTTTTAGTGGGCCGTACAGGACTTGAACCTGTGACCCCTTGCGTGTCATGCAAGTGCGCTACCAGACTGCGCCAACGGCCCCTAGGGGGTCAACTCTACCACTCGTCGAAATTCTAAATCGCAACTGATCATTGACTACAACACAGTTTCTGGCTTCCACGACCGAGCCAATTCCAGGTAGTGCGAAGACGAAATCACCCCATGCCACAAGGTCATAAGGTGGCGACATGGAACTTCACAGCCTTGGTCGCACCGGTATGAAAGTAAGTCCGCTCTGCTTGGGAGCCATGATGTTTGGTGCCTGGGGCAACACGGATCACGACGATTCGATTCGAATCATTCACCGTGCTCTGGACGCGGGCATTAACTTCATCGATACGGCGGATGTGTACTCCCAGGGCGAATCCGAAATCATCGTCGGCAAGGCATTGTCGTCCATCGATCGATCGCAAGTGGTTCTCGCCACCAAAGTTCACGGCAACATGGGCAGCGACCCCAACGCGCAGGGGAATTCGCGCCGTTGGATCATCGCCGAGTGCGAACATAGCCTGCGGCGCTTGGGCACTGACTATCTCGACCTTTACCAGATCCACCGCCCAGACGAGTCGGTGGACATCGATGAAACGCTCGGCGCCTTGAGCGACCTCGTGCACGCCGGAAAGATTCGAAATTTTGGCAGTTCAACCTTTCCCGCGGAACAGATTGTCGAAGCCCAATGGGTAGCCGAGCGAAACGGACGCGAACGCTTTCGAACCGAACAGCCGCCGTACTCCATCCTCGTTCGCCAGATTGAGCGCAACGTTCTCCCCGTCGCGCAGGCGTATGGAATGGGCGTCATCCCGTGGAGTCCCCTGGCCGGTGGATGGTTGTCGGGAAGCTTTGGCGAAGGCAAGAAGAACGTCAGCCGTCGTTCGGCGATGATGCCGGCGCGCTACGACTTAAGCGTCCCGGCCAACCAACGCAAACTCGAGATCGTAACCCAGCTCGCCTCTCTGGCCGACGAGGCCGGCCTCAGTCTGATTGAGCTGTCCTTAGCCTTTGTGCTGGAACACCCTGCGATCAGCGCGGCGATCATTGGACCTCGAACTATGGATCAACTCGAGTCGCAACTTTCGGCGCCGACGGTTCGGCTGGAAACCTCGGTTTTAGACCGCATCGACGAACTCGTGCCGCCGGGCACCAACGTGAATCCCGAAGACTCGGGCTGGTCACCTTCGGTTCTCACTCGGGCCCATCGGCGCCGTCGCCATCACCAGTAACGAGCGTCGTCTCTAGAACTCGCCGCCGGATCCATGGGGGCTTCAGCCCTCCGGACCCATCGAAACGACCGATTTCTTAGCCCTTGGTCGCGGGGGTGGGCGACGACAGATCGCCGAGGGAGCCGACCCACTGGACTTCATCGCCCAAGGGAGTTACCACTCGTGAGATCGAGGATCGAAGTGAGTGCGAAAGGTTCAGAGCGGCCTGTCCGGCCATGCCCAACGGATCATTGCCGTGTTGTCCCAACACGACGGCGTAGGTCGTGATGACCGTGTGATGAATGAGGACTCTCATCGCCATCACGTCACAGCCCCCGGCCGGAGTTGTGAATCCCGATTTCACGCCAATCACCCCGTCCTGACCGATGAACGGGGTAAAGGAGCCGACAACGCCCACCACGGGAAGTGCGACGTACGACAGCGCGGCGATGGACTGCACGACCGGTTCGTTGGTCATGAGGTCCACCGCGAGCGTGGCCTGATCTCTCGCGGTGGACACGTCGTGGGTCGATATCCCCGAGAAATCTACGTAGTGCGTGTGCGGTAACCCGAGCGCCATCGCGTCTCGATTCATCTCAAGCACAAACCGGGACGGGCTCATTCCACTAAGCGCCACCAACAGTTGGGCGTAGTCGCCCGCCGAGTGCACGAACAGCCCACGTAACAGGACACCTTCGCACACCCTCATTCCCTCGACGATCTTGACGACCGATTGATCAGTCGCCACGTCGTAGTTGTAGAGCGCGACGTCTTCCGCGCTCACGGTAAGGCAAGGCCCTCGTTGCGAGTACGTCAGAGGAAGTTGATGCAGCACGACCCACGCCGTCATCATCTTCGTGAGACTGGCGATGGGCTCTTTTGGCTGAGAAGGTGAGGAGGCCGCGACGGAGAGTTGTGGAATGGCCACTGCGGCACTCCCCATTGATGGCCACCTCAGTTTCGACTGGATGTGCAGCGTCGGCGACGTGCTCTTCGTGGGCAGAGTCGTCGTCGTGGTGGTCGTGGTCGTTGAGGTCGAGGTTGGCTGGGTCGTCGTAGTTGTGACCACCGTAGTGGTGGTGATGTTGATAGCTCCGGTCGATGATGTCGCCACCGCGGGAGTTGGCGCCACGACGAGCGAGGCCAGGAGACCACTGAACGCCATAGCGAAGAGGGGAATGCTTCCTATGCGCAAGACCCGAGTGCGTCTCAACATGTCAATTCTTCGAAGTCGAGTGAAGAAATCTGGACGAGAATTGCGATGGTTCGACACGTGACGAGTGACTTCAGCTCAGCGTTAGGACGAGCCTTGTTCGATCTGGATGTCATAGGTGCCGCGCCTTTACGCCAATTCACGCCTATGAATGAGCGATTCCGACATAGAAGTGAATCAGCACTACGTTTCGCTCAATTGAGACTGCAAGCGTAACAGTGGGCCGCCGGAGACACAAATTCAAGACGGGCCGGCAACGAGCCCGATGTAACAAACCGGTTACGGGGACGTCCGTAGCCAAAGTTGTGGCGAACTCAGAGTTCATCACTCTCTCGCTAAGACGTGGCGGCTCGATAACACGCGCACGGTGGAGCAGAAAGTGTCGGAGGCCAAAGTAACCTTGAGCGATGAAGTTGGACCGACCTTGGACTCGCTGTGTCATCGCGTCGGGCTCGATCGCGTTTGCCACGCTGATGGTGGCGCCTGTCGCCCAGGCCGCGAGTCAACGCCGACAGGCCGAGCCTGCCTTCTCGATTCGGCTGGAGGATCAAATTCTGGCGACGCTTCGGTACTTACCGGTGTCATTCAAACCAACCGTCCGAAAGATCACGCCTCCGACGACCACAACAACCACGACGACCACAACGATCACTACGACGACCAATCCCGTAACGACGACGACCACGATCCCACCAACGACGACGACCACGATCCCACCAACGACGACGACCACGGCGCCCAAGAAGACGAAACATGTCAGTCCCACCAAACTACAAAAGGGCACGTTCCCTTGGCGATTTAACTCCTTGCCATCCGCCCTTAGAGCACTGTGGCGCGTTGGCACCAACAACGTCGTGCTTCAAGGCGCGCTCATGCGTTTTCAGTCCGTTCAGGGAATGATCACGACGGGCGCGATGGACGGCGCTACCTGGACGTCGCTAGTTCACGCCGCTCTTAGCGACCAACGCGATCCCATGAGTTACAACGACGTCGTCGTCGACCAGGCGCTACCCGAAAAACTGAAGCTCTACCAGAACGGCAAGGTCACGTTTGTCACGCTCGTGAACACTGGAGTTGCTTCGGCTCCGACTGAGAACGGCACGTACCCGGTCTACGTGCGCTACGTCACGACGACGATGTCCGGCTTCTATTCCGATGGCTCTTCGTACAGTGACCCGGGCATTCCGTGGGTTTCGTACTTCCACGGCGGTGACGCACTGCACGGATTCATTCGCTCCAGCTACGGTTTTCCCCAGAGCCTGGGCTGCGTGGAGATGCCCTTCGTCGACGCCCAAACTCTTTGGCCCCACACGCCGATTGGCACGCTGGTCACCGTGCAGTAAACGGGTCTGGCGACACTCGCCAGTCCGGTAGGTCCCACATCGCTAATTTCTCGCGACTCGTGGGCCTAAGTGATCTCCAGCTTGGCCAGATACTCATCGCCGTCGGTCACTAACGAAAGTGATGTCTGTCCGGCGTTGTTATGGATCACCTGCTCCATGAAGACCTCGACCGCGGCACGGGCATCTTCGAGGGCATCGTGACCACCCGGCGTCACGCCGTAGTGGTGACAGAGATACTCCAGTCCTCGCCGAGGACGATCTCCCCGACTTGGTTCAATAGCGAGGTCGTGTTCAACCACGTCGATAATTCGCAGCATTGAAACGTCGAAATACTCATCGTCCAGGGCCGTCCCGAGTACCGACACCGAGCTGCGGCGCAGCATTTCAAGGTCGAATCGCCCGACGTTCGAGCCCACGACGTAGGCGCCGCGCGAATGAAAGTCCCTCAGGATCTTGATGGCCTGCGTGAGCCCCGCCTCCACGCTGTAGACCAGCTCACTACCTCTTTTACGCTCGAGGTCCTCGAGGGTAAGTCCGTGCACGCGCTGGGCGCCAGCACTGATTGGACAGTCGGGAACCACGAAATAGTGCGAGGACCACAGGGGCACGCCAAAGCGATAGGCGCAGAATCCGTACGAGATGGCCCGTTCGCTTAACACGCTGAGTCCGGTGGTTTCGGTATCAAAGCCGAGAATGAGCTCGGGCACCTGGAGATATTTCTTCGCCACTCTCCTACTCTTTCAGTCTCGTGTCACATTCGCCAAACGCCCGTTTCGGACTCGACTCTTTGCCACACGAAAAGCGACGGCTGCCCCGAGGCGCCATCTTTCTAGAGCGCTGCCAGCGCCGACAACCTTCTGTTCTCGTGCAGGGTTGCGTTGACCTGGCGAGCGCGACGCCCAGCTCGGTAGGCACGCGCGACGCCGTACCACGCGCCACTAAAGACGCCCACGTAGAATCCCACCGGCCAGTTGGTCTGAAACGAACAGGCGATGGCGGCCCACAGGGTCAAAAGGGCAATGACGACCGAGCCACCGAGTGCGGTGCCGGGTCGGTCACTGAAGCACCGCGCGGCGGCCGGAGGACCGATCATCAACGTAAAGATCAAGAACGCGCCGACTACAGGCACCGTCATCGTGGTTGAGCACGCCAACACGACCAAGAACAACGTGTCGACTACGTGCGGGCGAATTCCTCGAGCGGCCGCGATCTCTGGGGCGAGCGAGGTCAACAAGAGTGGTCGGTACAAGAGAACGATCGCCAGAATGCACACAGATGCGAGCACCGCGACGGGAACGATCTGACTCGAGCTCACGCCAAGTATTTCGCCAAATAAAAGTGAGAAGATCTGAGGCTCGTACTCAGTGCTTTGGCTAAGAAACGCGGCGCCGAGGGCGAGCATCGTGACGAGCGCCAGCGCCGTCACGGCGTCGCTGCGGCCCTTTCGACCTAATGTGCCGATACCCAATGCGGCGCCGAGCGAGAACACGCCGAGACCTAACAGTGGATTGAGGCCAATCAAATTCGCGCCCGCCGCACCGGCGAAGGCGCCATTAGGTATGGCGTGCGCAGCAAANNCCGCGCCTCGAAGCACTACAAAAAAACCTACGACGCCGGCCACGACCGCGACGATGGTACCGATTAACCAGGCGTTGACCATGAAACCCGTGAACACTAAATCGCCTCGGTAGAACGTTTGGTCGTGGGTGCTGGTACGGCCGGGTGTACGAGATGATTATCCAGCGACAATCCGGCGCTATATCGACGGACCGCCGGCACGCCCGACACCAAATAGGCGAACAGAATCAGTGCCACGATGAAGAAACTTACGGGGAGCCCCTGACTCGAAGGGATCCAGTAGAAACTGTCGTACGCCAACAGCACGCCCAGCCACGTCGTAACGACGCCGAGCGCGATGGCCACCGCCACGGCGGTTCTGAGATTCTTAGTAAGTCGAAGCGACGTCGCCGCGGGGCCGATGAGGAGCGCGGTCGAAAGAACCGACCCGATGGCCACCGAAGAGATTCCCACGGCGATCGCGAGCGTGAGCATAAACAAGAGCCCGACCCGGCGAAGCCCAATGCCGCACGCCGCCGCGAGCTCGCTACTGAGGGAACTCAACATGAGGGGCCGATAGATGACGCCCAGCACGATCAGGGTGAGGACGCTCACGACGAGGACAAAGGGAACGATCGACGGGCTGACGGTGAAGATCGATCCAAAGAGAATCTGTTGTGTCGCCCCGGTCGTCGCGCTCTTGGACGTATCGAGAAAGAGAAAGAGAGCGGCAAAGCCGGTCGCCACGCTCAGGACGATGCCGGTGGCGATATCACGACTCCGCAGTCTCTCGACACCGATCAGATCCACCGCCCCGGCGCCGAGCACGCCCGCGCCGAGAAAGCCCACCAGTGGACTGATCCCGGCAAAGAACGCGCCCGAGCCTCCGGCGGTCGCAACATCGGTGAGGGCGTGGCCCGCGAAGGACTGACCACGTACCACGGTAAAGACGCCCACTACGGCGGAGATGACGGCAGCCAGCGCGCCAAGAAGCACTGCCGTGCGTACCGGAGCGCTCGCAAAGAAGCCGGGCTCAAAGAGAAGATGCACGCTGGCTCAACTCACCGTCAAGTTTGGGTGCTCGGGGATGTCCTGATTGTCCTGTCCGGGTTCGGCGATGACGAAGACGCGGCCGTGAACATTGAGGACGTCGACGTGATGTCCATAGAGCTTGCTCAACACCTCGGTACGTACGACCTCTTCGGTCGTTCCGCTCGCGGCACGTCCGTTGGTGAGATACACAATGCGATCCATCACCGGCAGCAGGGCGTTCATCTCGTGCGCCGAAAGCANNCAAGATTGGCCAACGGCTCGTCGAGCAACAAGAGTTCTGGACGACTAATCAGCGCGTGTGCAATGAGAACCCGTTGCTGCTCTCCCCCCGAGAGCGCGCCCACTCGGCTATCGGCAAATCGTGAGGCGTCAACATTTTCCAGCATCTGCTCAACCAAGGCCCACTGTTCTTTTGTGCGACGCGCGAAGCCGTAACGATCGCCGTCGAGACCAAGCGCCACCAAGTCGCGCGCGCGCATTGGCACGTCGGGGTCGAGGACGACTTTTTGGGGCACGTAACCCAACGAACGACCTCGCCGACCGAGTGACTCCCCCGACACCCGGATCTCGCCCGCGTCTATGCGTTGAAGTCCCAGAACGGACCGCAGCAGCGTGGTCTTGCCGACTCCGTTGGAGCCGATCAGTCCAGTGAACTCCCCCTGGCGAATCTCGAACGAAACGTCGTCGAGGACGTTGCGTCCCGCGATCGAGACGCTGAGCCTTTCAACCTCTAAAACTGCGTGATCGCTCATAAGACCTCCGTTGACGTCTGGTGGGCAACGGCTGCCACGATTGCCTTGACCTCGGCCGTCATCCAAGTTTGATAGTCATAGCCCGGAGTGGGCATTGTCTCGTACACACCAACCACGGGTACGCCAGAGGACTGGGCAGTCGCTCGAATTGATGAGGTGAGCGAATCGACGACCTGCTCGTTGTAACAAAAGACTTTCGCCTCGTGAGTGGTGAGGAACCCGTTCTCGAGGGTGATGTCTTCTGGCGCGGGGTCGACGCCGTTCATCACATCTGCCTGGAAGACGTAAGGAGTAAGGATCTTGGCGCCCATTGCTTGAAGTAAGTAGTCCGCGACGGGTTCGGTGACGGCCACGGGCGTACCCACATACTCTTTCTTGAAGGCAGCAATGGCGTTACGCCATGGCCGCAATGACACATCAAAGGCGGTGAGTTTCGCCTCAAAGTAGGCCCGATGGCTCGGCTCGATCGTCGCGAGATCGTCGGCCAGTTTCTTGGCCACGGCGGGCATGGTGCGAGGGTCGTACCAGAGATGGGGGTTGGCCGTATCGGGATAACCGAGCAGGTCTTGGACGACGATGACCTTTCGTCGGGGATTGGGCGATGCGGACTCGATGCTGTTCATGAAGCTGTCGTAACCCACTCCATTTTGAACGATCAACTGTGCTCGGCCCACCGCCTCGGCGACGCTCGCGCTCGCTTCGAAGGTGTGGGGGTCGGTATTGGGATTGTCGAGGACTGACGAGACCGAAACGTACTTCCCGCCAATCTGGCTGATCACACTGGCGTACTGGTTTTCCGCGCCCACCGCGTCAATCACGCCGGCTTTCGATCCAACCGAAGCGGCGAGAGATGAACAGTTGGCCAGGCAGAGTGCGGCCAACGACAACGCGGCGACGAGCGGCGCCAATCGACGCCTGCCTCTTCGAAAGGGCCCTCCGGAATGGATAGGTGAGACCGGCACGAAAACAGACTAAACTGAGAATGAGTCTCATTACAATTGAGAATGCCAACGAAGCCACCGTTGCTCTGGGGTCACCTCGGAATCGAAAAGTCCACCTCGCCCACAGGGCCTGACTGAAAGCAGAAGCCATGTCCTCCCTAGGGTCAATCGATACTCTTCACGAACTCGTCGAGGTCCATCTTCGCCGAGTCGACCAGCGCTACACGTCGGGGCGCCGCGCGACTGTTGAACTTCTGGCATCGTTCGGACAACCGATGAGTATCTCGGACATCGCCCTAGCGGATCCCGAGATACCCCGGAGTTCCGCGTATCGTCATCTCTCCGATCTTCAAAGTGCGGGCGTGGTTCGACGCCTTGCCGTCGGCGACGAGTTCGCACGCTTTGAATTGACCGAGGACTTGACCCACCACCATCATCATCTGTTGTGCACGTCCTGTGGTCAGGTCATTGACGTCACGCCCAGCCCCGCCTTTGAGCGAACCGTGGCCGTCATGGTCAAGGAGCTCACCGTCCAACAGGGCTTTCGAGCCATCTCTCACGCGTTGGACGTCGCGGGACACTGCGAGAACTGCCAGAAATAAAATCGGTGGATTACTTGCGCTGATTCTCTCAGGGATCAAGTTCGTGTGACGCGAGTGTACGAAAATCGATCGAAGTCACACGTTCGCAATAAAAGGGGGACGCACAATGGGCGTGAGATCCTCACGATCGATGCGAAGCGTTCCGTGTTCAGTGTTCTCGAAGAACTCTTGCAAGGCTTCAAGATTTAACGGTCTCGAGAAAAGGAATCCCTGCCCGAACTTGACATCCATTGCTTGCAGCGCTTGCAACTCCGAACTTTGTTCGATCCCTTCGGCAACCGTCTCGAGATTGAGTGCCTGAGCGATTTGCACGAAGACCTTCACGAGGGCCAGCGAATCAGCGGATTCAACAATCTTCGACACGAATGAACGATCGATCTTCAAAATGTCGACTGGAAGTCGTTTGAGATACGCCAGCGAGGAGTAGCCAGTGCCAAAGTCATCGATGGCAATCCGCACGCCCAATGTCTTTAAGAGCGTGAGATTGGTGATCGCTCGCTCGTCGTTCTGCAAGAGCACCGTTTCCGTAAGTTCCAAGATGAGCAGATTGGGATCGAAGCCGCTGACGACCAGCGCGAGCTTGACGTCGTCGATGAAGCGGTCCAGCATGAGTTGCTTGGAGGACACGTTGACCGAGACGGCGATCTGGTGGCCCTCGCGAAGCCACGCGGCACCGTGTCGACACGCCTCTTCGAGAACCCACGCGCCGACGGGGACGATGAGTCCGCTCATCTCGAGTTCGGGAATGAATTCGGCGGGCTCGACGACGCCGCGACCTGGATGTTGCCAGCGCAGCAACGATTCGACGCCCGAGCACACATTCGTGTGAAGGTCCATCACCGGCTGGTAGAGGATGAAGAACTCGTTCTTGTCCATGGCGTCGCGCAAGTCCAATGACAGATCTCGGTGCAGTTGAACCGAGACTTTCATCGGCGGAGTAAAGATGACCGCGCAGTGCTTGCCCAGGGCCTTCGCCTGGTAGAGAGCGATGTCGGCGTCTCGTAACAGATCGTCTGGCGAGTGACGGTCACCTTCCGCCACGCCAATGCTCGCCGACACGGACAGTGGGAGGTCACTGTCGGGAATTAGGAATGGCAGCTCCAGCAGTTCGAGGACTCGATTGGCGACCACTTGAGCCCCTTCGGACAGCGAGACGCCTTCGACCAAGAGAATGAATTCGTCGCCGCCCAGTCGTCCGACCGTGTCCCCTTCACGAAGCGCCGTGAGAAGTCGCTCGCCGACGGCCGTGAGGAGCTGATCACCCGCTTGGTGTCCCAGCGTGTCGTTAATGTCCTTAAAGTCATCGAGGTCAATGAACAATGCTGCCGCAGAGGTGTGGCTGCGTCGCGCCCGCGCCATCATCTGTTCGGTCCGGTCGAGGATCAGCGACCGATTCGGCAGTCCGGTGAGCGGGTCGTGTAGTGCTTGGTAGCGAAGTTCGTCGGTGCGTTCGTGCACCAGTGCCATGGCCCGAGCCCGCCCCGTGCTCAAGGCTATGACGAGCGCACTCATCAAAATGCTCAACAACACCCCCGCAATCAAAAGCGCGCGGGCCGACCCGTTAGAAAGGATTCCTCCTCCGGCGACGGTGCTGGACGTGATTACCGTCCAACCGTTATGGAGATTGATCGTGTCAGTATCGGCGCCTGCGGGAGCCTTCCCTCCTTGAAAGATGACCTTTGACTTCGCGCCGCCGAATCTCAGGACCACCGCCGTGCCCGGGTGATCTTCGAGTGCCGTAGAGAGATCGACGCCAGGCACGAGCAACATGCCGACCCAGCCAATGAAGGCCGACTGGCGTCCAGCAGCAGTCTTCGGGGTCTTTCCCCCACGGTACGTCGGTACCGACAGCGAGAGGATCTTCACGTGCTGAAAACTCAACGGCGCCAGCGAGGGTCGCGACTCGACTCCCGTCGGCTGCAGCACTTGTCCCGCGGGACCGGTGCAGTAGTCGTAACCTCGCGGCAGGCTCACGCTGGCGTTTCGAAACAGCCCGAGCGAGGCGAAACAGTATGAATCGCGTTTGCCCGGGGGAACGATGGTGAACGGGCCAGTTGAGTGCCACCCCACCTGCGAACCTTCCGCTTGACGGGCAATGAAGGCCGGCACTTGGGAAGCGAGCACGATTTGGACCAGACCAATACCTTCCAGTTGGGGGTATCGACTCATCGCTCCAATGCTGTGCGCCCACGCAAGAAACCCGGTTTCCCCGCCTTTCGGAGCGTACTCAATGTGTGCTTGCGCAGCCAAGACCAAATCGTTCTCATGCTGCAGTGCCAACTTGAGCGTGCCGGCAATCTCGTTCGAAGCCAGGGTGGAATTGGCCTCGGACTCTCGTTGTGCACTTTTGGCCGCACCGTTGGCCAAGAAAAATGAGCCAGCGGTACCAGCAACTAAGAGCCACGCGGCGACCGTCAACCAGAGGCGCGACTTCGCGACCGGTCGATGAACCCCGGTCGATTTCAATTTCGGTGCACTAGCAATGCCAAATAATGGTGACGCCAATCTCCAAGGGTCGTCGCGCCGAACCACAGTACGGAGCCAGTCCCTCAACCTCGCGAAACCGCGTGAACTGGCCATATCTAGAACCTACGGGTCGCACCAGACTTGACATCGGGCAACGGCTTTACTGGGCCTAGTTCAAACGGACGTTCTTTCGTAGTAAAGGTACCTCATTCACTGCGTAAACCCTGGTCGCAAACTTGGCCCCTGATCAACACCGACTGGCGTCCCAGTTATCGTTCTTGTCGCTCGCGCTCATTCCTGAGCACAACTAAGACGCTTCAAAGGAGCCGCACCTGCGCTAAAGCTCGTTTCGTCCTAAATCCAACTTTCGCTACCTACTCTTTCGCTTCTCTCAATCAACTCAACGCCGACAAAACTCGGCGCCTCAGAGACGATGGGCCAGGAGAACTTCGCCCCGCTCGGCC
This sequence comes from Acidimicrobiaceae bacterium, assembly GCA_003131665.1. GTDB lineage: Bacteria > Actinomycetota > Acidimicrobiia > Acidimicrobiales > RAAP-2 > RAAP-2. The sequence continues at coordinate 55,078 of PKWA01000132.1, forward strand.
ACGGCATTTCGTTGACCTCGCATTACGTAGCGCTACTGACTGTCGAGGCCCATGAGGTCATCGATGCTGCGCTGATTTTTTTCGGACCAATAGTCACGTATTCCGGACACGCCCTTGCGGTTGGCCCATTGCTCCATGGTCGGGCGATGATCCTCAAAGTTCATCAGGGGCACCCCGAAGCCACACGAGTCCGAGATCCGCTCAACCTCAACAAGAATGATCGAGCGAACTCCCACACCAGACGCTCCAGGAAACAGTTCCGCGAGAGTGTCGAACTCCGGAGCATCCCTCACCACGCTCCGGCCTACTCCGTGGAGTCTGACAATCCGTGGAGGTCCGCTGAAGGCGCAGAACATGACCACGATGCGTCCGTTTTCGCGAAGATGGGCAATCGTCTCAATTCCGCTCCCCGTCTGATCGAGATACGCGACGCTTTGAGGTCCGCGTACCGCGAACTCCTTTCGATTGCCCTTCGGCGAACAGTTGAGTAAACCTTCGTGCGAAAGAGGGGCCGTTGAAATGAAGAACACGGGTTGGGCGACCAGCCATTCGGCAAGGGGACCATCGATTTGCTGAAAGGTCTTTCCCACGTCTCCATTATGACGTCTCGCCACCACGCCAAGCACCGCTTAGGAGAGACCCCGACTCCGAAGTGGCCTCGAATTCTCATGCAAATCTTCGAGGCGGCGTCCGGATTCGAACCGGAGTACGGGGCTTTGCAGGCCCCTGCCTAAACCACTCGGCCACGCCGCCGCAAGGAGGCGAGCCTATCGAATCCGGCTCCTCTTCCTGAAGGGGTTGGTGCAGGCTCGGTGTGAGATCGGGGCTGGCTAAACGGGGGCCGGACAGCCTCCAGCAGCGTCCACCGGGGCCGTCGATCGTCACCGGTGACAGAGAGGATCGCCGCCCGTCAGACCGAGACGCACGGCCCGGGCACCCGCGGGTGGTTGAATCGGGCCATGCGGATCGCCCTCATCGCCCCTCCGTGGACACCGATCCCTCCCCCCCTGTACGGAGGGATCGAACTCGTTGTCGACCAGATGGCGCGTGGGCTCGTCGCCGCCGGCCACGATGTCACCCTCTTCACAACGGGCGACTCCACCTGCCCGGTACCGAAGCGATGGGCCCTCGAACACGCCGAAGGTATGCGCATCGGTATGGCCGTCCCCGAGCTGCGCCACGTGATCCACGCCTATGGCGCGGTGGCCGATCATGACGTGGTCCACGACCACACGGTGATGGGTCCGTTCTACTCCGAGCGCTTCCTGGGCCTACCGGTAGTCACGACCATCCACGGACCGTTCAACGACGAGCTCACGGACCTGTACTCAGCCCTCGGGACCCGGGTCCCCATCATCGCCATCTCCCACGCACAGCAGCGGGCCGCGCCGGACGTCCCCATCAGAAGGGTCATCCATCACGGGCTCGACGCCTCGGCCTTTCCCTTCGGCGACGGCGGGGGCGACGCTGACGGCGAATACCTCGTCTTCCTGGGGCGCATGTCAGCCGACAAGGGAGCCCATCGGGCCATCGAGATCGCCCGCGCCGCCGGGTTCCGGGTCCTCATGGCGGCCAAGATGCGAGAGCCTTGGGAGCGCGCCTACTTCGACCGGCAGGTGGCTCCCCTACTCGGCTCCGACGCCGTCTACCTCGGGGAGGTCCCTCACGAGCGCAAGGTCGAGCTCCTGGCCAATGCCCGCGCCATGTTGTTCCCCATCCGCTGGAACGAGCCGTTCGGCATGGTGATGCTCGAAGCGATGGCCTGCGGGACGCCGGTTCTGGCCTTCCGTGAGGGGGCGGCCCCCGAGGTGATCGACGATGGAACGACCGGCTTTCTCTGTGACGACGACGGCGCCATGGTCGAGGCCCTCGGACGACTCGGGGAACTACGACGAGAAGACTGCCGGGCGGCGGTGGAGGGCTACTTCTCCACCGAGCGGATGGTGGCCGAACACGTGGAGCTCTACGAGGAGCTGGCCAAGTCCTGAGGCCAGGACGAGCGGAAATGACCCGTCAGTGGCCGCGACGGGTGACGACGTGGACGATCCGGATGATCACGAGCACCACGACCACGAGGACCGCCAGCTTGAAAGCGAAGAGGATCAGGCCGGCGACGACCCTCAGAGCCCACAGCACAACGAGGACGGCACCGACGACGCCGGCGGTCACCAGCACGGTGTCAAGGACACCGATCCGGGAGCCCTTCTTCCTCTCGATGTCGCTCATGGGCTCTCCTCCGGACCGGTCAGATCGGTGATCCCGGTCTGCGCCCGCCCCCTCAAGGCTACGCCCGCCCCGTCATCACGGGCGCGCGGGGAGCGGTGGTACCGTCAGCCGTGTCTCTCCGCGCCTCGCGCCAGGAGCTTCTCGAACGAACCGACCTACACGGCGATGGATTCTGCCGTGCCCTGGCCCGGGCGACCGACACCTGGCTGTCGGGACTCCTGAACCACGCCACCGACGGAGATCTGCGCGGGCTAGGACTGGTGGCGGTGGGCGGCTACGGCCGCGGTGAGCTCTGCCCCGGAAGCGACCTCGACGTCGTGCTCGTGCACGAACGCCGGCGGGACATTGGCGTCGTGGCCGACGCCGTCTGGTACCCGGTCTGGGACGAAGGAGTGCGTCTCGACCACTCGGTACGGCGACCGGGCGAGGTTCTGGAGGTGGCCGCCGCCGACCTGCGGGCCCAGCTCGGGTGGCTCGACGGGCGCCTGGTGGCCGGGGACGCCGAGCTCGTGACGCCGTTAGTGGCCAAGGCTCTCGACCTGTGGCGGGCCCAGGCCGGGAAGTGGCTGCCGGTTCTGGCCGAGCAGGTCGACGAGCGCCACCGGGCCCATGGAGATGTCGCCTTTCTTCTTGAACCCGATCTGAAGGAGTCCCACGGCGGGCTGCGCGACATCCATGTGGTGACGGCCGCCGCCCGCGCCGTTCCGGCGGTGGCCGACGAGGTGGACCTGGCCAGCCTCGACGGACCCCGCCAGGTCCTCACGGCGGCGCGGGTGGAGCTCCACCGCAACACCGGCCGGGCCACCGACCGCCTGCTTCTGCAGGAGCAGGATCAGGTGGCGGCGGCTCTCGACTACGCCGACGCCGATGCCCTCATGGCCGCCATCTCCGAGGCCGGCCGCACCATCGCCTGGGTGGCCGACGACGTGTGGCGGCGGCGCTCGTTGTGGGCCACGTCCCGGAGCAACCGGCGACGGCGGCGGGCCGGTCGGCGCAGCGGTGTCGAGGGAAAGGTGGCCCCCGGCGACGTATCGCGGCCGATCGAACCGGGAGTGGCCCTGACCGGGGATGACGGCGGAGCCGAACAGGGGGAGATGGTGGTCGTCGGTACCGACGCCGCTGTCGACCGAGACCCCGCCCTGCCGCTGCGGATCGCCGCCGTGGCGGCCGAGCGGGGGCTGCCCATCGCCCGGGCCAGCCTCGACATCCTGGCCGAGCGCACGCCTGCCCCGCCGACCCCGTGGCCGCCGGACATGCGCAACACGCTGGTGCGGGTCCTCGCCACCGGCGCCCCCGCCATCGCCGCCCTCGAGTCGCTCGACCAGCGGGGTCTGCTCGTCCGGCTGATCCCCGAATGGGCGGCGGTGCGTAACCGCCCGCAGCGCAATTCGTTTCACCGCTTCACAGTCGACCGGCACCTCCTCGAGACGGCGGCCGAGGCCGCCACTCTGGCTCCGTCGGTGAGCCGCCCCGACCTCCTGCTTGTCGGCGCCCTCCTCCACGACATCGGCAAGGGATTCCCCGGCGACCACACCGACGCCGGGGTAGAGATCGTCGGGGACCTGGGACTGCGCCTCGGCTTCGACCGGGACGACGTCGACATCTTGGTGAGCCTGGTGCGCAACCATCTTCTTCTCTCCGAGCTCGCCACCCGTCGGGACTTGGACGATCCGGCCACGGTTGCCGCCGTTGTCGCCGCCGTCGGCGACCGCGCCCGGCTCGAGCTCCTGGCCGCGCTCACCGAAGCCGACAGCCGGGCCACCGGACCCGCGGCCTGGGGTTCGTGGAAAGCCGGACTGGTGGCCGACTTGGTGCGTCGCAGTGACGCACGCCTGTCGGGCCGGACGACGCCGGTGCGCTCCTCACTTGTCACGGACCGCCACCGCGGTTTCATGGAGCAGGTCCAGAAGCTCGGACGGTCGATCGTGACGGCCAACGGGCCGAAGGTCACGGTCGTGGCCAAGGACCGTCCCGGTCTGCTGGCCGCCGTGGCCGGGGTCTTCGCCCTCCACGGCCTCGACGTGCGCTCGGCCGATGTCACCGGCGAGCGTGACTTCGCCGTGGAGCTCTTCGACGTCGAGCCGTCGCGTCGGCGGTGGCCGGACTGGGAGCTCGTGGCCGACGAGATCGACGCCGCTCTGCGCGGCACCCTGCCGCTCGACGAGCGACTCACCCAGCAGGCGAACGCTTACGCCGGCGAGCGACGGGTGACGTCGCCCCACCCCATCGCCACGGCGGTGACGATCGTCGACGGCGCCTCGGAGGCGTCGACTGTGATCGAGATCCGGGCCGCCGACTCGGTCGGCCTGCTCTACCGCGTCACGGCCATGTTCTTCGCCCTCGATCTCGACGTGGTGGCGGCCCGGGTGTCCACCTTCGGCCACGAGGTGGTCGACGCCTTCTACGTCCGTGACCGGTCGAACGGGAGGAAAGTCGGCGATCCGGAGAGGATCAAGCGCATCGAGGACGGGGCCCGGGCCGCCATCAAGGCCGACGCCAAGGGCCGCTGACGTTCCTCTATCCTTCCTGGCTGGTACTTGGAAACCCTTCCTGGCTGGGGCCTGGAAATTTCCCCTGATTTCCCCCTCTCAGTGACCTGTTCCGTCATGGGCCGCTGGTACCATCACCCCCGAGGAGTTGATCGACCAGATGCCGGACGTACCTCGACACCGCAGGCGCGAATCCAGGCACACCGGGATCGTCGTCGCCATCGTCATCGCCGTGGTCCTGCTTGTCGGCGCGTCGGCCGCTCTGGTGGTGTCGAAGGTGGGGACCACCACGGCCAGCGCCACAACCCCTCGCAAGGCCCACCTGGCCGTGGTGTCGACCAGCCCGGCACCCGGGGCCACGAGTGTGACTCTCGATTCAGCCGTGAGCGTGCACTTCACGACCCAACTGGCTGACGACAGTCCCCTGCCCACGATCACGCCGGCCGTGCCCGGTACATGGGTGCACAGTGCACCGGACACCCTGGCGTTCGAGGCGACGGCCACCCTTCTCCCGGGCACGACCGAGACGGTCACGGTCCCCGGCGGATCGTCGGGCATCGAGGGGTCGCTCGGCCAGCGCCTCGACCAGTCCCTGCACGAGACGTTCACGACGTCGCCGGTGTCGACGTTGCGGATGCAGCAGCTCTTGGCCCAGCTCGGTTTCCTCCCGGTCTCCTTCACACCGGCCGACCCCGCCCCGGTGCCGCCGAACGAGTTGGCCGTGGCCCAGCTGGGGACGTTCTCGTGGCGGTGGAGCACATTGCCGGGATCGTTCATGGCGCTGTGGTCGCCGGGCCAGAGCAACGTCGTGACGCAGGGCGCCATCATGACCTTCGAGAGCCAGCACGGACTCCCCACCGACGGGATCGCCGGACCGAAGGTCTGGGACGCTCTGCTCCTGGCCGCCGCCGGCAATCAGACCGACAGCTACGGGCACTACGACTTCGTGGACGTTTCGACGTCGATTCCCGAACACGCCGACGTCTGGCGTGACGGCACCATCGCCTACAGCACGTTGGCCAACACCGGCATCGAGGCGGCGCCGACCGAAGAGGGAACGTGGCCCGTCTACGCCCGGTACACCTCGACCACGATGTCCGGCACCAACCCTGACGGCAGTCACTATGACGACCCCGGGGTTCCCTGGGTGAGCTACTTCCACGGGGGCGACGCCCTCCACGGCTTCAACCGCTCCTCCTACGGGAATCCGCAGAGCCTCGGGTGCGTCGAGTTGCCGCCGGCCCACGCCGAGGTCGTCTTCCCCTACACCCCGATCGGCACGCTCGTCACTATCGCGTGAGCCGTCGGTTGGCCGCCGGAACGGGGATCAGACTCCGTGGACGGCCCAGAACTGTGCCCCGGTGGCGATCAGCTGGACTGCGATGGCGGCGAGAAGAAGGCCGACGATCCGTGAGACGAGCTCGATGCCGTTGTCATGCAGCAGGCGGCTGAGCACGCCCGAGAAGCGCAGCACCAGGTAGAGGATGACGAGGACGGCGGCCAATGCGCCGAGAACGGTGAAGACCTCTCCGATCCCGTGGGCCCGGCGCACGTACACCATGGTGGCGGCGATGGCGCCGGGACCGGCCAGCAGCGGAGTGCCGAGGGGGACGAAGGCGACGTTGGCTTGTCCCTGGGCCCGCCCCTGACCCGTGGGCGGCGGATGCAGGAGCTCGAGGGCGGCGGCGATAAGGATGAGACCGCCGGCCACCTCGAGAGCGGCCACCGAGATCCCGAGGAGATGGAGCACCTCCTGGCCGAAGAGGGCGAAGCTGTAGACGACCGAGGCGGCCACGACAGTGGCCTGGAGGGCGGCCCGGTGTTGCTGGGCCGCTTTCTGGTCACGGGTGAGCGACAGGAACACGGGGACGTTGCCCACCGGGTCCATCACCACCAGGATGGTCACGAAAGCCGAGGCGAAGAGCATCAGGACATTGGTGGCGGCGCCGAGGGGAAGAGCGGATCACGGCGCTGGCGCACGGCGGCCAGACCTTCCCGGGCGTCGGGACCGAGGAAGCCGAGCATCTCGAGGGCGACAGACTCCCCGAAGACGGGCAGGGCCTGTCGCAGCCACTGGTTCATGACCCGCTTCGTCCACTGCACGGCGGGGGCGGAACCGGCGGCCAGTCGGCCGGCGATGGCCAGCGCTTCGGACAGCACCTCGTCGTCGGGGACACAGCGGGTCACGAGACCGATGCGCTCGGCTTCGGGACCGTCGACGAAGTCGGCCGTCAGGAGGTAGTACTTGGCCTTGGCCATCCCGCACAGCAAGGGCCAGAGCAAGGCCGCATGGTCACCGGCGGCCACTCCCAGACGGGCGTGGCCGTCGGACAGGCGGGCAGTGCGTCCCATGATGCTGACATCGGCCAGGAGGGCCACGGCCAGTCCGGCGCCGACGGCCACGCCGTTGATGGCCGAGACGATCGGCTTCTCGGCGTCGAGCATCTTCTCGACGACGGCCCGGGCGTCGTGCCACTGGGCCAGCAGGGCGTCGTAGTCGGTGAGCATCTCCTCGATCATCTCGAGATCGCCGCCGGCGCTGAACGCGCGGCCGGCGCCGGTCACCACGGCCACCCGTGCATCGGGATCGGCGTCGACGACGGCCCAGACTTCTCCCATCTCGTGGTGCATCCGGACGTTGGCCGCGTTGAGGACGTCGGGTCGGTCCAAGGTGACGAGGACGACGCCGTTCGACCGGCGATCGAAGGAGAGGTGCTCGAACTCCCCGTAGTCCCGAACCGGCATCGCCACACCCTACGATGCGGTCCACGGCCAGGTAGGCGCTCGGTGACGGGCTCTTCGATGAGGACCTGGTCGGGGGCCGAAGCGCCGAGTCCAGCGCTCCTCCTCGTCCGGCATGCCGTGTGGCGCGGACGTGCCCGCCCGACTCGATCGGTCCGGATTCGACGTGCTGGCCGTGCTCGTTCTGCCCCAGGCCGCCTACCGGTCATCCCAGCCAGGCGACCTGAACCGGACGCTTCTGGTCGACCGGTTCCTGGCGGCGCGCGATGGGCTGGTCGAGGAATTCATCTCCGCCGACGAGTTCCACGACTGCCTCGGCTGCGTCGCCGACGAGATCACCATCGGAGAGTGCGCGGTCGAGGCTCACCTGGCGGTCGTCGGCCGGCGCCGCTGACCGGGGCCGCCGGTTCGTCGGGAGCGGTCGGCACCGACCACTAACGTCAGCGCCCGTGGACAGCCTGGCCATCGTCACCGAGGACATCGCGCGCCAGTTCGGCGACTACTGGGCCGTCGACGGCGTCGATCTCAGCATCGCCTCGGGCGAGATCTACGGGTTCCTGGGCCCGAACGGGGCCGGGAAGTCCACGCTCGTCCGCATGCTCTGCACCCTGCTGCGACCGAGCCGGGGTCGCGGGTTCGTGGCCGGGCACGACGTGGCCCGCCAACCGGAGCTGGTCAGGCTGCAGATCGGTGTGGCTCTGCAAGACGCCGCCCTCGACGACCGGCAAACCGGCCGGGAGCTCCTCGATCTCCAGGCCCGGCTGTACGGGCTACGCCGCGACGTGCGTCTGGCCCGGGTGGCCCAGGTCCTCACCCTGGTCGACATCGGCACTGCCATCGACCGCCAGATCAATACCTACTCCGGCGGCATGAAGCGCCGGCTCGATCTGGCCGCCGCCCTCATCCACGACCCCCAGATCCTCTTCCTCGACGAGCCCACCACCGGTCTCGACCCCGAGAGCCGCGCTGCGGTGTGGACAGAGGTCCGCTCCCTGCAGCACCAACGGGGAACCACGATCTTCCTCACCACCCAGTACCTCGAAGAGGCCGACGAGCTGGCCGACAGGGTGGGCATCATCTCGCGCGGGCGCCTGGTGGCCGAAGGCACTCCCGACGCCCTCAAGCGGACGGTGGGCACCGACGTCATCGTGGCCAAGGTCGCAGAGTTGCCGTCGTCGGCCCTCGACGCCGTCCGGGCGGTGGCCGGAGTGGAAGAGGTGGTGTGCCGGGGCGACGAGCTGATGGTCCACGCCGGCGACGGCGCCGCCGCCATGAGCCCGGTGGCACTGGCGCTGCACGGATCGGGGGCGACGGTGAAAAGCCTGACGTTGCGCACCCCCACCCTCGACGACGTCTTTCTCCAACTCACGGGGTCCCACCTGCAAGCCGACGAAGCCAACACCGACGGGGCCAACACCGACGGAGCCGATAACGCGGACGCCACGTCCCACGAGCCGGCAGCGGCCGGGGCCGGCACGCCATCACCGGGAGGCCAACCGTGACCGACCTCGCCACCGCCCCACCGACACTACGAGTCCAGGCCCGGCCGGCCGGTTTCCTCGTCGACCTGCTCTCGGTGGCCCAGCGGGCCGTGCGGCAGATCCCCCGGGAGCCGTCCTCGGTCATACCGGCGTTGATCGTTCCCATCTTCTTCTACGTCCTGAACATCGGTGCGCTGTCGAAGGTCACGGGAGCGGCCGCTCACATCGACTTCAAGTCCTTCGAGCTTCCGGTGGCCGTCGTCTTCGCCGTCACCGGCGTGTCGCGCGCCTCGTCTCTCGTCACCGACATCCAGAACGGCTACTTCGACCGGTTGACCATCACCCCGGTGCGGCGCCTGCCGCTGCTGCTCGGCCTGATGATGGCCGACCTCGCCCTCGTGATGGCCCTTGCCGTTCCGGTGCTGCTCGTCGGTCTCGGCCTCGGTGTGCACTTCCGGACCGGGGTGCCGGGCATGGCGCTGTTCGTCGTGCTCTCGGGGATCTGGGGACTCGTCTTCACGGGGCTCCCCTACGCCATCGCCCTGAAGACCGGGAATCCCGGCGCCGTGAACGCCAGCTTCGTGCTCTTTTTCCCCATCACGTTCCTGAGCACCACCTTCGTCCCCAAGGCCGCCCTCGAGGGTTGGCTCCGGACCGTGGCCACCTACAACCCGATGACCTACATCCTGGCCGGGCTCAGGGCCCTGGTCTCGCAACCCTGGAGCGTCTCGACCGCTACGTCAGTGGGCGACGCCGTCCTGGCCGTGGGTGCCTTCGGACTTGTCTCGATCTCGCTGGCCCTGCTGGCCTTGCGGGGCCGGGTCCGACGGCCCTGAACGGCCTCGCCCGCTCCTCCCAAAAGTTGGCCAACCAAATTTCACTAGTAGTGTGGTTTAAGCCACTATCTGCGTCTATCGTTGAGACAGACCCGCACCTCGGACGCGGGCACGATCCGGGCGGGGAGAGTCCATGACGACGCAGACATCGACCTCGGGCCAGGAATCCGAGGCAGTCCTCGTCGGTTCACTGGCTTCCTTCGCCCTGCCCGATGTCCTCACCCTGGCCGCCTCTTCCGGCGCCCTCGGTCGCCTGGCCGTCACCGCCGCCGGAGTCGACGGGCACCTCTGGATGGAGGACGGCGACCTCACCGGCTTCCTGGCCGGGGACGCCGCCACCCTGACCGAGGCCGTCTTCGATCTGGCCCTCGTCACCGACGGTTGGTTCTCCTTCTTCCCCGGGGCCGAGGCTCCGGCCCCCACCGCACGGCGCGCCGTGGCCGATGTCCTGGCCGAAGTCGAACCACAGGTGGCCGAATGGCACGAACTCATCCGCCGGGTCTCTCTCGACGGACTCGTCCACCTCTCCCCCGATGCTCCGGGGCCCGAGGTCCAGATCCGCGCCGACCAGTGGCACCTGCTCACCACCATCTCCACCACGGGATCCCGTGTCCGCGACGTCCTCGACGCCATGGGATCGGAGTACGTCGTGGCCCTGCGGCTCGTCTGCGAGCTTCTCGACTGCGGACTCATCGAGACGGTCGACATCACTCCGACCCACGACCACATGCCGGGCGCCGCTTCCATGGCCGCCACCGCCGCGGCCACGGCCTCGGCCTTCCCCGGTGCCTCCTGGGTGCCCCCCCGCACCGAGAGCGTCAACGGCCAACCCATCACCAACGGCCAACCTGTCCCGCCCTCGGAAGTCGAAGTACTGCCCCCGCCCTCCACCACCGACCCCTGGGTCCCCCCGCCTCTGGGCCACGACCCGGTGTCGTCGCAGAACGGCTGGTCGGGCTAAACAGCCCCACGGTTCTGAGTCAGCCGAAAGTTCTGAGTCAGCCGGAAGTTCTGAGTCAGCCCAGCACGCGCTTGCGGAACCCCCGCATCCCCAGCCAGGCCAGTCCGGCGCCGATGAGGATGAGTACACCCAGGCTGACCGGCCACGGCATGTGCTGGAGGTTGGGTGTGATCGCCCCCCGCAAGCCTTCGCTCACGTAGACGAGAGGGTTCACGAGTATCACGATCTGCAGCCACCTGATCGTGTGCAGTGACGCCCACGGGTAATAAATGCATCCGAGGAACGTGATCGGGATGACAATCAGGGAAAAGATGAGCGGCACCTGACGTGGGTTCCAGCCCGTCCCGATGGCCAGCCCGAGGGCGCCGGCCGACAGACAGGCCACGATGATCTCGGCCACCAGGAGCACGGGGTTCACGTGGGGATGCACGTTGCTGTTGGGGAAGAACAACACCATGGGGAAGACGAGAACGGCCGCCAGCGCGCTCTGCATGGCACCGAAGAGGATCTTCTCGAAGGCCACCATGTTGGTGGGCAGCGGCGCCATCACCCGGTCCTCGATCTCCCGGGTCTGGGCGAACTCGTTCACGAGCGGCAGCCCCACGGCCTGGATGCCCTGGAACATGATGGCCACCGCCACCAGTCCCGGGAGCAGCACCGTCCCGAAGCTGGCCACACCGGGTCCGTGGATCCCGGCGCCGATGTTCGGAAAGACGTAGAGGAAGACGAAAACGAAAAGGAAGGGCTGTATCACGGTCCGCAGGAGAAACTGCGTGAGGCTCCGGCTGAGAACCTTGGTGTCGCGGACCATCAGACCCCAAAAGGCGGCTCGGTAGCTGACCCGTGGCGACGTGGTCACCCGGATCCCCGCCGTAGCGGAGGCGGTATCAGTCACACTGAATCTCAGTCACGCAGAATCTCAGTCACGCAGCGCCCTCCCGGTCAGCTGGATGAACACGGTCTCGAGCGTCGGCTCGGTCAGGGCCAGGTCCACCAGTCCGAAGGCCAGGGCCGCCTGGACTACGGCGGGAAGGGGCCCCTCTCGTTCGGCTAGGTAGACGAGAACTTCTCCTTCGACGATCTCAGTGCGGTCCACGCCGGCCACCACCGACAGGGCCTTCACGGCGCCCTCTCGATCGCCGTCGAGGGTGAGGGTGACGACGGTCTCCACCCCCACCTGACGCTTCAACTGATCCGGGGTCCCCATCACCAGGATCTCGCCGTAGTCGATGATGGCCAGCCGGTCGCAGAGGCGATCGGCCTCTTCCATGTAGTGGGTGGTGAGGATGACGGTCGTGCCTTCGTCGTGCAGGGCGCCGAGCACCTCCCACAGGGCGATCCGGCTCTGGGGGTCGAGGCCCGAGGTGGGCTCGTCCAAGAACAGCACCACCGGTCGGTGGGCGATCGAGCGCGCCACCTGCAGCCGCTGGGCCATCCCGCCCGAGAGGGCCATCACGTTGGCATCGGCCCGGTCGGCCAACCGGAAGGTGTCGAGCAGCTCGGCGGCCCGGGCCTTGGCGTCGCGGTGGTTCATACCGAAGTAGCGGCAGTGGTACTTCAGGTTCTCGAAGACGGTGCAGCTGCGGTCGAGGGTGTTGAACTGGGTCACCACCCCGATCCGGCCCCGGGCCCCGGGGGGATCGGCCCGGACGTCGACGCCGTCGACGGTGACCCGACCGGCCGTCGGCACCACCCTGGTCGTGCACATCCCGACCGTCGTCGTCTTCCCCGCCCCGTTCGGACCGAGGAGTCCGAAGATCTCGCCCCGGGCCACCTCGAGATCGATGCTCTTGACGGCGTCGACCGGCGGGGGCCCGCGGTAGTGCTTGCTCAGCTTCTCCACCACGACGGCGGCATCGGCGGCCACGTACGTCAAGTCCCCGCCAGTCGGGTCACCACCGGGGCGAGCGCTTCCCAGGCGTCGCTCTCCACCGAGAAGTAGGTGATCCCGTACTCCTGGCGGCGCCACTCGAGCTCCTCGGCCATCTCGTCGAGCGTACCGATGAGGGCCAGCGGGATGTGCAGCGCATCGGTCGGGTCGATACCGAGGGCCGGGGCCATGGCGTCGATCACCGACTGCCGGTCGTCGGTGACCATCACGAAGCCGATCAGGCAGTTGAGCTCGATGTCGTCGAACCGGGCCCCGGCTGCTTCCTTGACCCAGCCGATCTTCTCCCGGGTGGCATCGGGGGTGGCATTGGCCGCCGCCTCGGGCCCGGCCGTCCCCGATCGCAGGTTGACGTTGATGCTCACGATCTCGGCCAGCCGGGCGGCGATCCCGAGCACCCGGCGGCCGCCGCCGCCGATGATGATCGGAGGACGGGGCTGCTGGGCCGGTGTCGGTGTGCCCGTGTGTTCGGTGACGGTGTAGTGCTTCCCCGAGAAGGAGAAGGGGCCGTCGGACTCGAGCAGCCCCGTGATGATGGCCACACCCTCTTCGAAGCGGTCGACCCGCACGGACGGAGCGTCGTAGGCGATGCCCGACTCGTCGTAGTCGCTGCGCATCCATCCCGCCCCGAGGCCGAGCTCGAGGCGCCNNCGGGCATGAGCAGCGTCGAGAACCCGAGGTCCTCGACCTTCCGGGCCTGTTCGGCCCAGGACCGTCCGGCGGTGTCGGGGGCCTTGGACAACTGGGCGGCGAAGCGGAAACGTCGGGGATGGGCCATCGGCTCTGATTATCACAACCGACGCCGCACCCACCCGCACCGCATCCACCCGACACGGCATCCGCACGACGGGCCCCGGCGGCCTCCGGGACTCGGGGACTACGCTCCCGCGCCATGAACGAGCCAGCGGCCTCCGGTCCGCCGAGTTGGATGCCCGCCGCCGTCGGCTCCGCCTACCGCCACGGCCGCGGCACCGACGACGACCTTCTCTCCGGACAGGCC
>PKWA01000046.1 GCA_003131665.1 Acidimicrobiaceae bacterium
AGTTCTGGAAGGACGAGCACACTCAAGACGAGAGCGAGTGGCGCCGATTCGGCAAGGACATCCGTTCGCTGGCCGGCGACGACCCCGGCATCGTCTTTGAACACCCCGGTCGCTCGACCATGGGCGCCAGTGTGTTCGTCGCCAAGCGAGGCGGCATCATCGTGACCTGCGCGGCGNNTGTGGATGAAACTCAAGACCATTCGTGGGTCGCACTTTTCGAACTACCGCGAGGCGTGGGCCGCCAATCAGACGGTTATCGACGGCAAAGTCGTGCCGCCGCTCTCCAAGGTCTTTCCCCTCGAAGAGACCGGCGAGGCCGCCTATGAAGTGCACCACAACCGACACGAAGGCAAGATCGGCGTTCTCTGCGCGGCGCCCCGAGAGGGACTGGGTGTCACGGACCCCGAGAAGCGAGCTCTCGTCGGGGAAGACCGACTGACAATCTTTCGCCGTCACGACAAGGGGTAGCGATGGACTCGCTGCTCACCGAGATCGACCACGTNNTCACCTTGTTCCGGAGGCACGGCGCATGAGCGACTCCCTTCTGACCGAGATCGACCACGTCGCCATCGCCGTGCGAGATCTCGACGCAGCGATTGCCTGGTACGCCGAGGTTTTCGGCGCGAGTGTGGAACATCGAGAGGTCGTTGAGTCCGACGGAGTTGAAGAGGCGCTGGTGCGCGTCGCCGATTCGTACGTGCAACTGCTCACGCCCACGCGCGATGACTCCCCGGTCGCAAAATTCTTGGAGAAGCAGGGCGAGGGTCTGCACCACGTGGCCTATCGCGTGGTGAACTGCGCCCTGGCCCTCGACGCAGTGAAGGCGTCGGGCGCTCGAGTCATCGACGACACCCCACGGCCCGGATCACGCGGTACGACCGTTGCGTTCATTCACCCCCGAGCGTCCTTTGGCACCTTGATCGAACTGGTGCAGGTCAACAGCTAGTTCTGCGCGTGACGAAGTTACCGGTGACCTCGTAAAAATCTACTTACGGGTAACCAGAAATTCCTACTTCGCGGTAACACTTGGGGTGTCTCTACGTTTCGCGATTTAGCGTTTGTTGGGCGGGTTCTCACGGTGACGTCGAGGTGCGCCTTGGCTAACGTGGCCCCATATGGTGCATTCGATGGCGGAACGTCTCAAGGAGTTAGAAGCTTTAAAAGCTGAAGCTCTCGTCGCCGGCGGAGAAACGGCGATTGAGCGTCATCGCGCCAAAGGTCGTATGACCGCCCGGGAACGTCTCGAGTACCTCCTGGACGAAGATTCGTTCCAAGAACTCGACATGTTGAATCGTCACGTGACCTCCGGTATGGGTCTGGAGGATTCGCGGCCCTACTCCGACGGAGTGGTGACCGGCTACGGCAAGATCGACGGGCGCAAGGTCTGTGTCTACTCCCAGGACTTCACCGTCTTTGGCGGCGCACTAGGTGAAACCCACGGCGAGAAAATTCAAAAGATCATGGACATGGCGACGACGATGGGTCTGCCCATCATCGGACTCAACGACGGAGCCGGCGCTCGAATTCAAGAAGGCGTCGCCGGACTGAACGCCTACGGCGGGATCTTTCGACGCAACGCGCGCGCCTCGGGTGTCGTGCCCCAGATCTCGGTGATCCTGGGTCCTTGCGCCGGCGGAGCGGTCTACTCGCCGGCCCTGACGGACTTCATCTTCATGGTGAAAGACACGAGTCACATGTTCATTACCGGTCCGGACGTCGTGAAGTCGGTGACGGGCCAGGACGTCACGCTCGAAGAGTTGGGGGGCGCCCAGACGCACGCGACCAAGTCGGGCGTGGCCAGTTTTGTGCTGCCCGACGAGAAGAGTGTGCTCGACGAGGTTCGTTACCTGTTGTCGTTCCTGCCCTCGAACAATATGGAAGAGCCGCCGCGCATCATGACCGGCGACGATCCAGATCGACTCTGCGAGGATCTTCGCGAGCTGCTGCCCGACTCGCCGAATCAGCCCTACGACATGAAAAAGGTCATCACCTCGGTGGTGGACGGCGGCGACTACATGGAGGTGCACGCCACCTACGCCCAACAAGTGACCTGCGGGTTCGCTCGCTTGGATGGACACACCATCGGGATCGTCTCGAATCAGCCCCAGATTCTCGCCGGGGTCCTCGACATCGAGTCCAGCGAGAAGGCGGCTCGTTTCGTGAGAACGTGTGACGCCTTCAACGTGCCCCTCGTCACCTTCGTGGACGTGCCGGGCTTCATGCCCGGCATCGAGCAAGAGTACGGCGGCATCATCCGCCACGGCGCCCAGTTGCTCTACGCCTTTTGCGAGGCGACGGTACCGCGTATCTCGGTCATCACCCGCAAGGCCTACGGCGGGGCGTACGTCGTGATGAACTCCAAGTCCATCGGCGCCGACCTCGCCTTCGCGTGGCCCACGGCCGAGTTGGCCGTGATGGGGGCCCCGGGCGCGGTGGCGATCGTGTACCGACGTGACCTCGCCGAGTCCAGCGATCCCGAAGCGTTGCGCGCGCAATTGATCGAGGACTACGAGGAGCGCTACGCCAACCCCTACGTCGCGGCCGAGCGGGGCTTCATCGACGACGTGATCGATCCCGCCGAAACGCGACGAATCCTCGCGCGATCACTCGACCTCTTGCGAGGTAAGCGCGAAGATCTGCCTAAGCGTAAGCACGGGAACGTGCCACTGTGAACTACGGACTGGCTCCGCGACCGGGGCTGCCCCCCGAAGAGATGGCTGCCGTCATCGCGGTGGCCGAAGAGTTGCTCAAGGCCGAACGTCAACGGGCCAGAGACACGCCGCCTTCGTGGCGTTTCTCCGGACGCTGGTTTAACGCGGGGCCCTTTACGCTGCGTCGACCGCATCACGCGAATTAGGGAACTGACTCATCTGACGCTCGAGAGATTGTCAGGGTTGCGATTCGACATGGCCACAGGTTCGCCAGCCGGTCAGTCGTTCGTTTTTTGCGGGAACCTTCCCGCCACTAGCGAGAACATTTTCGCATCGATGTCCAGTCAACGACGCCGTCGTTTCGTGTTCGTCGGATGACGTTCGCCAAAGGTACCGTCCTTTTCTGGAGTCACTGAGGTTGGTACCGCGACAGCCGGACGTGGGAGCACCATCTCCCGGGGCGTTGCGCTGGGTCGTGAACTCGATCGAACCTGGTGCGACCGTGACGACCGTTCGACGGTTGACCGGAGGCATCTCGTCGGCCATGCACGCCATCTCGGTCGTTGACGCGAAGGGGCGCCACCGCCGATACGTGCTTCGTCGTTGGGTAGACAGTTTGGCCCACGAAGGTCCGGGCTACGTACGGCGTGAAGCTCGTGTCCTCGAAGGGCTTGAACGAACGGACATCCCCGCGCCACGTCTGCTCGCCGTCGATCCCAACGGTGACGAGTGTGAGGATCCCGCGCTTCTCATGTCGTACCTCGGTGGTCACGTAGAACTCACCCCGCGGGATCCCGACGACTGGTTGCATCAAATCGCCTCGATGTTGGTGCGAATTCATCACGTGGAGATTGAAGCTCCCGCGGCCGAGTCGTGGCTCAACCGGGAAAGACTCATTGTGCCGGAGTGGTCGAGGCGCCCTGATCTGTGGCGTGAAGCGTTCGCGGTGATCGAAGAGAGCCCTCCAGTCTCCGCTTCGTGCTTCATCCATCACGACTACCAGCAGTTCAATTTGCTGTGGCGTGATGAGCGGCTCACGAGCGTCGTTGACTGGGTCTGGGGTTCGACAGGCAATCCGGGGATGGACGTCGCGCACATCCGTTTGAATTTCAGCGTGCTCTATTCGAGCGAACTCGCCGCACAGATCCTTGATCTCTATGAATCGATGTCGGAAAGGACCGTCGAGCGCTGGTGGGACGTCGCGGGCTTGCTCATCTACCTCCCCGGCTGGGGCGGTTTTCTGCAACAACAGGCCGGTCGGCGATTGAACGTGGATTTCGAAGGAATGCACGAGAGAGTCGAAGCAACGCTCCACTCGGCGTTACGGCGCAACTGACAGTCTTGTGGGTGCGTCAGGAACGTCGGCTTCCTAATTAGCCGTCTCAATCAGGCCCAACAGGTCGTCCATTATCGCGCTGAGCGAGTAGTCCTTTGGCGTGTAGATCGCCGCCACGCCCAGCTCGCGCAGCGCGCGCGCGTCGTCGTCGGGCACGATGCCTCCCACGACCACCTGGGCGTCAACGCCGGCGTCACGAAGCCCTTGTAGGACCCGGGGTACGAGGGCGAGGTGCGAGCCCGACAACACCGATATGCCCACGACGTCGACGTCCTNNTCTGCTCGGCGCCGTTGGAGTGTCCGTCCAAGCCCGGTTTGGCGACGAGCAACCTCGGGGGAGAACCGCGCTGCTCGCTCAAGGCTTTGGAGCGAGCCACGAGATTAGTGAACGGTGCGCCGCGAGTGTTGGCGCCCGCGCGCACGCCGGTGGGCGCTCGGTACTCGCCAAAGATGTCACGCAGCGCGTTGGCCCACTCGCCAGTGGTCCCGCCAGCTTTGGCGAGTGCGATGGTCGGCACCATGACGTTGTCGCGGGGGTCATCACTCGAGACGACTCGGCGCAGTTCACGAAGGGCCGCTTCGACGGCGCTCTCATCGCGTGCGGCGCGCCACGCTCGCACGTCCTCGATCATCTCTCGTTCGATCGTTGGGTCGACCACCATGATCGATTCGAGTGACGAGTCGTTCGTCAGGGGCGATTCGGCCGTTTCGAGAAAGCGATTCACGCCCACGACGACCTGCTCGCCGGACTCGATGCGTTCGACGCGGGCGGTCTGACTCGCCACCAAGCGGCTCTTGAGTTCGTCGATGGCCTTAAAGGCGCCGCCCAGCTCGAGCACGTCGTCGAGTTCACCCTGCGCGGCAACGGTCAACTCGTGGACCAGGGCGTCCATGACCTGTGAGCCCGCAAAGATATCGGGGTACTCCAACAGATCGCTCTCGTAGGCCAAGACCTGTTGGACACGCAGGCTCCACTGCTGATCCCAGGGCCGTGGGAGTCCGAGCGCTTCGTTCCATGCGGGCAGTTGAATGGCCCGGGCCCTGGCGTCGGCCGACAGGGTCACGCCGAGCATTTCGAGGACGATCCGCTGCACGTTGTTCTCGGGCTGCTGTTCGGTGAGCCCGAGGGAGTTCACCTGCACGCCGTAGCGAAAGCGACGCAGCGACGGATCGTCCACGCCGTAGCGGGTGCGACAGATCTCGTCCCACATCGCGGTGAAGGTGCGCATCTTGGCGACCTCTTCGATGAAACGCACGCCGGCGTTGACGAAGAATGAGATTCGCCCGACCACGTCGGGCATGAGTTCGGCTTCGACTTTGCCGGAGTCTCGCACCGCGTCCAAGACGTCGATCGCCGTCGCTAGGGCGTACGCGATCTCCTGGGCCGGCGTGGCGCCGGCCTCTTGAAGGTGATAGCTGCAGACGTTGACCGGGTTCCACTTGGCGACGTGGTGGATGCCGTAGGCGATCATGTCGGCGATGAGCCGCTTGGAGGGTTCGGGCGCGAAGATGTACGTGCCGCGACTTAAGTACTCCTTGACGATGTCGTTTTGGGTAGTGCCTTGGAGCGTGGCCACGTCGATGCCCTCTTCTTCGGCCAGGGCGAGGTAGAGACCCCACAGCCACGCGGCCGTCGCGTTGATGGTCATTGAGGTATTCATCTCGTCTAAGGGGAGACCCTCGAAGAGCTGGCGCATATGGCCCAGGTGTGCCACCGGCACCCCGACTTTGCCCACCTCACCCTCGGCGCAGGGATCGTCCGGGTCGTAGCCGGTCTGGGTGGGCAGATCAAAGGCGATCGAGAGGCCGGTCTGGCCCTTGGCCAAGTTGGCTCGGTAGAGCTCGTTGGATTTCGTGGCGTTCGAGTGACCCGAATAGGTCCTCATTACCCAGGCTTTGGCACGATCTTTCAACGTCACTCCCGTCGAGGGCTAGGGGCCGTACTGGTAGAAGCCTTCGCCCGACTTTCTTCCATACAGTCCTGCGCTCACCATGCGCCGCAGTAGAGGCACGGGGGCGTAGTTCGCGTCGGCGTACTCAAGGTAGAGCGCGTCGAGGATCGCGAGTGAGGTGTCGAGACCGACCAGGTCCAAAAGGGCGAAGGGTCCCATCGGGAACCCACAACCGCCCTTCATCGCCGCGTCGATGCCCTCTTTGGTCGCTACCCCGTGCTCGAGGAGTCGAACGGCGTTGTTGAGGTAGGGAAAGAGCAGGGCGTTCACGATGAAACCCGCCTGGTCCTTGACTTCGATGGGTTCCTTGCCGCACGCCAACACGAATTCGATGACGGCCTCGATCGTCTCGTCACTTGCGCAGATCGGCCGCA
Organism: Acidimicrobiaceae bacterium; assembly: GCA_003131665.1. Taxonomy (GTDB): domain Bacteria; phylum Actinomycetota; class Acidimicrobiia; order Acidimicrobiales; family RAAP-2; genus RAAP-2. The sequence continues at coordinate 6,314 of PKWA01000046.1, forward strand.
CGACTTCGACCAGCATCATGGTGTGCACGGGGTTAAAGAAGTGCACGCCACAGACGCGCTCGGGCCGTGAGACCTGCATCGCGAGATCGATCACCGGCAGGGTCGAGGTGCACGTCGCGATAATGGCCTTGGGGCTCACCACGGCGTCGAGCGCGCGAAAGAGTTCCATCTTCACTTCGAGATCCTCCACCACCGTCTCGATCACGAGTTCACAGTCGGCGAGATCGGCGAGGCTCGTGCTGACCGTGATGCGCTGGCGAAGAGCGGCGGCGTCATCGGTAGTGCGTTTGCCCTTTTCCACCTGCTTGGCCAGCGAGTGCTCGATCTGGGCCACGAGGGCCTCGGCGCTGGCCTTGGTGCGAGCGCGCACCGTCACGTGGGCGCCCGCCGCGGCGCAGGCTTCCGCGACGCCGCCACCCATAATGCCCGAACCCACGACGCCGATCCTTTGAAAGCTCATGTGCGAACACTACCGTTACTGGTCGGTATCTTCGGGTGCGAGACTCGATTAGTGCAGGTGACGACGGTGGTGGTGGGCTCGCTCGAGGCGTTGCGCGAGGTACTGGCGAAGGGTGAACTCGTTGAGGTCTCTCGAGGCGGCGACGTCGTCGTCGTGCCGACCGGTGCGGCCTTTACGGGACTGAGTGAAGCGGCCGTCGAACTCGCTGCGCTCTTTGAGGTGTCGGGAGCGAAGGTGGAGGCGCTCATGATCGGCGAGCGCACCGCCAGTTTCGAGCCGTACTTCGTCGAGCGTCTCAGGGGCGCGGATCTCGTCGTTTTGAGCGACGGGTCGGCCCTGCACGCCAAGAGTGCGTGGCTCGGAACGCCCGTGGGCGAGGCGATCCGTGACGCCGCGCGCCTAGTAGCGGTGGGCTCGTGCGCGTCGGTGCTCGGAGCGGTGATGATCGACCCGCGAGGTGGCGCGCCCACCAACGGACTCGGCTATCGCGAGGGTCTTGCGATCGGGGTCAACGTGAGCGACGAGCAGCTCACCCGAGCGCGTACGTTGCTGGGAACCGAACTCCCCCTAGCCATCCTCGGTCCGCGCGGCGTGGTGCACTTTGACGGCACGACGTGGCATCGAGGTAGTGACGACGTGGTCGTCACTCGTGGTCACGAGGTCGTTGATCTCTAACTCTCGGTGATGGTGACCGACTCGATGACGACGCTCTCGCGGGGCTTGCCCGAGGGCGTACCCAACGCATCGATCGCGGCCACCACGTCCAGACCTTTCACGACTTTGCCGAAGTGCGAGTACAACGGAGGTAGCCGCACCCCGTCGGGACCGGAAATGACGAAAAACTGTGAGCCGTTGGTATGGGGTCCCGAGTTGGCCATGGCCAATGATCCAAGTTCGTAACGTCCGGGTTTGGGCAGTTCGTCGGGAAAACGGTAGCCCGGTCCACCCGAGCCGCTCCCGGTCGGATCGCCGCCTTGAAGGACGAAACCGGGAATGATGCGATGAAAGACCACGCCGTCGAAGTAGTGCCATCGAGCCAAGAAGACAAAGCTGTTGACGGCCACGGGCGCGGCGAGGGCGTCAAGGAACAGTTCCAGTGTGCCTTGGGACGTGACCATGGTCGCGGTGTAGGTCTTGGTGGGATCGATGATCATCTCGGGCGCGGCGTCAAAGCGTTGGCGCTTCGGGCTTGAACCATCGGGGTTGGGTAGCTCGCTCACGTTCGTTCTCTTTCTGCCGCTCTGTTAAGTGACCTTGAGCAGGTCGATGACGAACACGAGCGTCTCGTCGGGGCCGATGACGCCGCCAGCGCCGCGTTTTCCGTACGCCAGCATCGGCGGGATGGTGATTCGGCGTCGTCCGCCGACCTTCATGCCGGCCACGCCCTGATCCCAGCCTTTGATCACTTCCCCGCCGCCGACGCGGAAGCGAAAGGGCTCGTGGCGATCGCGCGAGCTGTCGAATTTCTGGCCCTTGTTGCCTTCCGCATCTTTGGCGTAGAGCCAGCCGGTGTAATGCACCACGGCTGTCTGTCCTGCTTTGATGGGGTCGCCGCTGCCCGTCTTGATGTCGGTCATGGTGTGCTCGCTTGTGCCTCGTGAACGCCCGCGAGCCGGACCAGCAGGCGATTCAGCCGCTGCACGTACTCAGCCGGATTCGCCAGCTGCCCGCCTTCGGCGAGCGCCGCCTGATCGTAAAGCAGTTCCGCCAGTTGCGCGAACTGTCCGGCATCCTTCTCGCCGTCCAGATACTTGACGATCGGATGCGTCACATTGAGCTCGAGCACGGGCTTGGATTCGGGCGCCTTCTGTCCGGCCGCAGCCAGCACACGGCGCATGGTCGTGCGCAGGTCGTGCTCACCGAGCACGAGGAGAGCGGGCGAGTCGGTGAGCCGCGTGCTCGGTCGCACCTCGAGCACGCGCTCGCCCAAGGCATCCTTCACTCGCTTCAGAAGACCCTTGCTCTCCTTCAAGGCCGCATCCGCATCGTGCTTGTCCGTCTCACTCGCAAGCGACCCCAACTCGAGATCGCCGCGCGCGGCATCCTTGAAGCGCTTGCCCTCGAAGGCATCCACTTGGCCCATGATCCATTCGTCGATGCGGTCGGCGAGAAGCAGAACTTCGATGCCGCGCGCCTTCAGGCGCTCGATGTACGGGCTCGAGCGTGCCGCCTCGATGCTCTCCGCGATCACAAAATAGATGCGCTCCTGGCCGGGCTTCAGGCGCTCGATATAGCGGGCGAGACTCACGGTCGGCTCATTGTTCGACTCATTCGTGCTCGCGAAGCGCAGGAGCGGCAGAAGCTTTTCGCGGTTCGCCGGGTCCTCGGCAATACCCTCCTTCAGAACCGCGCCGAACTCCTTCCAGAACGTCTGGTACTTCTCCGGCTCGTCCTGCGCCAGGCGCGCGAGCATGTCAAGCACGCGCTTCGTCAGGCCGCTCTTGATGGCCTCGACCTCCTCATCCTCCTGCAGAAGCTCACGGGAGACGTTCAAAGGCAGATCGGAGGAGTCGACCACGCCCTTGATGAATCGCAGGTACAGAGGCAGAAACTGCTCGGCGTCGTCCATGATGAAGACGCGCCTGACATAGAGCTTAAGTCCCCGCGCGGCATCTCTTTGCATGAGATCAAAGGGCGCACGCGCCGGCACGTACAGGAGGCTCGTGTATTCGCGCTTGCCTTCGACGCGGTTGTGGCTCCACGCGAGGGGGGCCGTGAAGTCGTGCGCGATGTGCTTGTAGAACTCCGCGTATTCCTCGTCAGTGATCTCGCTGCGCGGCCGCGCCCACAGGGCTTTCGCCTGATTGACGACCTCGTAGTCGAGTGACGCCTCGCCCGGCTTCTTCATCAACACCGGAAAGCCGATGTGATCGGAGTAGCGGCGGATGAGAGAACGCAGCCGGTAGTCCTCCGCGAACTCCTTGGCGTCGCTCTTCAAATGCAGCATGACGCTGGTGCCGCGCTCGGCGCGCACGATCGACTCCACGGTGAATTCGCCGTCGGCGCCTGATTCCCAGCGCACGCCCGACTCCTCGGGGGAGCCTGCCTTGCGCGTCAGCACCTCGACGCGGTCGGCGACGATGAAGGCGGAATAGAAGCCGACGCCGAACTGTCCGATGAGCTGCGAGTCCTTCTGCTGATCCCCCGAGAGCGCCCGGAAGAACTCCGCCGTGCCGGATTTGGCGATGGTGCCGAGGTGCGCAATGGCCTCTTCGCGAGTCATGCCGATGCCGTTGTCACGGATCGTGAGGGTCCCCGCGGTGGCGTCGGCATCCACCCAGATCGAAAGCTCGGAGTCGGTGTCGAGGAGCGACGGCTGCGCGATCGCCGCAAAGCGCAGGCGGTCATTCGCGTCCGAGGCGTTCGAGATGAGCTCGCGCAGGAAGATCTCCCGGTTGCTGTACAGGGAGTGAATCATGAGCTTCATGAGCTCGCGCACTTCGGCCTGAAAGCCGTGCGTTTCTTTTTGCGTGTCCGCCATGAGAAATTCCGTGATCGCGCGTGGTGTTGCGCGATCTTGGGAGTCAGCGGCGGATTTTCAAGCCGAAGCTTGGGTTTCTAGGCGCGCGGGTGCAAACGGTGTCGGTAGCTGCCCCAGAATGTCGCCGTAAGCCCCAGGAGTGCGGCGTTCATATGGGACTGCGGCACCAGGAACCACAGTGCCAATGCCGAGCTTGCGCTTAGGAGGGGTCCGGAGAGGACTGCGATCTCAGCTGCGGCCGCGGCGGCCAGATGCCGGCCCGCCCCTGCCCAATCGTCGATCTCATCCCACAGAAAAAGTAGGCGTTCCATGTTCACGGGACTGTACGGAGTACCCCCGGAATCAGGCGTGCTCGACCTCACACTCATCGCAGGCAGACCATGCACCTTGCGGTGCCTGCTGCGCTGCGCGTAGGCTTGCGGCGCTCGCGTAATACATAAGGCCACCATGCAAAGAATCGTCGTCCTGAACCCCAAGGGTGGATCGGGCAAGACGACCATCGCGATCAACCTCGCGAGCTATCTCGCATCACGCCAGCACAAGCCCGTTCTGATGGATCTGGATCCGCAGGGTTCATCCTATCGCTGGGTGCGCAAGCGCCAGAGCCATCAGGCACCGGTGCAGGTGGTGGCGGCCTACGAGAACGATGGTCGTACGACGCGCAGCTTCCAGCTGCGCGTGCCGGCGNNTCGGATATCGACATCCATGCCTGCTCGCGCTGCATCCGCGATCTGCTCCTGGTGGCGAAGGTGCGCCGCGAGGATGATCGCATCGGCGTCATCGCCAATCGCGTCCGCAGAAACACGCTCGTCTACCAGACGCTCATCCGCTTTCTGCAAACACTCGGGATCCCGATCGTGGCGACGATCCGCGATTCACAAAACTATGTGCGCGCCGCCGAGCTCGGTCTGGGGGTGCATGAGATGAAAAGTTATATTGCGCGGGAAGACGTAGAGCACTGGGTGCCGCTCGTCGAGTGGCTCGATAAGCCGAAGGCGCGCAGTGAAGAGCCGGGATCGATCGCGCCGGCTGCCGCCGTCGCCGGCTAGCCGCAGTCGAACTGGACTATTTCTTCTCGTCGTCCCAGCTCGTGCGCATGCGCTCGGCCCAGTTCTTGTAGTTCGCCCACGAATACAGGTTCTGCGTGATCGCCGAGTGGCGCGCGCGCGCGCGTTGCGTGCGGTCGAGCCAATTCGTATAGGTATCGGGCGCAGGCTGCGCGAAGGCGGGCGCTGCGTCAGTCCTTGGAACCACCGGCTTTGCGGGCGGGGCGCCACTGGCGCGCTCCCGGTTTGATGTACTCATTTTTTTCCGCTCCTGAATCTGCTTGCTAGCGAGACTAACGGCTTCGTCGCGTGCGCCGCAGGAACTGGTTCACGGGCTCGTGGCGCCCGCACGTTATGTCAGGCGACGAGGCGATAGCAGGGGCGGTACAGGGTCCCCGGGAGCTTCATGCGCTTCTGGGCAACGAAGGCCGATAACAGGTCGTCCAGAAGCGCCATGACGGCAGGATCGCCGGCGAGTTCATAGGGCCCCAGGCGTTCGATCGCGCTGATGCCGTATTCCTTGACGTTGCCCGTCACGATGCCGGAGAAGGCGCGGCGCAGGTCCGCGGCCAGACGGTGCATGGGTTGGTCGCGGTTCAATTGAAGTGCCCGCATCGACTCGTGCGTGACCTCAAATGGCCGCTGGAACTCGGGGGCCACCGAGAGGAGCCAGTTGAAATTGTACGAATCGTTATGCTGCTTGCGGTACATGCGCACGGTGTCTATTCCGCGCGCGAGATGGCGCGCGACTTCCGCCGGATTGCCGGTGATCACCGTGAAGCGTTCGAGCGCTTCCTTGCCGAGCGTGCCGCGAATGAAGCGGGCAATGTGCTCGAAATAGGCGGCGCTCTCGCGCGGTCCGGTCAACACCACCGGCAGGGGCTGCGCCGCGTTGGCAGGATCGAGGAGGATGCCGGCGAGGTAGAGGATTTCCTCGGCCGTGCCGGCTCCGCCCGGGAACACCACGATGCCGTGCGCCAGGCGCACGAAGGCCTCGAGTCGCTTTTCGATGTCCGGCATGATCACAAGCTGGCTTACGATCGGGTTCGGCGGCTCTGCGGCGATGATCCCGGGCTCGGTGATGCCGAGATAGCGGCCACGTGCAATGCGCTGCTTCGCGTGCCCGATCGTGGCGCCCTTCATCGGGCCCTTCATGGCGCCCGGCCCGCAGCCGGTGCACACATCAAGCCCGCGCAAGCCCATTTCGTAGCCCACTTTCTTCGTGTATTCGTACTCCTCGCGGCCGATCGAATGCCCTCCCCAGCAGACGACGAGATTCGGTGCCACCTTGACTTCTAGCAGGCGCGCGTTGCGCAGGATTTGAAATACGGCGTTCGTCACGCAGGTGGAGTCGTTCAGGTCAAAGCGGCCGCTCGCCATGATTTCGTTCGAGATATAGACGACGTCGCGCAGCACGGCAAACAGGTGCTCCTTGATGCCGACGATCATCTCGCCATCGACGAATGCGGAAGCCGGCGCGTTCTTCAACTCGAGCTTGATGCCCCAGGCGTGACGCACGATCTGGATCTCGAAGTCGCGGTGGCGGGCGAAAATCTCTTTGGCGTTGTCCGTGTCGGCGCCGCTGTTCAAGACGGCGAGCGCGCACTGGCGAAAGAGTGCATACAGACCGCCGTGGCTCGAGTCGAGGAGCTTGCCGATCTCATCCTGCGAGAGATTTTCGAGGCTGCCGCGCGGCCCCACGCGCGCATCGACGAACTCCGACATGACGACGGTGGCTTGCGCGAGCGCGCCTTCATCGACGGCGCGCATCAGGGACGAATGTCGATCGGCGTGTTATCCGGCGTCAGGAGCCAGATCTCCACCATGTCGGCGTTGGTCACGGCAATACAGCCATCCGTCCAGTCATGACTTTCGTAGTACTGCGGCGGGTGCTTCATGGTGTTGGGCAGGCCGTGAATCATGATGCTGCCGCCGGTAGGCCAGTGATTGCGGCGCGCCAGCGCCAGATCCGCATCGTTCGGATACGAGACCTGGATGGAAAGGAAGAAGTCGCTGCGCGCATTGCGGCGCGCCAGATAGTAGGTGCCTTCGGGCGTGCGGAAGTCACCCGAGCGTTGCTTCTGTCCGATCGGGTTCAAGCCGAGCGCGACGTGATACGAGCGCAGCACACTGTAGCCGCGCATAAGGTCGAGGCGCCGCGCGGCCTTGTGAATCACGATGCGATCGGCCATCGGCAGCGTTTCGTTCGAGCGAATCATGACGCGTGTGAGCGCAGCGGGTGAGTCTGCGTACGCGCCCGCGAGGAGAAAGCTTGTCGCGAGAAAGCTGACGAGAAGGCGCGAGACGGATATCATCTTCAGATTAAACAAGCACTTGCATGATTATCCGGGATTATAAGCGCTCCAGGGTGCACAGGCGATGTGCATCCATCACAGGGTGGTTCCTATAATCATCACTCGGCATCGAGATACACGTGTGAATCGGAACCACTTCGCAAATATTCTCCTCCTGCTGCTCGGCGCCTGCGCCGCATCTCCAGGCCCCACCGTCCACGACAAGCTCGACGCGAAGACGGGCTCCACGGTCAGCGTGATTCCTGAGCCGCTCGAGTTATTGACCTCGGGATACATTGGCACCCACACCGGTGCGTTTGCCTACCTTGGGCCATTTGAGATCGATCAGATGGGCGCGCGCACCTTGTATCTGTGGATATTGTTGCCGCATGACGTTTCGGCATCAGTGCTTCCCATCATTCATTGCGACGACACGCCGGTGACGCTGCCCGTGCTGCCCGTGCTGTCCGGCGGTCTCGCGGGCATGGGCCTCGCCGAGCCGCCGTATGGCGCCCCTGATCCTTGGGGCGCGCAATGGTACTTCGCGCTCGATGACGCGACGCTTGCGTGTTTGGCACGCGCACATCAGATCACCTTTGACATCCCGAACGCTCGCGGGGATATGGTGCATTTCATGGCCGAGAGCGCCAAAAATGCTGCAGGCTTTCCCACGCTCGAGACTTTTGCTGCCCGGCGCGGAACCAAGGGGCTCTAACCCCCCGCGGCACTGACCTCTTCAATCTTGGGCACGACGATCTGAGTGCCGGGCCGCATCTCGGCGAGATCAAGATCGGGGTTGTATTGCTGCAGCAGCCACAACGGTAGATCCGAGTTGTGCTGCGTGACCGTCCATCCTGAATCGCCGCGGCGCGCAAGATAGATCTCGGTGCCGACGATGCGGTGCGCGGCAAAGTAGCTTGCCTGCTCGGTGCGATGATATTCGCGGCGTTTCTGCTCGAAGTCTTCGCGCGACACTTTGACGAATTCAAGCTTGATCTTGTGTCCGATCAGCACCGGCTTTTTGAAGGTCAGATGATTGATCGTGCGCAAGCGCGCGGCGCTGGTGTCGAGCCAGTCCGCGTAGTGGCCCAGAGTCTCTTCCGTCGCCACCTTGATGGTGTCGTCCTTGGCGATCGAGTAGTCGGTCGGGTCCGGGGTTGCTGATACTTCGATGCCCGGGCCGAGTGCCGGACTCAGGGCTTCCGCCTGCGCCGCTGATACGGGCTCGGCGCGCGCGGCAGGCCGCCCTACCTTCGCGATCTGCTCCGCGTCCTCGTCGCTCTCAAGCTTGGCAGCCTCAACGGGTATGGCTCCCGTCGGGTGGTTGGATGATGCGACGGCGGGAGCTGCTGCAGGAGCCGGCGGCTTAGCCGCAGGAATCGCGGCAACCCGTACTGCGGGTGGTGCTGCG
>PKWA01000157.1 GCA_003131665.1 Acidimicrobiaceae bacterium
AGTAGCGCGCAATTCCAAGAGCATTCATTTTCGCGCGCTGGAGATCAGGGTTGCCGTCAGTCAGACACGACACCTTTGTCCGGTGCGATAGATCGTCAAGGCTCGATATCACCCCGTCATAACACCTCAATGAGCGTGGGCGATAGTTACTGAACGACGCCACGAGGGACTCAAGCACAACGTCAACGTCACTCGTCGAACAGCCCAGTCGCGCCAAGGTCAGATCGATCGTGTGACCGGTGTCCGAGCCACTTTCGAGGACTGAGGTGAACACGTTGGCAAAGGTGACACGATCAAATCCCAGATCCTGCGCTCTCGCCGCGGCGGCGTCGACGGCGCCTGCAAGAAATGATCGTTGGGGATAGAGCGTGTCATCGAGATCCACCACCACGCCTCGTACTGTCCGTTCGATTACGACCATCGACTCACCACGGGCGCGCGCCATTCGTATAGTCGGGTTCGAGCAGCGTTAAGAGCACGTCGGACGTCGAACTGGAAAGAATATTGGCCACCTGCTGGCCGGTCGTTCCGTCGCCGTAGGGACACATCAGGGCCGCGACCTGCGACTGCGAATCAACGGTCGTGAGGCGCGTGGCCGCGGCGAGCGCGTCGCTGACGCCATCATCATGGGCGAGTGCGACGAGCACGGCTGACCCGTTCTCTACTCCTTCCCATCTCGGTGTTGAACCACGCAAAATGACAACCGGAACGCCAAAGTACGCGGCCTCTTCTTGAATGCCGCCCGAATCAGTGACCACCAGACGGGCGTGGCGCAAGTGATCGATGAACTCGAAGTAGTCGAGCGGTGCACAGCGAGTGACGTCCTTCGAGAGTCGAGCGTCAGCGCCCGCTAACTCGAGCTGTCGCTCGGTCCTGGGATGGACGGGAAAGAGCACCGGACCGACTTGTTGTGAGAGCTCGTTGATCAGTGTCGTCAAGCGGCGCAGTCGGCTCGGGTCGTCCACGTTGGTGGGCCGATGGGCCGTGACCAGCACGCCCTTACGCTCGTCGAGTGGGACTCGGCCCAATCCACTCGCCACCAACGAGTCGATAGCGGAGTTACCCACGACGAAGACCCGTTCACTCGAGATGCCCTCGCGAAGGAGAAAACTACGCGAACGCTCGGTTGGCGCAAAGTGAATCGAGGACCCCGCACTCGCGACGCGACGATTTAACTCTTCGACGCTTCGCTCGTTGAAACTGCGAAGCCCGGCTTCGAGGTGGGCAAAAGGAACCGAGTTTCGACGCGCCGCCAACACGTAGGCAGGAACGGTGTCGGTGTCGCCCAACGCGAGCACGACGTCGGGTTGGTATTCACGCACCAGTCGCGTCGCGCTGGCGTGAATCTGGCCGAGGCGATCATCGCGCTCACTCGAGAGAACTTCGGTCACGTCCACGCTGAGCCCGAGCGCGCTCGCGATCTCACTACTCATATTGGATGAAAAGTGTTGGCCCGTGTCGATCGTGACCACGTGGTGGCCATCCGCTCGCAGCGCCCGCACGACGGGCGCGAGCTTGATGATCTCGGGACGGGTGCCAAAGGGCACGAGCACACGGCGAGCGACTTCTCCTGTTATGTCTCCTGGCTGACTCATCATCCACCACTCGTCTCAAAAATTTCCTCAAAGTACCGGGTCATGCGTACACCGACGTCGAAGTAGAGCGGCGCGATGCGCCGTTCGGGTTCGAGAATGGCCTGAAGGTACGCGCCCACGACGTCCGCGCCCGCCGCCAGCGTCAGTGGCAGACCACCGGAGAACCGGGGATTGAGTTCGATGACCGACACCGTGCCCGACGAGTTGACCATGCCTTGAATGTTGAGCGGACCGGTGATACCGGTCGCGGCCACCACCTCGGCGCACACTCGCGTCACTTCCGGCGAATCGAATGTCAGTCCCTTGACGGAGATTCCGCCGCGCGTCTCGAGACGCCATCGGGGCACACACGTGACGACCTGACCGTTTCGATCGACCAAGACATCGGCCGTGAACTCTTCGCCAACCAGGCGCGACTGCGCGAGGAGTTCTTTGTCTCGGCGCAAAGTTCGACGCAGATCCCGAGCGTTGTCGATGAAAGCAAAGCCACGACTCCCCCGTCCTCGACGAGGCTTGACGATCCACGGACCTGGTAAGCGCCGACTGGCTCGCGGCGTCGTCGCTGTCGCGGTATGCGCAATGCCGTACTCTTCCATCGCGAAGGCGAACGCGCCTTTGTCCAGGCACCGTTCCACCGCCTCAAGTTCAGGAATCCACGTCCTACAACCGAGATCACTTAGCGTCGAGGCGACCGCAGTGAGCGGCGCGTACTCCTCGGCCACCGTGCAGATAAGCGCTTGCACGTTCGTGGTCTCGACGAGTGACGTGAGTACGTTGGCGTAGGAGTCGTCGTCAAAACGCGGTACCACGCCGAAACGAACACCGGGAAGCTGAAAACCCGCGGCCGAGGGATCAGCGTCGAGGGCCACGACCTCGTGACCCGCCCGAAGAAGGGCACGTATGACGGCCACGCCGGCCGGCCCCCCGGCTCCGCTGACCGCGACCCGGAAGGGTCCCCCGCGTCCGATACCTCCGACGTACCGTGTCTCGAACGACTTCTCCGTCACCAGTTGCTTGTCAAGGCGCCGTTGCCGCTTGGAGTCCGCACGCTCGGGCTCAACGGGCGAGGGGACGTTGAGTTCGGGTACCGATAACACCTCGAGTCGATGAGACAAGAGCCACGCCCGCGCCCATAGTCGCAGCGCCGCCACACCCTGGTTCGAGACTGGCTCCCATTGACGCTTGGCGATCGCTTCGACGAGGGCTTGGATGACGTAGTCGTCCTCCTCGCTCGCTGCGATACTGAGTAACGAGCACGCGTGATACGCAAGACCCTGATCCCCGAGCTGGGTGACCAGTCGAATCCTGTCAGAGGATCTATCGGTCGTACTCTGCAAGAGTCGCTGACACTTTCTCTCTCGTCGTCGAGCAAGGGGCCCGGGACGAAAGCGCTCGAGCACGAGCGTGCCGATCGGTGGCAAGGGGCCGACGCCCTCGATCTCTCTACGCGATGACCAGGCTCGACACCACAGCAGCAGAGATACGGCCCGGTCGCTCGTCACGTGATCATTCGCGTGGCTAAAAACCGCCCTCGCCAACGCGTCGAGCACGGACGCGTCCTCTTCAAAGACCGCCAGCGCCATGAGCGACGCTCCTTGTGGCTCTAAGCCATTCGCGGACAGCTCGGCTATCGCCGCGCGACGCTGGTCTACGTTGAGAAAGCCAATACGAAAATCAATGCGATCTGACTCACGGCGCCGAGCCAGCCATCGGCGCGTTGACGCGGGCAAAAAGTAGCGAATCAGCCAACCCGTCCACGACCGGCGATTGGCCCGCACTCGCTGCACCGCCGGCACGCGGTACCCCAGACCCGCGTGTGTCCAGGACTCGGGTCGGCGCGCGATGTGGCGGCCGTAGCGATCTTGCTCAGCGCGATCGGCCGACGGCAGGGTGAGATACAAAAGCAGCAAGAATCCCAGCAACGTCGCGACGAAGTTCCACACCGTGCCCACCCAGTCGTGAAACAACAACAGGGCCCCACGCCCGAACCAGAGCCCGGCGACGCACGACGCGGCCATTCGTCCGAGATTTAGGACAAAAAGCGCCACGGCCGAGACGACGTAGGCCACCACCGTGTGACCTCGCCGTCCCCGAAGCACGGCGACGGCGAGGGTCCCTAGCGCGAGGATGCCCATGAGCGAAGAACACGAGGGTGAGATGAACGCCAGGATTGGCCGATGGCCCGGCGAGGCAATGAGCAGATTGTCGCCAACGGCAGCGGTGACGCCTCCCACGCCAAAGAGCCGAAACAGCCAAGCGAGAGAGTCCAACTCGAAGCGGCGCATCGGCCCGATGAGGGTCTCAAAAAGTACGAGGTAACCGATGGTCAACGCCCACAGTTCGGCAAGTACCGACCAACGACGCCGCCGAGTGCCCGCACGCGTCAACGCTCCGCGGTCGACGTCGGCGCGCGTTTGGGGATCAAACGTCGTGTTCACCGCGCTAGTTCGCCTTGGGTCGAGCGAACGTTCGCGTACCCACCGCACTGGTCTCTTCGAGGCCGNNGAGGCCGCCCGAGCGTATGAGCAAACCGGTGGTGGCCATCATGGCGCCTTCGCTGGTCTTGGTGTCCACGCGGGCCGCGTCGCTGGTGCGGCGAAGTTGTTGAGGATTATTGACGATGGTCGTCACCGAGTAGTGCGACGCCACCTGGCCTGAGCGGGTGGTCTTCACCCACGAGTACGGTCGCCCCAGCATGCCGTCGACGTACGCCCACGTGGTAATGACGATCGACAGCGTAAAACTCGGCAAGAAGCCGATCAAGTGCCACGCGCCGCGCCGTTCGACCCGACCCAGCAACAAGCCCACCGTAAGTTCGGCCAAGGGGCCGAGGAACAACAACAACGTGAGAGGTAAGAGGGCGACCGCAGGGATGTTGCCGATACCAAAGAGCCGCGCGGCGGTGAGCACGATGCCCAGTCCCGAAAGAACCGGTATGTGATAGATGAAGAGGAACATCACGAACTCGGCCTTCTCGCCCCAACTCAGGTTGGGGCTGCGCAACGTGGGAATCAGGTAGTCGCGCGTGCACTTTTGGTGACCGCGCGCCCAACGGTAGCGCTGCTTCCAAAAGCGGCGCGCGACGAGTACGGCCTCTTCGAAGTCGACGGCCGTCGGGTCGTAGCGAACTCGCCCGCCGGCTAACAGCACCCGGATCGTGAGGTCGGTGTCTTCGGTGACGGTCTCGGTGTTCCAGCCGCCCAAGCGGACCAACGTTGAACGTCGAACAGCGCAGTTAGCCCCGCCGTAGGCCGGGAGTTCGTAGAGGGCCTGGCGGCCATACTCGTTGACGAGGTATCCGGAGAGAAAGTCGATGAAGACCACGCCTGCGAGCTGGCTCTCGTTACCGTTTCTAATGACGCAACGACCCATCACGCAGTCGACTCTCTCGTCCAAGAAGTGTCGCACCAGGCGACGAATCACGTCGCCGGCCGGTTCGTGGTCGGCGTCGAACACACAGATAATCTCGGCGTCGACGAGTTCAAGCGCCGCGTTCAACGCGCCAGACTTGCCGCCTCCGGCGCCCGAGGGACGGTGCACGACGGTCAAGCGGCCGTCCAGCTCCGCCCAGTAGTCGAGCTTTTCTCCAGTACCGTCACTCGAGCCATCGTCGACAATTATCAGTTGCAAACTCTCCGTGGGATAGTCCAGTCGAAAGAGGGCTCGCACGAGCTTGTCGACCACCAAGACTTCGTCCTTGCACCCCACAAATACCGCGACGGTAGGCACGTAGTCGCTCAAACCCACGTCCGCGGCGTAGAGGTCCTTTTCGACCCAGCGCGCGGCGGAGATTGCAAAGCCCAAATGACGAACAAAGAAGAAGAAGAACACGACCATCAAGCCCCACGCCATGAAGGCCGCAGTTCGACCTAGGCCAAAATAGGCAATGAATCCCGCCGTGATTGCTGCGTAGATCAGTACCGCAACGAAGTGACTTTGGGGTCGACCGGATGATTTCGGGTCTACGTCGCGCTTCATTCGGAGAGTGCTAACCCGTCGTGGTCAGCCGCTGCAGGATCTCCTCGGCCGAAGCGTGCACGTCAATGTAGTCGTCCAAGATCGACCGGGGCGAACCCATGTCCCAGACAAAGCGCACCGGTACAAACGCCTCGGCCAAGACCACGCGCGCGAACGCTCCCCAGTGGCGAGCGGACGCCGCGATCGCGTCGAGTTGGACCGACTCCGCGTTGACCTGAGATTTGTGGCACGCGAGGGCCGAGAGTTTGGCGCCGAGATGGTCACTGATGTCAATGAACACTGTTGGCTCAAATCGAGTGGTCGACGGCGATTGATAGTAAAGAATTCGACTCGTGCGCCGACCGGCCGACACCGCAGCCGCGGCCACGATTCGATGATCTTGATGTGCGTCATCGGGCGCGTGCACGTAGATGACGTCCGGTCGCACCGCATCCATGACTGCCTCAATCCGGTCGATCGTGGTGTGATCGTCGGGAATCCCGCAGTCCACGAAACCGCCCCAGTAGAGCGAAGCACCCAAACTCTTGGCCGACGCCTCTTGTTCAAGTTGACGCAGATTGCCCAAGTAGTTTCTCGACTGCTCGCCGCCAGACATGACCAACATGCTGGTCGAATGACCCATCGCACGATGCGCCGACAGCGCGCCGGCGCAGCCCAACTCCACGTCGTCGGGGTGACTTCCAATGGCGAGCACGCTCTTGACGGTCATAGTGTTCCCTTCCTTCTCGCGGTGCGACGTATCACGACAACACCAAAGACAACGCCGAGCGCGATCGCGATGACCAGACTGAGGCCCAGGGGATCTACCGGTAGTGACGAACCCGAACACGTCGTGCTATCCGGCGACGCCGTCACGGACCGACCCGACACGCTCCAAGTCACCGATCCATTGTTCACCGACACCCTAAAAGAGTTCGTCACGATGCCGGAGATGAAACTCGTCGGTTGCCCGCCGTCATACTTTGGGGGCTCAATCTCATTGGAACTTCCGTCAGGGTAACTCACGGCGCTTCCGGCGTTCGAGTAGCCAAAGTACGCGGTGTAGCTGTTACCGTCGCCCGGCGTAATGCACGTGAGAGTCGGCACCACATTCCGGTCGACGGTGGTCGTGGTGGTGGGTGGAATGGTTGTGGTCGTGGTTGTCGTGGTTGTGGTGGTGGT
>PKWA01000150.1 GCA_003131665.1 Acidimicrobiaceae bacterium
GTGTGCTCGTCCTTCCAGAACTGGTAGTTCTTCTCTTCACGGTTGATGACGAACTCACAACCCAGTTCGTGAAGCGCCGCGACCTTGGACTCACTCGACACCACCCCGATGGGCACACCACCGGAGTTCAAGACGTGTTGGACGGCAAACGAACCCAGGCCCCCCGACGCCCCCCAGATCAGCACGCGGTCGCCTTGGGTGACGGGCGCGCCGTTTCTCGAGACCAACATCCGGTANNNCGAATCCCCAGATGCGCTGATTATTCGACATCATCGAGTCGTCGTGGCTGCTCGGGTCCTGGTCGTCTACGTAGTTGCAGTGCACGGTGACGCTGTCGCCCACCTTCCAATTTCGTACCGCCGAGCCCGTGCGCACGATCACGCCCGCGGCGTCCGAACCGACGACGTGGTAGTCCAGCGCGTGGCGTTGGCCCCAGATCGACTCCTTCGCCATCCGGTCGAGAAAGCCGAACGTCGGCAGCGGCTCNNTCGAAGATACTGGTCCAGACCGTATTGAAATTGATCGACGACGCCATGACCGCCAAGAAGACTTCGTCGGGCGCCAGTTCGGGAACGGGAACCTCGCCCACGTGCAGCATTCGACGGGGATCCTTATCCTTGCTCGCCACGCCTTCGTACATGCTCTGCTCGTCGCGGCGAACGAACACCGCCCGATACGTCTCGGGCATGGCGATTGACGCCAAGGTTTCCGGTGACGCCCCCGCCACCACGGCCTCAAGAATCTCACTCATCTGCGCGAGGCTAGTGGCCAGAGTGTTGAGCTTGATTCACTCCACTGCGGCGTTACATCTTCGGGCAATCTACGGCGACGTCAACGCCGCGTCAAATGGATCGTCCCGCGTCTTCCCAGTACGGCGCTCGCAGTTTTCGCTTGAACATTTTGCCGGAGTCCTCCCTCGGCAACGAGTCGTGAAACGTCACCACCTTCGGCACCTTGAAACTGGCCAGATGCCCTCGAACGTGCGCTTGGATATCGCTCATGCTCAAAGAGACCCCGGGCTCTAACTTGATCGCCGCGGCAATGGACTCGCCGTATTCGGCATCGGGAATACCGAAGACCGCACAGTCGGCGACCCCGGGCAGTTTGAGCAGACAGGCTTCAATCTCGATGGGGTAGATATTGACCCCACCCGAGATGATCATGTCGCGCACACGATCACAGAGATAGAGAAAACCATCTTCGTCGAGGAATCCGACGTCACCGCAGGTGATGAGCCCGTCGCGCTCCACCTCGGCGCGGGCTTCGGCCTTGTTGTGATACGTGAAGTCAGTGGTGGCTTTCGCGCGCACGAACACTTCACCGGACTCGCCCGTCGCCAACTCCACGCCGTCCTCGCCGAAGACGCGAACCTCGCAGCTCGCCAGTGGTCGTCCGACCGTGCCCGGATGGGCCAGCCACTCCTCGCTTGTGCAGCCCGCGATGAAAGCGACCTCGGTACTGCCGTAGAGTTCAGAGATGATCGGGCCCCACCACTCGATCAACGCCCGTTTGACGTCGGGCGGACAGGGGGCTGCGGTATGAGAGACGTGGGCCAACGACGAGAGATCGTAACGGAACCGCACTTCTTCGGGCAATCGCAGAAGTCGAACGAACATGGTCGGCACCATGTACATCGAGGTGATTCGGTGCCGTTCAATGAGCGCCAAGAGCTCCTCGGGATCAAAGCGATCTTGGATGACCAGCAGACCGTTGTACGAGCGCGCGGCGAGGGTCGCGAAGGCGAAGGGGGCCGAGTGGTACATGGGCCCGCAGATCACGGTTCGCATCTCGGGCCAGATTCCAAAGTACCCGGCCGACTCGATCAGATAGTTGACGCCCTCTGACGTCTCTTGCGTACCTGGCAGTCGACGCACGCCCTTTGGGTGACCGGTCGTACCCGAGGTGTAGATCATCGACCAAGGCTCCGCGTCGTGAAGTTGGGCAAGCGGCTCGAATCCCTCCAGCCACGTCGACCATGAAGTGACGTCAGTAGGAAGGTGCGAGTCAGACGGGGTAAGGGAGAAACTCTTCACGATGCTCTCGGGCGTTTCGACTCCCAGGACCGTGATGCCAGGGGGCATGACGTGGCGCACTCGCGCCAAGAGGTCGGCGTGCACCACGAGCACGCTGGTTTGACAGTCTTGGAGAACGTAGGCAATCTCCTCGGCACTGCCGTGCCAGTTGATTGGCACGGGAGCAGCACCGAGCGCCGAAGCCGCAAACGACGCCTCGAAGAATTCGTGGTCGTTGCGAAGTAGTAACGCCACGGTGTCACCGGCGCCCACGCCGAGCGAACGAAGTCCCGTCGCTGCTTTCATCGCTCGGCGATTGAGTTCTTCGAGAGAGACGAATCGGTCTCCTCGAAGGACACCGGCGCTGAGCATGTCCGAACTCTCGTCAGCAACCTCGTGAACCGACTCACTCATTACGCCCCCACCACGATACCCAGCCTTGGGTTGTCTCGAAACTACTTCAAGGCTCGAGGAGCGTCGGTGGTGACTCGCTCGAACTATGTGGCCACTCGACCTTCACTCGATCACCGATGACCCTTCGATCCTCGGCTCCGCGCTACCGAGACCGCTCGGATTGGCGTGCTCGAGAAGCGCCTATCGTTTTAAGGGGTGGCCCACGGGGCTTCTCACAAGGGAGTTGTTATGTCACGCAGTGTCATCGTCGCAGGAAGTCGTACCGCTATTGGCAAACTCTCGGGCGTGTTCGCCACGTTGAGCGCGCAAGACCTCGGTGGCGCCGCCATCAAGAGCGTCTTGGAAAAGACTGGCGTCGATCCGGCCAGCGTGGACGCGGTACTTATGGGCCAGGTCATCCAAGCCGGCCAAGGTCAGATCACCGCCCGTCAGGCCGCCGTGAAGGGCGGCATCCCCATGACCGTGAACGCCACCACTATTAATAAGGTCTGTCTCTCGGGCTTACAGACCATCTACCTGGCCGACTTAATGATTCGCGCCGGCGAAGCTGACATCATCATCGCCGGCGGCATGGAGTCGATGACCGGCGCGCCGTACCTCTTGCCCGGGGCTCGCGCGGGGTATCGGATCGGTGATCAAAAGGCCGTGGACTCCATGATGTTCGATGGTCTCACGTGCGCCTTTGATCAGTGTGCGATGGGTCTAGCGACCGAGCGTTACAACCACGGGCGCATCAGCCGCGCCCGACAAGACGAGTTTTCTGCTCGAAGTCACCAACTCGCCGCGGCCGCCATCGCTTCGGGCAAGTTCGCCGAGGAGATCGTTGCCGTGGCGGTCCCCCAGCGCAAGGGTGATCCACTGATGATCGCCACCGACGAAGGGGTCCGCGCCGACACCACGGCCGAGTCACTCGGTCAGCTGCGCCCGGCGTTCGACAAGGACGGCACGATCACCGCGGGCAACGCTTCACAGATCTCGGACGGCGGTGCCGCGGTGCTCGTGATGTCCGAAGAGCGCTGCGCCCAACTCGGTCTCACGCCGATCGGTGAACTCGTGAGTTACGGCCAGGTCGCCGGGCCCGACACGTCGCTCTTGGCCCAACCGGCCAACGCCATTTTCCAAGCGGCCAAGAAGGCTCAACTGGACGTGAAGGGCCTCGATCTCATTGAACTCAACGAGGCGTTCGCTGCGGTGGGTCTCGCATCGAGCGACGACCTGGGCGTCGACGAAGACAGGGTGAACGTCAACGGTGGGGCTATCGCCCTCGGGCACCCTGTCGGCATGTCCGGCACGCGACTGGTGCTCACGGCTCTGTTGGAACTACGGCGCCGCGGTGGCGGCGTGGCCGCCGTCGCGCTCTGCGGCGGCGGCGGACAGGGCGACGCCGCGATTCTCCGCTCGATCTAATCGGGCACGTACTGCGCGACGAGCGGGTAGTGAGCGAGTCCGATCGGTTGATCGTCGGGTAACTCCAAAACGTACGCCCCGCCCAGGGGAAATCCCGCCCGGAGCGACTCGGGAAGTTCATCCACCAGCAACCACAACAGCTCGAGCACCGTGGGGTTGTGCGCGACGACGGCGAGTGACGTCGTCACCGGGTCAATCGCCGCCAGATCGATGAGTAGATCCTCGGCCGAGACGTGTCGTTGCCCGTTGTAGATCAGCTCGCTCAAGACGCGCTCGCCGGCGAAGGGCGTCCCCGCAAAGGCCCGTTGGAACGTCTCGTTGGTACGCGCCGACGAACTGACGAGGGCCGTCGTGGGCCCGAAGCGAGCGAGTTCGCTCGTGTCGCTCGACCAGACTCGCAACTGTTCACACTGACGGCGACCTCGCTCACTCAATTTACGATCGAAGTCGAGCTGATCCTTCGTTGCTTTCTCGGCCTTGGCGTGGCGGATGATGGTGAGGTAGCGCACGAAACCAGTCTCTCGCAAAACTTGACGGACGTAAACTTCACCGCTCGTTCAACGACGCAACCCCTAGTCGCTCAGTACGCGTCGTCCTTCGATGGCCCGCCCCAACGTGAGGTCGTCGGCGAACTCCAAGTCACCCCCGACCGGCAAGCCACTGGCCGGTTGCGACACGACGAGCCCCGGCACCTGGAGGAGCCGACTGAGGTACATCGCGGTGTGATCTCCCTCGACGTTGGAGTTGAAACAGAGGATGACTTCCTTGACCGGACCGTGCAGTCGCGCCAGCAACTCTTGGATCTTCAGCCGATCGGGCGTCACGCCCTCGAGTGGATTCAACACGCCGTGCAAGACGTGGTACGTCCCTTGAAAAGCGCCTGAACGTTCGACGGCCACGACGTCCGGCGGACTCTCCACCACACAGATCGTGGTCTGATCGCGCCGGGTGTCCGCGCAAATGGGACAGAGTCCTCCAGATTCGGCGATGTTGCAGCAACGCTCGCAAAACGAGAGTTTGGACTTCATCTCCTCAAGCGACAGGGCCAATCGTTCAACGTCCTCGCTGGGCTGGCGCATCAACCAAAAGGCGATGCGCTGAGCCGACTTCGGTCCGACACCCGGAAAACGTCCGAGCTCATCGACCACGGCCTGCAGGGCGGGCGGATAAGTCACGAAATCTCTTCGGCGCCTGGGAACATCTCGGTGATGAGGTGATCGGCCGCGGAGTCGACGACCAACACCGACTCTTCGCCGCCGTCGGGTTCCTCTTCAACCGGTATGACCACGCTCACTGTTCGACGAGGAGGTGCGGGCGCATCAAGCAACGAGGCGTCAACGGTCCAATAGATCGTCAGCGGCGACTTGAACTCGTGCTCTAAGGCGCCCTTCAGTCCCTGCGCGATGATCTCGGTGTTTTGGCGCATCTCCTCGCTGGGCACCGCGATGGTCAACAACAGTCCGTCCAACGACTCGATGTTGGCCGAACCTAAGAGCAACTGCGCCGAACGAGACGTTCGCGGGACCACTCGCTCAAAGAACCGCTCTCGCACGTCTTCGAGCGCCAGGTCGCCAGCGTTGGACGTGGCGGGCGTCGACGGATCACTTCGAGTCTCCTTGGACGAGTCCACGTCGCTCTCGTTCGTCGTCACTACTGGCCGGGGCGCCGGGGCGGGCGTACGCCTCGTGCCAATGGGGCGAAGCACGGGTGGCGCCTCGGCCGGTGGCGTGGACGTCCCTCGCCCGACGCCGCGTTCGACTTTGGTGAGTCGCTCGTCAAGGGACTCATAGGAACTGTCAAGTTCAGGTTTCGTGAGGCGCACCATGGCGACTTCTAACATGACGATCTTCTCCGGGGCGCTCTTCATCTCTCGTATCGCTCGCCCAACGGTCTCGAGGATTCGCACGCTGCGCGCCAGTCCCAACTGTTCGCCCCACGCGATCAATCGTTCGCGATCGGCGTCGACGGCGTCGGCGACGTCGGGCGCCACCTGCAGTAAGAAGACCTGTCGAACTTCCCCGGCGAAATTCTCGGCCAGCTGCTCGGGGTCCCAACCTTCTCGCGCGAGCACCGCGAGCGCGCGCAGCGCTTCGACGGCGTCGTCGTCGACCAGGGCGTGAAAGAGTCCGTCGAACTCCGGTTGACTCTCTGAAATCGAACCCGTCGCGAGCAGTTGGTCGAGCGCACTGAGTGCGTCACGGGCCGAGCCCCGCCCGAGACGCACCGCGGCTTCGATGGTGGCGTCGTCCGCGCCGAGGTTTGCCGCCTCCTTCAGGTCATGGAGCAAAGTGGCCAGCGTGTCGGCGCTGATAAGTCGAAACTCGAGGTGCTGGGTGCGCGAACGAATCGTGGGCATGACCTTGTGCGGTTCCGTCGTCGCTAAGACGAACACCACGTGTTGTGGGGGCTCTTCGAGCGTCTTCAGCAATGCCGCTGACGCCGCCTTTGAGAGCTGGTGGACTTCGTCAAAGATGTACACCTTCCAGCTACCCGGCGTGCCGTGCCAGGCGCCCGCAATGATCTCGCGAATGTCGTCGACCCCGTTGTTCGATGCCGCGTCGAGTTCTACGACGTCAAGTGAGGATCCCTTGGTAATCGCGACGCAGCTATCACATTCGTCGCAGGCGTCACCGTCACGCGGGTGCTCGCAGTTGAGCGCCTTGGCGAGGATGCGAGCCGTCGTTGTCTTGCCCGTTCCTCGCGGTCCCGAGAAGAGGTAGGCGTGCGAGATTCGGTCGTTCTTCACCGCGCCTTGCAGTGCTCGAACCACGTGATCTTGACCGCGAAGTTCGGCGAATCGGGCCGGTCGAAAGCGGCGATAGAGAGAGGTCACTCCTTCGAGTGACGTGGGGGTCGCTTTCGCCTCTGGCATGCCTTGATGCTAACGGTGTGACGTCACGTGCCGAGGTCCAAAGCGATGGTCAGGCGATCCGTGGCACCCAACACAGTTCGCTGAGAGCTGCTGGCTTCCACCCCTGACTCGGTTCACGAAAGGTCGTCGCACGGGACCCGACCACCGCTTTGAACCTCGGCGTTTCTAGGCTACCGGAGGACGAACGAACGCACCTCAGGTAGCCTTGCGAGCCGGTATTCATTTCGTAGCGTGAGTATCGCGACTTGGAGGAGTGCGAGAGCGGCCGAATCGGCACGATTGGAAATCGTGTGAAGGGAAACCTTCCGTGGGTTCAANNAATCCCACCTCCTCCGCCACTGGGGTTTTCACGAAATTGAGACCTCGCCCGTCGACGAGCTGCGCTTCAGTAGGACGACAGAAAACAGCGCCGCTTACGCGTCTCGTTTTGCCATTCGCCACGCGCCCAACGCCGTCCAGCCGACGAGCCACGCGACGATCACGCACACCGTCACGGTGGTGCTCTCTGGAACGAGTCTGGCCACTCCGGCCCCACCACCACCCCCGCCAAAGGGATGAGGAAGCCNNCGGTTCCAGATGGGCCATTGCGAGGCCCACGAGTCCCCTCTGCACGTTTATGAGGTGCGCAATGACATTCATCGAGAAGATCGGAGTGAGGACAATTTCGAGCACGATCATCAACACCACCGGCACGGTTCGTTGACCCATCAGCGAAGCCAATCCCAGACCGACAATGAAACCGACGATGGCCTCAAGTTCGATCCAGAGGCCGGATTTCACCATGAGCGAAGTAGACGGGGTCAAGAAGTAGCTCGAGTAGTCGGCGTAGTCCTGCTTGGCGATCTTGACGGCGTCCGCCTTCAGCGTCGCTGGGGTTACCCGTTGGAGAGTAGTCCCGGGAGGAAGGACAATCACTCCGCTGGAACGGATCTGTCCTTTGCCGTTGATATCGCACGGATAGTTAATCGGCCCGCGGTACGGGAGTCCGCAGACCACTTCCTTCGGGTGGTTCGCGGCCCAACTCTCAAAACCCGTCAGGGAGAGCCCGACGGGAATGTTGTTGACACCTTGATAATCAAGTTTGGTGGGCGCGGCGAAAACGCAGACCGCGCACACGATCGTGAAGCCCGCCGCCACCAAGGGCACGATGATCGCCAGACCGGCGGGGATTCGCGCGAAATAGAGGGCCAGGCGCGAACGACCTGTGATAACGAGGTGGCGAAACATCCCTTCGGTGAGGTCAACCGATCCGGCCGTGCAGCCCAATGTGGCGGCGACGATGAAGCCAAAGACGTACATGACTCCGGCGACCAGTGCGGTGAAAATGTCGTAACCGCCGGCCGGTCCGTAGGACTTCGGCGCCACGGCGTGCGCGATCAATCGAATCAGGAGAAAGATCGTGGGTATACCGATGTTGACGACGACCAACGCGGCCATGAGACCGCGCCGCTTGCGCAGCTCCATTATCCGCGTCGCGATCATCGCGCCGGTCGGGAACCACGAGCCCCGACGATCGTGCACCTCGCCGCCTCGCGTTGCCAGCGCCGCGCTAGTAGAGCTTGCGCCTTCGGCCGCGGACGTCATGCGGTGTCACCCAGTCGACTCGTCACCTCTAAGAACCACGACTCCAAGGACACTTGTATCTCTTGGAGTCGGTACACCTCGATGCCGCTTTCGACCAGTCGTCGATTGATCTCGGCGATGGCGTCGCGCCCCGTTCCTGCGGCGAGGTGAATCGACAGCCCCGAGGTCTCGACGTCGATGTTGGCACCCAGCGGAGTGTCGGCCAGTATCGATCGGGCCCTCTCGGGTGATGAGCATCCCACCTCGACTTGCATCGCCGCGCCGGCGAGGAGTTCGGCGATCGGACCTTGTCGGATCACCTTGCCGTGATCCACGATGGCCACCGCGTCGCACGTTCGCTCGACTTCGTCCAAGAGGTGCGAGGAGAGCATCACGGTTCGGCCCTCAGCGACCAGCGACAGGATCATGTCGCGCATCTCGTGCATACCCGCCGGGTCGAGCCCGTTCATCGGTTCATCAAGAATTAGCAACTGGGGATCGCCGAGCAAGCAGGCGGCGACCCCGAGACGTTGGCGCATGCCCATCGAATACTTCGAGACGCGATCATTCGCTCGATGCGCCATGCCCACGCGTTCGAGCGAAGCGTCAATGCGCTCTCGCGCGGCCCGCTCTCGCGCGGCCGCCAGGATCTGAAGGTTCTGTCGGCCCGTCAAGTGACCGTGGAAACGAGGCTCGTCGACAATGGCCCCCACCCGCGCCAACGCTTGGTCGCGCCGACGAGGTACCGAGTAGCCGAGCAGGGACATCGTCCCGGCGTCCGCACGCGTCAAACCCAGCAGAACTCGAATGAGCGTGGTCTTTCCCGCACCATTTGGACCCAGGTAACCGAACGCGCAACCTCGAGGCACGAGTAGCTCAACGTCGTTCACGGCCACGTTGTCACCGAACCGCTTCGTCAGTCCATGAGTCTCAACGGCCCAGGGCCCGTCCGAGTGATTCGTCCGAGAGGACTCGTCAAGCGTCATTACACTCATTTCGACATCTTCTCCCACGAATCAGTGACCACTACACCGAGAGGCTAAGCGAACCTCTAGGGACCCACCATCGGGGTAAACCCTGATATCTCCATGACGCAAATAACGGTCCACTTTCTTGCCAGTGACATCCCTCCAGAGACCCGGGTAAGTAATAGCGAGACCTGGACAGAAAGACAGTGTGATCCCGTTAATGAACAAACTCAAAGAAGTGCTCCCAAAGAGTCTCTGCTCCTGGCTCGTTGCGTTCGTTGCGGCACTGAGCGTCACCACCTTCGCCATGTCGCCACCCGCCAGCGCCTCGTCGCTGGGACCGGGCAACCGCCAACGCGCGGCGTTGGCCTCCATCGAAGCCCGCCATCTCTTGACGTTGGTAACGCCGCCTGCGGGATCCACCAGACTCGCCCACTGGATCGCCGCGGACGGCACGGCGCTCTTATCGGCACCCAGTACCCCGGGAGACCCCGACGTAGTGGACTTAAGCGAGTTCTTTCTCGTCCCTGGAGGAATTCGAGCCCTCGGATTGATGAAGGACCAGATTCCTAAAGGTGGCAAGGTCTCCGGCTCGGGTTCCTCAAGTGGACCCGGCACCGACAACGAACAGTCCGAGTCGTTCTCCTTTCACGGAACGTCAGTTCTCCCGAGTCCCGAGATCCAGTACTCGATGGTGATCACGCCCACGGGCCAACTCGGGCTGCGCGTCGACGCCACGGTGACGTGGACGCCTCAAAAATCGCCGTACTCGATTGTGGCCGCCGGCGCAGTGAGAATTGTGGTGACCGTCAACCGCGGATTCAACGTCAAAACGAACAAGGTAACGACTGTCGAGGTCGACGATTCTTCAACAATCAAGACGATCCGCGCCAAGGTAAACGCGCTCCCCGTGCAGTTACCGGGCCTCATGTCGTGCCCTTTCGACGGCGGCGCGTCGATGACACTTCAGTTCTTCCGTCCAAACGCGACGGCTCCTTACGCCACGGTCGTTGTGGATCCCACCGGATGTGGGGGCGTCAGTGTGAAGCAGTTCGGAGCGAATGGCGCACTCATCGGCACTGGCGGCGACTCCGGCGGTTCGGGACTCGCGAAGTTCATCGCCAACGATCTCGGCATCACCAATTGGACGGGTATCGCCTCGATCATGGGCAGCACGAACCCGTAGCCATCACACCTGTCGAGTCAATCTGTTTCGAACTATTCGGCTCGGCGCTTCTCAAAGAACGCATTCAGTAACTGGCTCGACTCTTCAGCCAAGACGTCGTAGGTAACCGATGCCTCATGCAGCAGGCGCGGATCGCACAGAAGGTTGTAACGAGAACCCACGGCGCCCGCCTTTTCATCAATGGCCCCGATGACGACGCGCGCGACGCGCGCGTTCAAGAGTGCGCCCGCGCACATCACGCACGGTTCGAGCGTGACGTACGCCGTAACTCCGTCCATTCGCCAAAAACCCCGCGCACTCGCGGCGCCGCGCAGGGCTACGAGCTCGGCGTGGGCCGTCGGATCACCATCAACTTCTCTTCGATTCTCCCCGACGCCAATGATCACACCGCCTTCGACGAGCACACAGCCCACCGG
>PKWA01000044.1:0-178 GCA_003131665.1 Acidimicrobiaceae bacterium
GGCGCGGGCAAGACCACGACGGCGGGCATCTTGACCACCAGGGTCGTCCCGACGTCGGGCAACGCCTACGTCGCCGGCGTCGATGTTCGAAAGCACCCGTCATTGGTCAAGCAAGTGTCGGGCATCGTCTCACAGCAAAACACCCTCGACCGCCAACTCACCGTGTGGGAGAACCTGT
>PKWA01000044.1:196-3478 GCA_003131665.1 Acidimicrobiaceae bacterium
TGATGGTGGCGCGCGCGATCTTTCATTGGCCGGCGGTTCTCTTCATGGACGAACCGACGGCCGGACTTGATCCCCAGAGTCGCCTCGCCCTTTGGGACATGCTCCAAGAGCTCAATCAGTCGGGCCAGACCGTTGTCTTGACGACGCACTATATGGAAGANNTCCTGGCGCTCGACACGCCCGCCAGTCTGAAGCAGAGCACCGGCGCGGACACCATCGTCACCGTGAAGGTGGCGGGCGAAGGTGAAAAGCTCGCGGCGGCCCTCGCGCAAGAACTTGGGGGCGTCGTCGGTTCGCGGGTTGTCGACAACGTGGTCTCGCTCGACGTGCAGGGTGTCGATCGCATCGTGCCTCGCGTCGTGAGTGTTGCTGAGAACATTGGCGTCCAGATTCTCGACTTGGCGGTAGCCGAGCCGAGCTTGGAGACGGTCTTTATTAATCTGACCGGCAAGGAGTTGCGCGNNAGTCGATACGCGTTAGGCGCGCTCATCTTGCGCGACTTAGTCGTGCTGCGTAAGACGTTTCGCGAGTTCGTGTTGCGCACGTTGATCCAGCCATTCCTGCTCTGCTTCGTTTTTCTCTTCGTATTTCCGAAGATTGGCCAAGCGGTGGGCGGCGCGGGAGCTCGCGGGGCGTCGGATTTCGCGACGGTTCTCGTCCCGGGCGTCGTGGGCATCTCAATCATGTTCCAGGGCGTGCAGTCGATCGCGCTCACCATGGCCCAGGAGTTCGGCTTCACTCGCGAGATCGAAGATCGGGTGCAGGCGCCGTGTCCGATTTGGTTGGTCGCGATGTCCAAGGTGCTCTCGGGCGCGGTGCAGGGATTGATCGCGGCGTTCATCGTCTTTCCCATCGCCGCGGTCGTGCACGCCGCGGGCGTCAAGGCCGACTTGTCGCTGCATTGGCTCATCATTCTCACGATCGTGCCAATCGCGTGCGTCGCCATGGCGGGGATGGGGCTCGTCCTCGGGACCTCGTTCGAGGTGCGCAATATCGGCTTGATGTTCGGTTTTGTGATTCTGCCCATCACCTTTCTTGGAGGCACCTACTACCCATGGACCCACCTGGCGCCAGTGGAGATCGGCGGATTTCACTGGCTGCAAACGTTGGTCTTGATCAATCCTTTGATCTACGTCAACGAAGGTATGCGCGCGGCCTTTACGAATGCTCCCCACATGCACCTCTACGTGGTCTATCCCGTGATGATCGGTTTCGCCGCGCTCTTTTTGACGCTCGGACTACGAAACTTTCGCCGCCGGGTGTTGTCCTAGAGCGTAAAACGCCCAAGGTCCGTCGTCGGAAAGAAACGAGTGAAACGACTATCGTGACCTTCTAATGGTGCTCTCGGATCGGTCCATCAAAGAGGCGCTCGAAAAGGGCCGACTGATCATTGAACCCCTGGGCGACGACTGCGTCCAGCCCTCGTCGGTGGATCTACACGTCGATCAGTACTTTCGTGTCTTTCGCAACCACTCCCAGCGAGTCATCGACGTGCGCGAAGCCCAAGAAGACCTCACCGAGTTGATTGACGTGGGCCCCGACGCGCCGATGATATTGCACCCGGGTGAGTTCATGCTCGGCTCCACGACCGAGCGGGTCGGGTTGCCCGACGACATCGTCGGTCGCCTCGACGGCAAGAGCTCGCTCGGACGCCTCGGCCTCGTCATTCACTCCACGGCCGGCTTTATCGACGCCGGGTGGGACGGGCACATCACCCTCGAGTTGTCTAACGTCGCCAACCTGCCCATCACGCTCTATCCGGGAATGAAAATTGGCCAAATCAGTTTCTTTGAGATGACCACGTCCGCCGACCGCCCGTACGGCTCGTCGGGACTCGGTTCGAAGTACCGCGGCCAACGTGGCCCTACCCCGAGTCGCTACTCGGAGAACTTCAAGAAGTAGTGGCGATGTCTCTACCAAGGAGGAACGTGCGTTGGTAGCTCGAATCCTCATCGGACTCGCGATCACGGTGATCGCCTTTAGTGTCGCGGGACGTCGTTTCTACTGGCTGTCGCGACTGATCCGTGCGGGCCAGCCCGCGCCGCGGCGTTGGCAGGGGTTTCGAAAAGTCGCCGACGCCGAAGTCGTCGAGGTCGCCGGTCAACGAAAGCTGCTGCGCTGGACCGTGCCGGGACTGGCGCACTTTTTCACGATGTGGGGCTTCACCGTTTTGATGACGACGATTCTCGAGGCCTACGGCGCGCTCTTTCAGCGCAGTTTTCACATTCCCTGGATCGGCCAGAGCAATTGGCTGGCCTTCGTGGAGGACTTCTTCGCCACGGCGGTACTGGTGTCGTTGTTCGTCTTCGCGATGATCCGCGTCAAGAACGCCCCGGCTCGCAAGGAGCGCGCGAGTCGCTTTTACGGCAGTCACACTCGGGCGGCCTGGATGGTCCTGGTCATGATCGCGTTGGTCATTGTGACGCTGCTGGTCTATCGCGCGGCGCAGATCAACACCGGCCACTTTCCCTACGCCCAGTCCAAGTGGGCCTTCGCCAGTCACGTCGTGGCGACCTGGCTACGTCCGCTGGGCGTGGGTGTGAACAGTGTGCTCGAAGCGGTGTTTCTCCTCGCCAACGTGGCCGTTATTGCCGGCTTTCTGGTTTTCGTTTCCTACTCCAAGCACCTGCATATTTTTCTGGCGCCGATTAACGTCGGCGTCTCGCGTCGACCCCGTGCACTGGGCGCACTCGACAAGACGCCCAACATGGATATGGAACAGGTGAGCGAGGACACGGTCTTTGGCGCCGGCAAGATCGAGGACTTCACCTGGAAACAGATGTTGGACCTAGCGACGTGCACGGAGTGCGGCAGGTGCCAGAGTGTCTGTCCGGCCTGGACGACCGGCAAGCCTCTCAGCCCGAAACTCCTGATCATGGGCCTTCGCGACAACATGTTCGCCTCGGCCACGCCGCTGCTCACCGGCGAAGGCGAGCAGACCGCCCTGGTGCCCAACATCATCGACCCCGACGTGCTGTGGGCCTGCACCACGTGCGGCGCCTGCGTGAATGAGTGCCCCGTCGACATCGAGCACATCGACGCCATCATTGACATGCGCCGTTACGAAGTGCTGATGGAGTCGCGTTTTCCCTCCGAAGCTGGTTTGCTGCTGCGCAATATCGAGAACCAGGGTGACCCGTGGGGTTTGGGTGCTTCCAAGCGCACCGACTGGCTCGCGGCCCTGGACTTCGAGGTCCCGATCATCGACGGCCCGATTCCCGAGGACGTGGAATACCTCTACTGGGTTGGCTGTGCCGGATCACTCGACGAGCGGGCCCGCAA